>JALZAN010000016.1 GCA_030948365.1 Pseudomonadota bacterium
CCGCTTTGATTGGTCTCTGCGCTTGGATTGGTCTCTGCGCTTGGATTGGTCTCTGCGCTTGGATTGGTCTCTGCGCTTGGGTTGGTCTTTGCGCTCGGATTGGTCGCACTCGGACTGGTCTTTGCGCTGGGATTGGTCTTCGCGCTGGGATTGGTCTTTGCGCTTCGATTGGTCTTTGCGCTCGGATTGGCTTCCGACACGATGGCTGCTGCAGTCCGCGCCGAAGTCGGCGCACGGGCCACGGATAGTGTCACCGCCTGCTCACTGGCAACAGGCTGCTCGACCGATGCCTGCGGCGATGGCGCCGCCGCCGGCGTGACCACCGGCTCCGCGGCCGTGACCGGCGCCGGAACGAGTACCACGCGCAGATCGGGTACTTCGATCCGTCGATCCTGCCAAGGGAAGTGGAAGCTCAGAAGCCAAAATCCCTGGCCACCGAAGGTCAGGCTCAACAGCAACGTGTGGATCAGCAGCGAGAGCAGCAGCGCATGCGTCAGTCGCCAGCGTTCAGGGCTCATGCGTTGGCGCAGCCGCTCTTGGCCAGCAATAGAAACGCGAACCGCTACAAGGCTTCCGAGTTATCCGCGCCTGGAACGTTGCCAAGGAACGTCGCGGGCGGCACGGAAAACCGCGAGCCAGTCATGGGCTGCTGTATTCGAGCAGCCGATCGCAGTTGCCGGGCGGCCTGTGGACGAGAAGGATGGCAGCACGTCTGACGTGTATCGACCATTGGTGGAGTTGTGGATGGCACGCTACGTCCCTCGCTGTTTTTCCGTCTGGCCCGACGGTAGTTTACGACGGAACACCAAAAGCTACTCCGAAGGCCGAACCCAACAGCAGCGCCAGGTTGAGTGCATTGAGACTGTCGCGCCCGATCCTCATGAACAGGTGCCGCGCATTGCGCGAGCCCGACGCTCAGCGCGTCGGTAAAGGTGCGCTATTCCGAGGTCAAGTGCTCGTGGGGCTGTTTTGAAAGGAAATTCCTGCGCTGGCATGACATGTGCATAAAGAAATCTGCCATTGCTCAAAACCCGCCTGCGCAGACACGGGATTGGCCTTGCTCCCGCTGGGCGACCCGAAAAAAGAATCACTAATCGATCGAGCGCATATCTCACTCATGAATTGTCACCATCGCATTGCTTCGATAGCGCTCGGCCTGCTGGTCTCGACCGGTGCAGCCGCGCTGGACATCAACGTTGTCGGCCTGTTCCCGAACAAGGCCGTCGTGCAGATCGAAGGCGGCGCCCTGCAAACGCTTTCCGTTGGAGAGAAGACTCGCAACAACGTCACCCTGCTGTCGGTGGGACGCGATGCCGCAACGTTCGATATCCAAGGTCGACGGGTGGAGCTCGCAATGGGCCGTGCGCGAAAGCAGGCGAGCCCCGCAACCGCAGCCGACTCCGCGACCGCGGCAGCCTCCCCGACCGCGGCCAATTACGCGACCGCGGCCAACCGCGCGACGGTCCCCACGAACGAACGCGGCGATATGGTCACCGATGGTGAAGTGAACGGTATGCCGGTCCGATTTGCCGTGGATACCGGCGCTACGTTCATCACCCTTCCCGCCCGAGAGGCGACCCGCCTCGGGCTCGACTATCGCAACGGGCAGAAAGTCACGATGGAAACGGCCAACGGCGAAATGGTCGCCTATCGTCTCAAGCTTGACACGGTGCGCGTTGGCGAACTGGCCGTGCATGGCGTCGACGCGGTCGTCACGGAGGGCAACAGCCTGCCCATCGCCTTGCTCGGCATGAGCTTTCTCAATCGCGTGGACATGAAGCGCGAGGGAACGATCCTGACGCTGACGAAGCGGTAGAGTAAGGGACAGCTCCCGCCGTTCGCACCGACTTAGCGGTTGCCCGAGTGACGAGATCGGATGGCCTTGACCGCGCTTTCCTCCCGGGATGATTGGGTCAGCGGTCTTTCGTGCTCCTTCGAAACAAGAAGCGAGTGGAGACCAGAATCTCCGATTGCCCCTGCGCGAGCTCGTGCATTTTATCCAGCAAGGCCGTTCGATCCTCGTGCCGGCATCCTTTCACCGGCCAATCCTTGTCCATGGCTTCGAAGTCCACGCCAAAGCCGATCGGCGTCGGATATTCGTCGCGATGCTCGGCGACAAGCTGGAAGCCATGCTCGCGCGAGGCGCTCGTCAGCTCCCTTCGCGTCTTCGCTTTCGGCGGGGACGAAGCATCGGCGGCGGGTGGTGGAAGGTGGACCTGGAGGCACGCGGCCTGGGCAGCTGAAATCCATCCAGTCATGCACTTCAGGGCCGCCGTCTTTTCCCAGTGATGCCACCAGAGGTTGAAGGCCAGATGGCCTCCCGGCTCGACGACACGGGCGAAAGCAGCGAAGGCCGGCTCGAGATCGAGAAACTGCATCGACGCGGAGGCTACCGCGGCGACTGCACGAAGGTCGCCTGCGGCGGCTTGGTCGAGACCCATGCCAAGAAATTGCGCGGGACGTCCTGCCAGGTTGACGCGAGCGATATTCAGCATCGCCTCGGACGGCTCGATGAGGATGGCTTGGCAGTGCGGGCGGCGGGCGAGCAGGATCTCGGATGTCAATCCTGAGCCGGCACCGATGTCCAACACCGGTCCCTGCAGATTCTCCGGCAACAGATCGATCAGGCGGCCGGACAGCAGCGGGAAGATGTCCCAGCGCCGGCAGAGCCGGTCATACGCCGGGGCGCGCTGCTCCCAGACGCGGACCTTTTTCGGATCAGGTTTCACCTGGTTCTTGAAGACGGCGGTGCGCACCGCGGGCAATCTTCTCCGTCGTCGGGCGCAGGTCACGCCCGTTAGATCAGCTCCCGGGCGTCCATATCTTCGACCCGCTGCCTGCGAGCGACAGCATCAGCTCGTTGAGCCTTTTCACGAATGCGCCCGGCTCGTCGAGTTGACCGCCCTCCGCCAGCACCGCCTGGTCGAAAAGAATGTAGCTCCAGTCCGCGAAGCGGTTCTCGTCGGATTCGTCCTTCAGCGCGCGCACCAGCGGGTGATGCGGGTTCACTTCCAGCGTGGGCCTGGTCTCCGGCACCTTGTGACCGGCGGCTTTCATCAGCCGCTCGAGATTCGTGCTCATCGCCGACAAGTCCGCGATCAGGCACGCGGGCGAGCCCGTCAGGCGATGCGTGACGCGCACTTCCTTGACCTTCTCGCCGAGCACTTTTCCAATCTTGTCGGTCAGGCCCTTGAGCTCGCCGGCCTCCTTCTCGTGCTCCTTCTTCTCCGCCTCGTCCTCGAGCTTGCCGAGATCCAGGTCGCCCTTCGCCACCGATTGCAGTTTCTTCCCTTCAAACTCGGTGAGATTCGCCATCACCCACTCGTCGATGCGATCGTGCAGCAGCACGACCTCGACACCCTTCTTGCGGAAGATCTCCAGATGCGGGCTGCTGCGGGCCGCGCCGAAAGTGTCGGCGGTGATGTAGTAAATCTTGTCCTGGCCTTCCTTCATCCGCGACACGTAATCGCCGAGCGACACGTTCTCGTCCGCCTTGTCCTCACGGGTCGAGCTGAAGCGCAGGAGCTTGGCGATGCGCTCGCGGTTTGCGTAATCCTCGGCCACGCCTTCCTTGAGCGCGCGCCCGAACTCGGTCCAGAAGGTGGCGTACTTTTCCTTTTCGTTCTCGGCGAGGTCTTCGAGCAGCGACAGCACGCGCTTGACGCAACCGGCGCGGATCGCTTCGACGGTCTTCGATTCCTGAAGGATCTCGCGCGACACATTGAGCGGTAGATCGCTGGAATCGATCACGCCACGCACGAAGCGCAGGTACGCCGGCATGAGCTGCTCCGCGTCGTCCATGATGAAAACGCGCTGCACGTACAGCCTGATGCCATGGCGATGGTCGCGGTCCCACAGGTCGAACGGCGCATGCGCGGGAACGTACAGGAGCATCGTGTACTCCTGCTTGCCTTCGACGCGCGCGTGAGTCCAGGCGAGCGGCGGCTCGAAGTCGTGGGCGACGTGTTTATAGAATTCCTGGTATTGCTCGTCGCTGATCTCAGACTTGGGCCGTGCCCACAGCGCCGAGGCCTGGTTGATCTGCTCGTCTTCGTGGCTGACGACGTGCTCGCCCTTGTCCTTGTCCCATTCCTCTTTTTTCATCAGGATCGGGACGGTGATGTGGTCGGAGTACTTGCGCAGGATCGAGCGCAGCCGAAGGCCCGAGAGGAGCTCGTCCTCGCCCTCGCGCAAATGCAGGATCACTTCGGTGCCGCGGGCCTCGCGGGTCACGGCTTCCAGCGTGTACTCGCCTTCGCCCGCGCTCTCCCAGCGCACACCGTGCTCTGTCCCCATCCCGGCGCGCCGCGTGATGAGCGTGACTTTGTCCGCGACGATGAACGATGAGTAGAAGCCGACGCCGAACTCGCCGATCAGGTGCGCGTCCTTGGCCTGATCGCCGGTCAGGTTCTGGAAGAACTCGCGCGTGCCGGACTTGGCGATCGTGCCGATGTTGCTGATCACCTCGTCGCGCGACATGCCCACGCCATTGTCGGACACGCTGAGCGTGCGCGCGGCCTTGTCGTAGGCGACGCGGATTTTCAGTTCGGGATCGTTTTCCCATAAAGCGGTATCGACGAGCGCCTCGAAGCGCAGCTTGTCGCAGGCATCCGACGCGTTCGAGACGAGCTCGCGCAGGAAGATTTCCTTGTTGCTGTACAGCGAGTGCACCATCAGGTGCAGCAGTTGCTTGACCTCGGCCTGGAAACCGAGGGTCTCGGTGGTGGATCGGACTTCGCTCATGTTCAACGTTCCTGACTCGGCGGCTGAAGGCCATATTATGCCGCGACGGGCACCGTGAGTATGGGAGGCGGCGGCGATGCGAGAGGCACGGAAATGTCGCCGCCCAAGATCGGCAAAGCGACCGCCGCGCTAAGGCATCTTGCCCGAGGCGCAAGGCCCTCGCTGGCACTCCACTTACACGGCCAAGCGAGTCACTGACGACGGTAGCGCACGCGCCGCGTTGTTTCTTGCGACGTACCAACCCTGATCCGATTCACGGCCGTGGCGTCCGCGTACCCGTATCGATGTCGAGGTACTGCCACGGCGTCAGGAAATAGTGCACGTTCTTGCGGTAACCGCGAATCTGCGGCGCGACGACGGTATTGCTGATGCGGTTGGCGTTCATGCACCACGGCGCCTGGGCGGAGACGATTTTGGTCATGGCTTCGTAGAGCTTGTTGCGCTCCCCGGTGTCGGCCGTGCGGCGGCTTTTCTCGTAGAGAGCGTCGTAGTCGGCATTCCTGAATCGCGAGAGGTTGCTGGCGCCGGCGTAGGGGCCGTAGAAAAGACGCATGAAGTCGTCGGCGATATCGCCATTCCAGCCGAAGCTCGAGAATTGCAGCTGCCCCGCGTGCGCGGCCTTGAATGCCTCCGGGAAAGTCTGTACCTGGAAATCCATGCGAATGCCGACGTCGCGCATGCTTCGCAGCCACAGGTCGTCGTAATGCCTATACACCGCGCCGACGAGTGAAAGCTGGTGGATGGTGAGCGGCCGGCCGTCCGGCAACTCGCGGAATCCGTCGCCGTCGCGGTCGCGATAGCCGAACTTGTCGAGCAGCGCGCGCGCCGTGGCTGGGTCGTAGGTCGCCAATCCCTTGTATCCGCGCACGTGGCCATCGACGTCGGGCGGGATGGGTTGTGTCGCCGTCAGCGCTTGTCCATTGCGGATGACCCGGATCTCGTCCGGCAGGTTGTACGCGATGCAGATCGCCCGCCGCAACGCGGTCTTCTCCGGCGAGTAGCCGCCCACCACCGGGTCGTCCATGTTGAAGTAGGCGAAGGTGACGGCGAGCTCCATCGCGCGTTCGAGCCGAATGCCGCGCCTGGCGTATTCAGGCGACAGATTTCCGGTGCTGTCGATCATCTTGGGTGCGATGTCGCCGGGCACGTCCATCATGTCGAGCTGCCCCGCGCTGAACAGGAGGAATCGCGGATTCGTTTCCTCGATAATCGCAATTTCGATGCGCCCGATCTGCGGCAAACGCTTGTCCTTCATCGAATCGGCAACCACCTTGATCGCTGCATCGGCGTTCGCGGGCGCGGGTGGAAAGCGCTCGTCGCGATAGCCGGGGTTGGCCTCGAGAATGATGCGATGACCCGGCTGCCATTCCTTTAGACGATAGGGACCGGTGCCGACCGGATGGGTCATCGCGCGGCCGCTCGAATCGGCGTATTTGTCGATCACCTCGCGCGCGACCGCGCGCAGCGGCGCACCGTCGAGGAGCTCGAGAAACGTGTAGTCGGGCGCGATCAGCTCCAGCCGCAGCGTGTAGCGGTCGGCTGTGCGCAGCCCCTGTATCTCCGCGTCGTAGTCGAAGCGACCCGCAGCCTTCGCTTTGGCTACCGCATCGTCGAGCCCGACGATCTTGTGTTCGAGGAGATCCGAGTTGGGGGATCGGACGCGGGGATCGACGATGCGTTTCCAGGCGTAGACGAAATCCGCCGCGGTCAGTTCGCGCTTCTTGCCTCCGAAGGCCGGGTCATCCGCGAAATAGATCCCGGGCCGGATGCGGATCGTCCACACCCGACCGTCCGCCGATATCTCCGCCATGCCGGTCGCGATGCTCGGCACGAACCGGTACGGCCGGGCTAGATAGTCCCAGACGTAGAGAGCGTCGAAGATCCGTTGCTCGACCAGGCTCGCGTAGGTCTCCTGGGTGCCGGCAGGATCGAGTCCCGAGACATCGACCGGAAACGCGATCCTGAGCACCTTCGCCGGATCGGCCCAATCCGCCGCGACGCCTTGCGGCGCTACGGATGCAACGATCGCCGCAAAGAACGCGATCACGGCCGTCCGCGCAGGCATAGGAACTCTCCCCATGAGCGTGAGTGCTAGTCCTTGGCGATCACGAACCAGCCGTTCGAGATGGGCGCGGAGGTTCGGCTGAGCACGTAGCCAGAAGCCGCGTCTGCAGCTGCTCGAGAAATCCGCGCTGTCCCTTCAAGATTTTTTCCTTCGCCGCATCGATCGTGAACCATTCGCCGCGATCGACTTCCGGAAATTCCTGCTGTTTGCCGGAATTGGGCGGCCATTCCATCGAAAATGTATTGCTTGCGACCGACGCTGCGGCGAGATCCCCTTGCACCGCCCACGCATGCACGAGCTTACCGGCCGCCTGCTTCAACGGATTGAGAGCAACGAATTCGCCGCTTATACGGGAACCGGTTTCCTCGTGGAACTCGCGCTGAGCGGCCGCGAGCGGATCGGCGTCCGCGTCGAACTCTCCCTTCGGGATCGACCACGCGCCGGCATCCTTATTTTTCCAGTACGGGCCGCCGGGATGCACGAGAAAAATCTCGAGCTCCCCGTCGCGAGCGCGATAGAGGAGAATGCCGGCACTGTTCCGTTTGGCCACGCGCCCACTTTGCGGTGGCGCGATGGATTCGTCAACGCCGCGAATGACGCGGCGTCTCCCGTCCGTGGCGCTGAGGCAAGCGCGGAAGGCGGACTTTCGGTATCGTACGATGCGCAGCACTTCGGCCTGCGCCGATGACAAAAAAGGAGTCGAGATCCATGGCCAATGAACTCACGGTCGTCGCCAAGCTACGGGCAGCGAAAGACAAAGGCGATGCGCTGGCGGCGCTGCTCACCGAACAAATCGGCGTCGTGCGCAGCGCGGAGCCCGGATGCCTCGTCTACCGTCTTCACCGTTCGACCAAGGATCCCGAGCTGTTCCTTTTCTACGAGGTGTACGAAGACCAAGCCGCCTACGACGCGCATCGCAAGGCGCCGCACCTCGCGGCGTGCCGCGAGCGGCGGGAAAAGGAAGCCTTGATCGACGGCGTCGTCGAAGTGGAGATCTTTCGCGCTATTGCCGAATGATCGCGTGACGCAAGGGTGACGCGATCCTGCGCTAGCTCTTTGCTCCTACGAAACCACGCTCGCGCATCAGCGCTTCCGGGTCGACATCGCGGCCCCGGAAGCGGCGAAACGCTTCGTCGGGAGGCACCGAGTTGCCGACGCTCAGTACCGTTTCGTAGTAGCGCTTGGCGACGGCCTTGTCGTAAGGCCCGCCGGCCTCGATGAACGCCTCGAAGGTGTCGGTGGTCAATGTATCGGCCCAAAGGTAGACGTAGTAACCGGCGGAATAACCGTCGCTCGAGAAAATGTGGCTGAACTGGGTCGGTCGGTGGCGCATGACGATTTCGCGCGGGCAACCGATTTCGGCCATCGTCTGCTTCTCGAATGCTCCGGCGTCGATCGGTCGATCCGCTGTCGCGGCGAGGTGGATCTTCATGTCGTAGATCGCCGCCGAAAGGTACTCGACGGTCGAGAACCCCTGGTCGAAATTCCTGGCCTTCTCGATCTTGGCCACGAGGTTGGCGGGTATCGGCTTACCGGTCTTATGGTGAAGCGCGAAGCGGTTGAGGACTTCCGGCGTCGACAGCCAGTGCTCGTTGAGCTGGCTCGGGAACTCCACGAAGTCGCGCTTGACCGACGTTCCCGCAAGCGTCGGATAGTTGATGTTCGAGTTGAGCCCGTGGAGGGCGTGTCCGAACTCGTGATACAGCGTGACCGCGTCGCTCCACGAGATCAGAACCGGCTCTCCCGCTTTTCCCTTTACGAAGTTCGAATTGTTGGAGACGACCGGCGTGATCTCGGTCCTGAATTTTTCCTGGGTGCGGTATTGGCTCATCCAGGCGCCGGAATTCTTGCCGGGGCGCGCGTAGGGATCGAAGTACCACAGTCCGACGCGCTTGCCGTCGCGGCGAACCTCGTACACGGTCACGTCGGGGTGATAGCCGTGGACGTCGTCGATCCTGACGAATTGCAGTCCGAAAAGCTGGTCCGCCACCCAGAACATCGAATCGCGCATTCTGTTGAGCTGCAGGTACTGGCTGACCTCCGTTTGATCGATATCGTATCTCGCCTTCCGCACCTTCTCCGCGTAGTAGCGGTAATCCCAGGGCTCGATCCTGATTCCAGCGCCTTCGCCGTCGGCGACCGCCTGCATATCGGCGATCTCCTCGCGGGCACGCGCCAGCGCGGGCTTCCATACCTTCATCATCAGCGCCATGGCCGCGTCCGGCGTCTTGGCCATGTTGTTGTCGAGAATCCAATGCGCGTGGGTGGCGAAACCCAGGAGCTTCGCGCGCTCGGCGCGGAGTTGCAGGATCTCGGCAATCACCGGCTTGTTGTCATGGGGACCCGGATGCTCACCGCGGCTGATCCACATCCGCCAGCCCTTTTCGCGCAGATCGCGGCGCGAGGCATAGGTGATGAACGGCTCCATCGATGAGCGGGTATTGGTGAAGATCCATTTGCCTTTCTGACCCGCCGCGTCGGCAGCTTCAGCGGCCGCATCGCGCTGGTTGTCGGGCAAGCCCGCGAGGTCGGCTTCGTTGTCGACGACGAGCGTGAAATTCTCTTCGTCGGCTAGCTGGTTCTGACGGAACGTCGTGAACAGGATGGCAAGCCGCCTGTTGATCTCCTTCAGGCGCGACTTTTCCGCCTTGCCCAGCGCCGCCCCCTTGCGCACGAAGTTGGTGTAGACCACGTCGACGAGGCGCTGCTGCTCGAGCGACAGGTTGGCC
Organism: Pseudomonadota bacterium; assembly: GCA_030948365.1. GTDB lineage: Bacteria > Pseudomonadota > Gammaproteobacteria > Burkholderiales > Casimicrobiaceae > PALSA-1003. The sequence continues at coordinate 9,538 of JALZAN010000016.1, forward strand.
TTGGCGCGGGTGTCGTATACCGCCTTCAACCGGGCAAACAGCGCCTCGTTCTGAACGATTTCGTCGCCGAAGGCAGAAAGCAACGGCGCCATTTCAGTCTCGACCGCCTGCATGCGCTGGTCGCTCATGGTCGACGTGTAGATGTAAAAGATTTGCGTCGCCCGGCCGAAGGGACGCGCGGCATCCGCAAACGCAGCGTAGGTATTTTCGAAATTCGGCGCGGCGCGGTTGCCGGCGATGGCGGCGATCTCGATCCGGTGCAAATCCATCGCCTTCAGGATGGCGGGCTTGAACGCGTCGACTTTCACTAGGTCGAAGCGCGGCGTGCCGCCGTGCGGTCCCGTCCACGCGTCGAGCAGCGGATTGCCCACGTCCCCGGCCGCGGCCGCGGTCGCAGTCGTCATGAGGTTGCCTCCGAGTTGGGCGAGCGCAGCCAGCGCCGCCGAGTGAACAAAGGAACGTCTTCGCATCGAAGCGATTATTCTACCCTTCGGCGGGCGCTCTACCGCCGGCCCACTTTCGCATACGCAAGCGCGTTTGCGGATTCGCGCGGCGCGGCGCGCCAGTATTGCTGCGGCGCCCAGATCTGTGCCCCCAGGGCTCGCCGACGCGTGCCACGGCCATCGCGGATTCCAGGGCATCGCCCGCGCCATCGCCACCAGATCGGCGTCGCCGGACGCGACGATCGCTTCGGCCTGCTTCGGCTGGGCGTTTCAGGCGGTCTGTTTCGGCGTCGGCTTGGCGCGAGGAAGGATCGACGACTCGCGTCCGCGGCCGTACTTGGTTTCCAGCTGCTCGCGAGTGAGGAATCTTTGTTCCAGGTCCTCGATCTCATCCATGCCCATGATGTCGTGGAGCTCCTCGAACGAAACCAGCGCATCGGGGCGATCGACCACCGCGCCGCTATCGATCGAGTGCTGCAGCAGCTCCATGCCGCGCTGCATGCCCATCAGCGCACAGGCGGTGAGCATGCGCGGATAGATAACCACCGCCACGCCGAGGTCCTGCAACTGCCTTGCGGAGAGAAGGGGCGTGGTCGACCGCTGGCGGATGCCGAAGCCCATGTTGACCGACAGGGGCTTGCTCACGTTGCGGGCGATGGTGCCGATGTCCTCGGCCGACATCGCCGCGTCGGCAAAGAGCAGGTCAGCGCCGGCTTCGGCGTAGAGGCTCAGGCGGCGGATCGCTTCGGCGAGGCCGTGCGTCGCCAGCACGTCGGTCCGCGACTTGATGACGAAATCGGGATCGACGCGCGCCTCGGCAGCGGCGCGGATCTTCTGCACCATTTCCTCGGCGGCGATCACTTCCTTGCCTTTCATGTGACCGCAGCGCTTGGGCCACACCTGGTCTTCGAGCATCAGCCCGCCGACGCCCGCGCGTTCGAACGCGCGCACGGTGTGATACGCGTTGAGCGCATTGCCGTAGCCAGTGTCGCCGTCGGCCAGTAACGAGAGCTCGGAACACGCGGCGATCGCGCGCGCCGCCGCGACATTCTCGTCGAGGCCCAACAGCCCGACGTCGGGCTGACCGAGGCGGGACTCGCTCACCCCGCTGCCGGTGATAAAGGCCGCCGGGTAACCGAGCTTGCTCACCAGGCGAGTGCTGAATCCGTCGAATACGCCCGGCAATACCAGAATTTCGGGGGCGTCGATGAGGGCGCGAAGGCGCTTCCCCGGACTTTCCTTGCGATTTGAAGTCGCCATTCGGGATCTCCTTGCGTTTGTTGCCGAACGTGATCGACGCGGTTACGCTGGTTCACGCCGCGGTTCGGTGCGAGTCTACCAGCGTCGCAGATGACCCGGCGGGTTGACTCGTGGTGAGCGCTGCGGCATCTTGATTATTCTGAGTTTAGCGGCCGCGATTCATGCGTAACGTTCTTCCCGCCACCGGTCTTTCACGTTCCGAGATCTTCGCGCGCATGAAGTCGCTTTCCGCCGGCGACATCGACTGGCGACGCGGCCGGGTTCCGTTGTACGTGTTCAGGGCCAACGAAGAAATCGCGGCGCTCGGGCGCGATGCGTTCCTCGAATTCTTCACCGAGAACGCGCTCGGCGGCAAGCGCGCGTTCCACGGGCTCAAGAAAATGGAAGACGACGTCGTCGCCATGGGACTCTCGTTGTTTCATGCGGCCGAGGACGCGGCAGGCTTTTTCACCACCGGCGGCTCCGAAAGCATCATCGCCGCAGTCCTGGCGTGCCGGGACTACGGCCGGCTCCTGACCGGCCGCGCCGACAAGCGCGGCAACATCGTTCTGCCCTATTCCGCGCATCCGGCTTTCACCAAGGCGGCGCGACTGATGGACATCGAGCTGCGGCGAATTCCCGTGGCGTCCAACTATCGCGCCGATGTTGCCGCCATGGCGCGTTCGATCGACGCCGACACCATGATGCTGGTCGGATCGGCGCCGTGCTTCTCGTACGGCACGATCGATCCGATCGCCGATCTCGGCCGCCTCGCCGAGGAGCGCGGGCTGTGGCTGCATGTCGACGCCTGCGTCGGCGGCTATATCGCGCCGTTCGCGATGAAGGCTGGCTTCCCCGTACCGGCATTCGATTTCGCGGTGCCGGGTGTCACGTCGATCTCGGCGGACCTGCACAAGTTCGGGTTCTGTCCGAAACCGGCGTCGACGGTGTTCTATCGCTCGGCGGATCGCGCCGCGTGCCAGCCGTTCGAGATGGACGATTGGCCGGGCGGCAAGTTCGCCACCGCGGCGCTCGCCGGCACACGGCCAGGTGGCGCGGTCGCCGGCGCGTGGGCCACGCTGCAGGGCATGGGTGAGCACGGTTACGTCACCACGGCGCGGCAGATCATGGAGCTCGCGCATGCGTACCGCCTCGGCATCGAGGGCATCGGGCTCACGGTCATCGGCGAGCCGGATCTGTCGATCCTGTGCTTTACATCCACCGAAGTCGACATGCTGCGCGTGGCCGAATTGATGGCCGCGCAAGGATGGCTGCCGGGTCTGGTACGCGAGCCCCGCGCCATGCATCTGATGCTGTCGATGCTTCATGCGCCGTCGATGGAGGACTATCTGCGCGATCTGCGCGCGGCAGTGGAGCAGGTGCGGACGGAGGGCGGAAAAGCGGGCAGAATGCAGGTGACGTACTGAAGCGCAACAACGGATGACGGCGCAAGTCATGCGCTCGAAATCCCTTTACGACGCGGTGCGCCGCTCGCGCGGATTTGCGTTTCGTGCCGATGCGTACGACACTGGTCCACCCGCTGAGCTTCAGTCATGCCGTGACCGCTGGCGCGACAGTCAACGATGTCCCGGCCACGTTGCACATCCGACCGCACTCGAATGAATTCGGTTCTGAAGGGAGAGATGAAATGAACAGCAGTTTTTCTCGACGCGACACACTCAAGCTTATCGCCAACATGGGCGTGGCCACGTTTGCCGGCGGCGCCATGTTGCGTTCGCACAACGTTTTCGCCCAGCAAGCCACCGCCGTGCTCGGCCACTTCGGCTCGGCCAATCCGCAGACGCTGGGCAAGGCGACCGGATCGTTCGCCAAGGCCTTCGGCGGCAACGTCAAGACCGAGTTCGCCACCGTCGGCGGCGGCCCGCAGGTTATCGCCGCAATCGCCGGCAACAGCATGGACATCTGCAATGTCGGCTCGTCGCCGATGGTGGTCGGCTTCGCACAGGGTATCAAAATGTCGATGGTCTACGTCGAGAAGTACATCACCGACAGCGAATGCCTCGCGGTGCGCAAGGATGCCGGCATCAACACGCTCAAGGACCTCAAGGGCAAGAAGATCGGATTGCCGTTCAATACCTCGGTGCACTTCGCGATGCTCGCCGGATTGAAGACCGCCGGTCTCGGGCCGACGGATTTGACGCTTGTCAACGTCAAGGCCGACTCGATCCTCGCGACCTGGCAGCGCAAGGACATCGACGGCGCCTACATCTGGCACCCGGTGCTGGGCGATTTGCTGGCCGACAACGGCAAGCTGCTGCTGAAGACCGGCGATCTCGCGGCGAACGGCACGCTGGTGTTCGATGGCATCGTCGTGCGCGACGAATTCAAGCAGAAGCAACCCGAGCTGGTGCTGGCGTACCTCAAGGAATACGACCGCCTCTGCACCATGTACGAAAAGCAGCCGCAGGAGGTCGTCAAGGTGCTCTCTCCTTATCTGCAGATGACGCCGGAAAAGACGATGGACTACATCAACACGTTCCATTCGATTCCGCCGAAGGAGCTGGCGAGCGAAAAATGGATGGGAATGCCGGGCGCCAAGGACACCGGGGTGCTGCGAACGCTGCAAGCGCAGGCAGAGTTTCTCAAGGCGGCCGAGCAGATGACGACGATACCGCCGAGCTGGGCGCCGTACGTGGACTCGACATTCCTGGCAAAAATGGTGTGATCCAAGCAACACCCAGGCGCAATGGCCATCGAACCCATCGCGCTTGACGCGCCGGCGCGTCGCGGCGCCGCCAAGTTGTTGATCGACGGCGTATCCAAGCGCTTCGGGTCAGGCGCGGATGCGGTGCAGGCGCTCGAGCCCATCGATATCGCCGTGGGCGCCGGACAATTTTTGACCATCGTCGGACCGTCGGGCTGCGGCAAGAGCACGCTGCTGAACATCGTCGCCGGATTCGAGACGCCGACCACCGGTCGCGCAAGTCTCGACGGCAGGCCCATCGCCGGACCGGGACCGGAGCGCGGCGTCGTGTTTCAGCAAGGCGCGCTCTTTACCTGGATGTCGGTCCTGGAGAACATCGCCTTCGGCCCGCGTGCGCTGGGAAAAAGCGTCGCCGAATCGCGCGACATCGCGGAGCGCTATATCGAGCTGGTCGGTCTGAGCGGTTTCGATAAACGATATCCCTACGAGCTTTCCGGTGGAATGCAGCAGCGCGTCGGCATCGCCCGCGCGCTGGCCAATGAGCCTGAAGTGTTGCTGATGGATGAGCCCTTCGCGGCGCTCGATCAGCAGACGCGGGAACTGCTGCAGGAGGAGATCCGCAACATCTGGCGGCGCACCGGCAAGACGGTACTGTGGATTACGCACAGCATCGAGGAAGCGTTGTTCCTCGCCACGCACGTGGTGGTGATGACTGCGCGCCCGGGGCGGATCAAGGCGGCTTTTGCCTGCGGCTTCTCGCGCGAAGCCGACCCCTTGATCGCCACGACCGCCGAATTCGCCGAGGCCAAGCGAACCGTCGTCGGCCTCCTGCGCCAGGAGTCGCTCGAGGCGCAGCGGCAGGAAACCGCGGCGTGAGAGCGCTAGTAAAGGTAGCAGCGAAGTGTCTGAAGCCGCCGCCGAAAATCTGACCGAGGATCTTCTACCCGCGCGGCGCACCGCACGCCGCGATCGCTGGCTCGGACTGGCATCGTTTGCTGCGATGCTGGCGTTCTGGTTCGCTATCACCGGAAGCGGTCTGTGGGCGCCGCTCGTGCAGCCCGCATTTCTGCCATCGCCGGTGACCGTCGCCAAAACCTTTATGAGGCTCGCGAATAGCGGCTACCAGGGTCACACGCTGCTGCACCACTTCCTGGTCAGCCTGATGCGCTTCGGCGTCGCATTCGTGATTTGCGTCGCTATCGGCGTGCCCGTCGGACTGCTCATGGGTATGCACAGCGGGGTGCGCGCGATCCTCGATCCGCCGATCGAGACGACGCGCCCGATCCCCAAGCTCGCCTTGCTGCCGCTGTTCATCATCTGGTTCGGCATCGGCGAGCTGTCGAAGACCATCGTTATCATCGCTGCCCTCTTTCCGCTGATCTCGATTTCCGCGATGCAGGCGGTGCGCGCGGTCAGCATCCGCAGGATCCAGGCGGCGCAATCGCTCGGCGCGAGCCGGGCGACCATCTTCAGCCGCGTCCTGCTGCCGGCTAGCCTCCCCGGCATCTTCACCGGCTTGCGCGTTTCGGTCGGCATTGGCGTCACCATGCTGGTGGGCGCCGAGATGGTCGCGACCAGCGACGGCATCGCATGGATGGCGCTGACTGCCGCGGATTTTATCCAGACCGATATCGTGCTGGTCGGCGTGCTGATCATGGCCGCGCTGGGTTACGGGCTGGATCAGATCTTTCGCGTTATGGAACGCCGCGTCGTTCACTGGTCCGGACGCGACTGACGGGTTCATCGTCCAGCGCCCATCAACACGGACCGTGGCGCAGACATCCCGCCCATCGTTCGCGCTTCAATTGCCCGGTACCGACGTTTCGCGCGTTCGAGTCCTAGGAGCTCAAGCGGCGCAGGATGCGGTGCAAATCGGCGGTTGAGTTGCGCCCGACGTGCTTGAGCTCGGCCTTCAGCCATCGCTCGGCCGCCTGGCGACCGAAATCGCGAAGCTCGCGCAGGAAGTTCCAGTCCGTATTGCTCTTGCTGGCGAGTCCCAAGTCCGCGAGAGCGGGCTCGTCCTTGATCTCGTGCAGGCGAATGCGCTTGTAAGGCGAGCGCGCCCCGGCGCTTCCCTTCAGCTCGTTCACCGAATCGATCGCCTCGACTTCCTGCACCAGCGAGGCGTTGAAGGTGATTTCGTTCAGCCGATCCTGGATGTCGCGCGCGTTGGTGGGGAGGGTGGCGCGATTGAGCGGGTTGACCCAGACGATCAAGAGATCCGCCGTGAGAGAGGGGCTGCGCAACGGAAAGAGCGCCGGGTTACCCAGGTACCCGCCATCCCAATACGACGCGCCATTCGTCTCGACGGCGCGAAAGAGCGTGGGCAGGCACGCCGACGCCGTCACCGCGTCGATGTCGAGCTCACCTGGGCCGAAGATCTTGCGCTGATTGGTATTCACGTTGGTCGCGCACACGAAGAGATACGGCGTCCGGTGATCGTTAAGGGAACCGAAATCAGGAATCTCGCCGGCGATGACCGGGGCGAGCAGATTCTGGTAGAACGGATTGTTGTACGGCGACCATACGAGTGACAGCATGTCCGACCAGAGGGCCGTTGGCGACCAGTCGCTGTTTGGGCCGAAGACAGGCGGGAGCATGCGGCCCGGCTTGAATATATTGTCGCCCGCTTCGGAAATGCCCTGCCAGAACCGTTCCAGGCGCTCGCGCGCGTGCGCCCGACCACCACGTTTCAGCGCATCGACCATGACCGCGCCATTCATCGCGCCCGCGCTCGTTCCGCTCACGGCCTCGAATTCTAGCGAACCATCTTCGAGTAGCCGATCGAGAACGCCCCAGGTGAACGCGCCATGCGCTCCGCCGCCCTGGAGGGCAATGCAGATCTTTTTTCTTGCCATGACTATCTCCGCGATTTCCGCGGCGTGCCGAATCGCAACGCAGCGCACACGACTGTACGTATTTCGGCGACTTTCGGCGTCGCGAATATTCACATGTGACGGGCTGACTATTCCATCGCTGTGTTCTACAGGGATCGCTACAGTCGTTCCCAGTTGAGCCAGCGAGCTCGCGCAGATCGATCGACGCGCCGCCTACTGTCGGCGCCTTCGAAAAGCTCAGCACGATCGGCTGAAGTCGATCCGCGGCGCTTAAGGCTCAGCAATACAACGCCGCGCACCTTTCGCGCGCGACATTTTGACAGAGGAGCAATCGTGCCAGACGACCGCAATATCCAGCCTCGAAAAGCACCGAACGAGCTTGCCTCACCGCGACGCTACAGCGTTGCCCCGTTCGTCCACACGCCGATCACCCTCAGGACGCTGCCCTATGCGATTTGCAGCGTGCACGCCGAGGGCACGGACGACCCGAAGCACAGCCTCAAGGTATACGCCGACGGCGAGGGTGTCGTTCGCTTTCACGTCCAGCCTTCGACCATCACGCACGACATTGCTCGCCTCGAAGTCGACTGCGCTGCGAACGGCTCCGTCGTCCGCTATCCGCTGCACCTGCGTGTGAGCGTCGGGCCGAACGCCGACATGCCGGCGCCTCCGCTCGAGAAGCCCATGGCGCTGCGGCACGACGTGCGCGTGCGGCCGCCGCTGTCGGCCGACGACGCAATGAGTCTCACCGACCAAGCGGCGCTCGCGCGCGGTTATCCATCGCGCCCCAATCCCGATGAAGTGCCGAAGGCGTTCAACGCCTGGTTGCGCTGCGTCTCGATGCCGGGGTACCGGATCGAGCCGCAGCTGATGAGCAATCCCGACGTCACGCACGGCAAGGCCAAGAAGCACTCGACGGCCAACTTCACCAACTGGTGCGGCTTCGAGCGGCTGCGCTCGCTGCAGTTCAGCCCCACCATCGGCGGCGGCGTGGGCTTGAGCGACCCCTACGACTGGGTCACCGGCACCTGGCACGTACCGTTCGTGACCGGCGAGCAGGGCATCAAGACCTACTCGGCACTATGGGTAGGACTCGACGGCGACGGCACCACCGATCTGGTGCAGGCCGGCACCGAGCAGGAGGCCACCAGCATCAATCTAGGCTTCGTGCATTTCACGCTGACCAATTATTACGCGTGGACCGAGTTCCTGCCGCAACAGCCGACCGAGCAGGTGATCACCAATTTCACCGTCAGCCCCGGCGACGAGATCTTCACCGAAGTGTGGGTTGGAACCGGCGACAACGAGCCCTCGCTCTCCGGTGCATCGGGACGGTTCTTCATCATGAACCTGACGACCGGAGCATTCGCCTCGATCTCCGCCGCGCGCGCGCCCACCACCGTCAGCGGCCGCGAGGCGGTGTGGATCATGGAGCGGCCGACGGTCGGCGGTGCGCTCCCCGACCTCGCCAATTACGGCTCGTCGCTGATGTACAACGCGTCGGCGCGCAAGGCGAACAGCCCGCGCTATCAGGGCTACGTGCCGTATCTCGGCGGCAACAACAAGCAGGACACGATGGTCAATAGCGCGGCCGGTACGCTGTCGACGGTGACTGCAATCGATTCCAGCTCGATGCGCTTCGATTGGAAAGCGTTTAAATAGTGCGCGATAGCGACGCGTCGGATGGCGCGTCGCGAGCCTCACCCCAGCGGAGTCGAGCCGGTACGGCGAAGGTTTCGCGGGAACGACCGGAGCAGCAGCACGCTGCCGGGAACTAGCGCGTTGATCCGGTCGGCTGTCGAGACGGATATAATGCGCTCGCAACACCGCGCAAGATGTTGGCGTGCCATGTTGTACAGTATCGTGTCGCAGATCGCGGAATCAATCCGCATTCTTCGGCACCGGCATGGCAAAAACGTCTGACTTGCGCAAACGATGAGTCTCCGAGCGAGTGGCTCAAGGCGGCTGCGAAGCCTGCTCAGCCTGGACGACTTCGAGACCGCGGCGCGCAGCTTCCTGCCGCGCCCTGTTTTCGGCTACGTTGCCGGCGCCGTCGAGACCGACTGGTCGCTGGAAGACAACCGGACGGCATTCGCCGAGTATGGCTTCCTGCCGCGCATGCTCGTCGATGTGTCGAAGCGCTCGCTGCAAACGACACTCTTTGGTCACACCTACGCCGCGCCCTTCGGTATCGCGCCGATTGGCATCAGCGCGCTGTACGCGTTCCGCGGCGACCTGGTGCTGGCAAGATCCGCCGCCGCCGCGAATATCCCGATGATCATGAGCGGATCGTCATTGATCCGTCTGGAGGATGTCGCGAGCGAAAGTAGAGCGACATGGTTTCAGGCCTACCTTCCCGGAGACGTGTCCGCCATCGAGGCGCTGATCGATCGCGTTGCCAAGGCAGGCTTCGAGACGCTCGTGATCACGGTCGATTCGCAAGTGGCCGGCAACCGCGAGAACAACATCAGAGCCGGTTTTTCCACGCCGCTTCGACCCAGCCTGCGTCTGGCGTGGGATGGAATCTCGCATCCGCGCTGGCTCTTCGGCACCTTCCTGCGCACGCTGCTGCGCCATGGCATGCCGCACTTCGAAAATAACTACGCGACGCGCGGAGCGCCGATTCTATCGGCGAACGTCCTGCGCGATTATTCCGATCGCGGGCACCTGACCTGGGAGCATTTTCGGCGGATCCGTCGCCTTTGGAAGGGACGGCTGGTGATCAAGGGAATTCTCGACCCTGCAGACGCCACCACCGCGCGCGATGCGGGCACCGACGGGATCATCGTGTCGAACCACGGCGGGCGCCAGCTTGACGGCGCCGTTTCGGCGCTGCGCGTCCTGCCGCGGATCGCTGCGGCATGTCCCGACGTTCCGATCATGATGGACGGCGGCGTGCGACGCGGAACCGACGTGCTGAAGGCGCTCGCGCTCGGTGCGAAGTTCGTGTTCGTCGGCAGGTCCTTCGGCTACGCGGCGGCGATCGCCGGCGCTGACGGAGTCGACCACGCGATCGGTCTGTTGTCCGCCGAAATCGATCGCGACATGGCCATGCTGGGAATCACCGATCTCGGCGCGCTCGATGCCCGACACCTCATCAGGGTCAGAGGCGCCTCGTAGCATTCTGACCGCCGTCGGGGCGCACCAACGTTGATCGGCGGCCACGCTCTCATCCAGGTCGCAGTCTGCTCAGGGAATCTCGTACACCGCCATCTCGTCGGTGATGCCGCGCACCGGCATCCGCCGCGAGGTCGGCTTGATCCCGTCGGCCTCGAGCAGCTCGAGCGCCTGGGGATGGTCGACGATCGATCCGGTGGCGAGAATCGATCGCGACACTGCGAGACATTGCACACGCGAGGCGATATTCACGGTCTGGCCGAAGTAGTCCTGCCGATCGTTGAGCGTGACCGCGAGGCACGGACCTTCGTGGATGCCGATCTTGAGCAGCAGATCGTCGTTGTTGTGTTGCTCATTGAGGGCACGCATCGCCTCACGGATGCGCAGCGCGGCCGCCAGCCCGCGGTCGGGCGTAGCGAAAGTCGCCATCACCGCATCGCCGATGGTCTTGACCACCGCGCCCGACTCGGCGGCGATGATTTCCTGGAGGATCCGGAAGTGCTCCTTGACGATGTCGAACGCGACCAGGTCGCCGACGCGCTCGTACAGGTCGGTCGATCCCTTGAGATCGGTGAACAGGAAGGTGAGGCTGGTGATCTTGAGCCGCTGGTCGATGTCGAGCGTGCTGGTGCGATAGATCTCACGGAACGTCTGATTGGAGAGCAGGCGCTTGGCGGTGAGGAAGGGTTGGCGCTTGCTGAGTAGGTCGTGCATGGCCTGTCCGGCGACGAAAACGCCCGGCAGAATTCGGGAGTCGGTGCGGTTGTCCAGCGTCAGGCGCAGGGGGCCCGGCTGCATGACCAGCGTTGTCGTTTGCGAGTGCTGGCGG
>JALZAN010000116.1 GCA_030948365.1 Pseudomonadota bacterium
GTGTTCAGGGCCACGTCGCCTACCCACATCTGGCGAAAAATCCCATTCACCTCGCCGCACCGGCGCTCGCCGAGCTGGCGGCGGCGCACTGGGACCAGGGCAACGAGTTTTTCCCGCCGACGACTTGGCAGGCGTCGAACATTCATTCGGGAACCGGCGCCACCAACGTCATTCCTGGAACGCTCGAGTTGCAGTTCAACTTCCGCTACGCGATCGCGAGCAACCGCGAAAACCTCGAGCAGCGCATGAAAGCGATTCTCGACCGTTGCGGGCTCGATTACGAGCTCAGGTGGACGGCCCACGGCAAGCCGTTTCTGACCGAGCGCGGCCACTTGGTCGACGTCGTCGCCGATACGGTGCGCGAAGTATGCGGCGTCACGCCCGAGCTTTCCTGCACCGGTGGAACGTCGGACGGACGATTCATCGCCGACATCTGTCGCGAGGTGGTCGAGCTGGGCCCGGTCAATGCCACCATCCACAAGCTCAACGAGCGCGTCGCGGTGGCGTCGCTGGAGCCGCTGTCGGCCCTCTATCGTGGCATACTGCAGCGTCTTCTGGTTTGACACGACGCACGCGCGACTCTTCTTCAGCATGACCGCCTTGATCCAGGAACTGGCCACCGTACGCGACTGGCTTCGCTACGCCGTGTCCAGGTTCGTCGCGGGAGGCCTCTGCTTCGGTCACGGCCTGACCAGTGCATACGACGAAGCGGCGTATATCGTCTTGCACACCTTGCACCTCCCGCTCGATCGGCTCGAGCCATTTCTCGATGCTCACCTGACCCACGTCGAGCGCAGCGAGCTGCTGCAGGTCATCGAGCGACGCGTGAACGATCGCGTTCCGGCGGCGTATCTCACCCACGAGGCGTGGCTCGGTGAGTTTCGCTTTTACGTCGATGAGCGCGTCGTCATTCCCCGCTCGTACATCGCCGAGCTGCTGCCCGACGGCCTCGAGCCGTGGATACCCAATCCCTTAAGCGTCGAGAGCGCGCTCGATCTGTGCACCGGCTCCGGGTGCCTCGCGGTGCTGCTCGCGCATTATTTTCCCAACGCCGACATCGATGCCACAGACATATCGCCCGATGCGCTCGCGGTCGCGCAGCGCAACGTGGCCGAGCACGGTCTGCAGGACAGGATCAACCTGATCCGCTCCGATCTGATGTCGAACCTGACCGAGAAGACCTATCCGCTGATCATCAGCAATCCGCCGTATGTCACCGCGATGGCGATGGAAGAGTTGCCGCCCGAATACGCACACGAGCCGCAAATCGCGCTGGCCGGCGGCGACGACGGCCTCGACGCGGTGCGCACCATCATCGCCAAATCGGCGCCGTTTTTGAATCCGGACGGGGTGCTGGTGGTCGAAGTCGGGCGCAATCGCGAAGCCGCCGAGGCCGCATTTCCACGCCTGCCGTTCACCTGGCTCGCTACCGCCGAAAGCGAAGACAGTGTGTTCCTGCTTCGCCGTGACGACCTGCTCGCCGCCGCCTAGGCGACGCGAGGCGTCGTCGCGCTTCCGCCGCATGTGCGGCAGGCGTGGCTACAAGCCGAAAAATTCCTGGATACGCCGCACCAGATCGTTGGCGCGGGTGCCGGTGGCGCGGGTACGCGCCTCCGCCGACAGCGTCGCCAAGGTCGCATCGTTGGCGGCCTGCCTGGCGGCAAGCGTCTGCGACAGGGCCTGCGCAAGCTCCGGCCGGGAGCGCAGGATCGCCTCGAATCCCGGCTTGCCGAGGCGGTAGCACAGCACTTCCGATTCCGCGGCGACGGTTGCGCCGCGAGGCTGGCCGGTGAGCAGTCCCATCTCGCCGAAATACGCCGGAGCATGCAGGGTGGCGAGACGCTGCCGTGCGTTCGTCGCGCCGTCCGCCGACTCGTGAAAAATACCGACGTGGCCGCGGGCCAGGATATAAAGCGAATCGGCGGGCTCTCCCTGCCGCGTCGCGATATCGCCGACGACGAACGGCGACGGCTTAAGCTCCGAGGCGAGCGCGAGCCGCTCCTCGTCCGTCAGCGGCGCAAACAGCTCGAGCGACTCGAGCAACAGCACTCGCGCATCGCGCTCGCGCGCCTCGGCGGTCTGGCGCACCTCGCTGGCCGGATTCATGAACAATTCGTGACGCGGGATCGGAATCTCCATGCCCTCGCGCGCCAGCGCCGCAAAAGCGTGGACGCGAATCTCCGAATCGGTCAGTTCGTCGAGGCTCAGATCGGTGAGCCAGTAACGGATGTTGTAACGGATCGCGGTCGCGTCGAAGCTCCAACAGACACACGACGGTGCCGGAGCGCGCGCGACATTGGCGATGTCTGCGCGCGCGAGCGCGTCATCCACCACGGCGATGACGCGGCTCGGCGGCCATTCGTAGCCCATGGCGAACTCGATCGGCCGCCGCCATGGAATGCGCTGGTCGCCGCGGCGGGCGAGCAGGTTCACGCGCTGACCGACCAGTGCCGAATTGGGAATGATCAGCGTTTCGCCGGCGTTGGTGGCCAGCGCCGTGTAGCGCCAGCGGATGCTGACCACCTGGCCCATGGCTCCCTCGATGCGTATCCAGTCGCCGATGCGGCAAGTGTTGTCGAGTTGAATCGCGACGCCGCCCCAGAGGTTGGTCAATGGCTCCTTCAACGAAAACGCGACCCCTCCGCCGAGAATCGTGGAAGTGATGGCGATGGTCGAGAAATCGAATCCCACCGCGTACATGCGGTACACCGCATAGGTCACCAGCGAAAACGCGAACAGCACATCGCCGAGGATCCGCGGCAGCGCCATCCGCGCGAAGATGCCCTGGAACACGAACACCAGGAAGATGCGGATAAAGCCGAAAGCGGCGAGCAGCAGGCCAAGCTCGCGCAGGCCGACGCCGGCCGCGGTGTCGGCGATGCCGGTGCCGAACTGGTTGAGCGCCAGCAAGCCGGACACGCCGATCACCAGCAGGATGAGCATCTGCAGCATGCCCTGGCGCTGGTCGCGCTTCCATCGCATCATCACCAGCGCGAAAAACGCGCCGGCGACCGTGAACAGGAGCGCATCGTGCAGTGCGGGTGGCAGATCCATGGGCGACGAGGTCGGCGCGGCAGAGAACGGGTGGCGTGATTATAGAGACATACCGACCGGGGCGTGAGATTCGCCCTGCTAGAATGGCGCGTCAATGAGCGAGCCGCGCACCGGCGGCCAGATTCTGGTCGCCAATCTTCTGCGTCAGGGAGTCGATCTCGCCTTTTGTGTGCCGGGCGAGAGCTATCTGGCCGTCCTCGATGCGCTGTACGATGCGCGCGAGGCGCTGCGTCTGATCGTCTGCCGCAACGAGGGCGGCGCCGCCTACATGGCCGAGGCCTGCGGCAAGCTGACCGGTCGTCCCGGCATTGCCTTCGTCACCCGCGGTCCGGGCGCGTCCAATGCAGCAGTCGGCATCCATACCGCGCAGCAGGATTCAACCCCGATGATCGTTTTCGTCGGCCAGGTCGGCAGCGATTTTCAAGATCGCGAGGCATTTCAGGAAATCGACTATCGGCGGATGTACGCCGGCACTACCAAATGGGCGGCGCAGATCGATCGCGCCGACCGCATTCCGGAATACGTCGCGCGCGCGTTCCGCGTTGCGATGCAGGGTCGCCCCGGGCCGGTGGTGCTTGCTTTGCCCGAGGACATGCTCACTTCGACCGCGGAGGTCGAGGACGCCGCCCGCGTCGAAGCGGTCGCGGTTCATGCGGCGACCGCGCAGGTCGCCGAGATTCGCGAGCGGCTCGCGGCATCGAAAAAACCCTTGGTCATCGTCGGCGGCAGTGGCTGGAACGCAGCGGCGTGCGCCGATCTGCGGCGCTTCGCCGAGGCCAACACGCTGCCCGTCGCGTGCGGATTTCGCACTCAGGATCTGTTCGACAACGAGCACGATCTCTACGCCGGCGAGGTCGGGATCGCGATCAACCCCAAGCTCGCCGCGCGGGTGCGCGACGCCGACGTGCTGCTGGTCGCCGGCGAACGCTTGGGCGAGATGACCACCGGCGCCTATACACTGCTCCACGCGCCGCAACCCGTCCAGGCGCTGATTCATGTCCATCCGGGCGCCGAGGAGCTGGGACGGGTATTTCAACCGGCCCTCGCGATTCAGGCATCGATGCCGGCGTTCGCGTCGGCGCTGGCAGCAATGACGCCCATTGCTGGCGGGGCTTGGCAAGACGCCGCTCGGCAAGCGCATCGTGACTACCTGGCATGGCAGGAGCCGCGGCCGGTGCCCGGCGAGCTCGACCTGTGGCAGGTCGTCGCCACACTGCGCGAGCGCCTGCCCGACGACGCGATCGTCACCAACGGCGCCGGCAACTATACGGTGTGGCTGCATCGACTCTATCGCCACCGGCGATTCCGCACCCAGCTTGCGCCGTACAGCGGTTCGATGGGTTATGGCGTTCCGGCGGCGGTCGCGGCCAAGGCAACGCATCCGGATCGCGTCGTCGTGTCGTGGAACGGCGATGGCTGTTTTCAGATGAACGGGCAAGAGCTCGCGACCGCGGTTCAATACCAGCTGAACATCGTTTTCGTCGTCGTCGACAATGGAATGTACGGAACGATCCGCATGCATCAGGAGCGCGATTATCCGGCGCGGGTGCACGGCACCGATCTGGTCAATCCCGATTTCGCCCTGCTGGCCCGAGCCTATGGGGCAACCGGCGAGCTGGTGGCGCGCACCGCCGAGTTCGCGCCTGCGCTCGATCGCGCGCTGGCATCGGATCGTCCTTCGCTGCTGTGGCTCAAAATCGACCCCCAGGCGATCACCATGAGCGCGACCATCGATCAGATCCGGTCGAAGCAAGCCGGGAAGCTCAGATAATCCGAATCGAGCAGGCCATCAATCCCTCACCAGGCACCGTCATGCTTTCCAGTCGAACCACGCCGACGTCGGCGTCGCCGATGCTCGAGGTCGAACGTTTGTCGGTCGAATTCCGCAGCACCGAGCGCGTGGTCGCCGCGGTGCGCGATGTGTCCTTTCAGGTGGGCCGCGGCGAGACGGTAGCCATCGTCGGTGAATCGGGCTCGGGCAAATCGGTCACTGCCCTTTCGCTCATGCGGCTGATCGAGCACGGTGGCGGCACCATCACTTCCGGACGCATGGACTTCGCGCGCGGCGACGCTTCGCGCATCGATCTGGCCCAGGCCAGCGCGGCGACGATGCGTTCGATTCGCGGCGCGGAAATGGCGATGATCTTTCAGGAGCCGATGACCTCGCTCAATCCGGTATTTACCGTCGGAGAGCAGATCGGCGAGTCGATCCGGCTCCATCAGGGCACGGATTTCGCGGCGGCCAACCGCGAAGCGCTGCACATGCTCGACCAGGTCCGGATACCGGAGGCGGCACAGGTCCTCGGTCGCTATCCGCATCAGCTTTCCGGCGGCATGCGGCAGCGGGTCATGATCGCGATGGCACTGTCCTGCAAGCCGCGCCTGCTCATCGCCGATGAGCCGACTACGGCGCTCGACGTCACCATTCAGGCGCAGATCCTCGCCCTGATCCGCCTGCTGCAGGACGAGCTCCACATGTCGGTGATTTTCATTACCCACGACATGGGCGTCGTCGCCGAAGTCGCGGATCGCGTTCTGGTCATGTACCGCGGCGAGATGGTCGAACAGGGCACCGCCGACCAGATCTTTCATGCGCCCCGCCACCCGTACACGCGCGCGCTGCTGGCGGCGGTGCCGCGGTTGGGTGCGATGGAGGGCAGCGACCTGCCGGCGCCTTTTTCGGTTCCATTCAAGGCCGCCGACCCGGCGGTCGTTGCGGCACCTGTCGCTGCCGAAGCTATAGAAGTCCCGCGACCCGGCGCGCAGGCCAAGCATCGGTCGGCGCGTCCGGGCGAACCCTTGCTCAAGGTCCGTGGACTGAAGACCCGGTTTCCATTGCGCAGCGGACTCTTCGGCCGCGTGCGACGGCGCGTGCACGCAGTCGAACAGGTGAGCTTCGATCTCCGCGCCGGCGAAACGCTGGCGCTCGTCGGCGAATCCGGTTGCGGAAAGTCGACCACCGGTCGCTCGTTGTTGCGCCTGGTCGACATCGACGGTGGCAGCATAGAGTTCAACGGACAGGATATCGCGCGCCTGCCCGTCAACGAAGTGCGCTCGCTGCGGCGCGAGATCCAGATGGTGTTCCAGGATCCCTACGCCTCGCTCGACCCACGCCTGACCGTCGGCTTCTCGGTCGCGGAGCCGCTCTACGTCCACGGCGTGGCACGGGGAAGCGACGCAGAGGATCGGGTCGCCTCGCTGCTCAGTCATGTCGGGCTTTCGCCTGATGCCGCGAATCGCTACCCGCACGAATTCTCTGGCGGCCAGCGCCAGCGCGTGGCGATCGCGCGCGCGCTGGCG
>JALZAN010000017.1 GCA_030948365.1 Pseudomonadota bacterium
ACAATCTGCAGGCGGTGTCGGTTGCCGCCGGCGGATCGCTCGACGATATCGTCAAGCTGACGTTGTTGCTGGCCGACCTCGGCGACTTCGTTGCCGTCAACGAGATCATGGCCAAGCGCTTCAAGCAGCCATATCCCGCGCGCGCGACCTATCAGGTGGCGGCACTGCCCAAAGCAGGCCGGATCGAGGTCGAGGCCGTGCTCGTGCTGCCACCGGCTTAGTGTGACCCCCCCAATACGCACGCATGAAACCGCGTCTCTTGGGCAATGCCGGCGTTGCAAATCCTCGCGATACCACACGGTATCGCTGCGGTTTGCGCCTTGCCCTGACGCGAAATCCGTCGATTTCATGGTGCGCGCGTAGTTGCGGGACTCCACACTAGCGACAGGGCATGGCAAGAAAATCGGCCGTTTCGAAGGGCGCCAAGCCGGAGAAGACCAAGGCGAGCAACACGCTCGCCGACAAGCTGGAGCGCATCGGGGTGAGGCGGGAGCAGGACCTGGTGCTGCACCTGCCGCTGCGCTACGAGGACCGCACGCATCTATGCCCCTTGGGCGCGCTGAAGGTGGGTCAGGCGTGGCAGGTCGAGGGCACTGTCGTCCGTTGCGAGATCCAGTATCGCGGGCGGCGACAGCTGGTCTGCCTGATCGGGCAGGGTGATCACACCCTGGTGCTGCGTTTTTTTCACTTCTATCCCAGTCAGCACAAGGCGCTCGCGCCGGGCAAGCGGGTGCGCGCCTTCGGCGACGTTCGCGAGGGCAGTTCCGGACTGGAAATGATTCATCCGGTATTTCAGATCATCGACGTCGGCACGCCCTTGCCGGATAGCCTGACGCCGGTCTATCCGACGACCGCGGGTCTGGCGCAGGACGCGCTGCGCAAGCTAGTTCGTCGGGCGCTCGAGCGAGACCCCGCGCATCTTGGCGAGACGCTTCCGCCGTGGACGCGCGAGCCACGGCGGCTTTGGCGATTCGGTGAAGCGGTCGCGTATCTGCACGACCCGCCCACCGATGCGTCGCAGCAGGCGCTCGACGATCGCGTCCACCCGGCGTGGACACGGCTCAAGTTCGACGAGCTGCTCGCGCAGCAGTTGTCGCTGAAGGTGCATCGGCGTGCCCGCGCCAAACGCAAGGCGCCGCGGATGCTTGGCGACGCGTCGCTGACCCGGGCCTTGCGCGAGCGGCTGCCTTTTGCGCTGACGCGCGCGCAGCAGCGCGTGATTGCCGAAATCCGCCGCGATCTGACGCGCGGCGAGCCTATGCAGCGGCTGCTGCAAGGCGACGTCGGCAGCGGAAAAACCGTCGTTGCCGCGCTGGCGGCCCTGCAGACGATCGAGTCGGGCTATCAGGTCGCGTTCATGGCGCCAACCGAAATCCTTGCCGAGCAGCACTACCGCAAGCTCGCCGCGTGGCTCGACGGATTGCCGGTGTCGATCGCCTGGCTGTCGGGCGGATTGCCGGCAAAGGAGCGCAAGAAGGCATTGACCGCCATCACCAGCGGCGAAGCCCAGTTCGCGGTCGGCACTCACGCGCTCTTCCAGGACGTGGTGACGCTGCCGCGGCTGGGGCTCGCCATCGTCGACGAGCAGCATCGTTTTGGCGTCGTGCAGCGCCTGGCGCTGCGCCAGAAAGGCATCGGCGACGCGCATCAGCTGATGATGAGTGCGACCCCGATCCCGCGCACGCTGGCAATGAGCTTCTATGCCGACCTCGATGTCTCGGTGATCGACGAGATGCCGCCCGGACGCACTCCGGTTGCGACCAGGCTGGTCAGTCAGCGGCGGCGCGGCGAAATCGTGGAGCGTGTACGGAAAATCTGCGCCGCGGGCCGGCAGGTGTACTGGGTCTGTCCGTTGATCGAGGAATCGGAAAAGCTGGAATTGCAGACCGCGGTGGCACTGCACGCCGAGCTGACCACTACGCTTGCCGAGCTGTCGGTGGGACTGCTGCACGGGCGGATGAAGCCGGCGGAAAAAGCTGCAAGCATGGCGGCTTTCGTTGGCGGCGAAGTTGACGTGCTGGTCGCGACGACGGTCATCGAAGTGGGCGTCGACGTTCCCAACGCATCGATGATGGTGATCGAGCATGCCGAGCGCTTTGGCCTTGCGCAACTGCATCAGCTGCGCGGTCGTGTCGGCCGGGGCGCGGACGAGAGCCTATGCATCCTGCTTTTCGAGGAGCCGATGTCGGACATGGCCAAGGCGCGCCTCAAGGTCGTCTACGAGAACAGCGACGGGTTCGAAATCGCCCGCCAGGACCTGCTCATTCGCGGCCCGGGCGAGTTTCTCGGCGCGCGGCAGTCGGGCGTGCCCCTCTTGCGCTTCGCCGACCTCGAACGCGATGTGAAGCTGATCGAAGCGGCGCGCGACGCCGCCGACGAGCTGTTGCGCCGCGAGCCGGGCGCCGCGCAGGCGCATCTGGAGCGCTGGCTGGGTGGCAGGCAGGAGTTCATCAAGGCCTGAGCGCCAGCCCCGAAAGCAAACATCCGACCTGCTCTTGCGCGCCCACTCACCGCTGCATGACATTACTGCGACTTCCTTGACCCGGATCAGCTCCCTTAACCGTCCAAGCCGCAGGATTCTTCGTATTGCGCTAAAATATCAGACACTTGTCATCCTGACGCCATGCCCCTATACGCCCTGGGACTCAATCACGCGACTGCGCCGGTGAAGGTGCGGGAGCGGGTCGCGTTTCAGATGGAGTCGTTGGGACCGGCGTTACGCGACTTGATTGGTTGTCCGACGGTCAAGGAAGCGGCGATTCTCTCCACCTGCAATCGCACCGAGGTCTACTTCCATGGCGCCGACGCCGCACCCGTCACGCGCTGGCTGGAGCAATTCCACAGCGTGAGCACCGCGATACTGTCGCCGCATCTCTATACCCTGGCGCAGGACAAAGCGGTGCCGCATGCGTTTCGCGTCGCCAGCGGTCTCGACTCGATGGTGCTGGGGGAGCCGCAGATCCTCGGACAGATGAAGCAGGCGGTAAAGACCGCCCAAGCTGCGGGCTCGCTCGGACTGGTATTGAACCGGCTGTTCCAGCGCACATTTGCGGTGGCCAAGGACGTGCGCACCAATACCGACATCGGCAGCGCGTCGATTTCCATGGCCGCGGCCGCGGTGCGCCTGGCGGAGCGGATCTTTCCGTCGATTTCGGGGCAGCGCGTGCTGCTGATCGGCGCCGGCGACATGATCGATCTCGCGGCGACGCATTTTGCCGCGCGAATGCCCAAATCGATCACCGTGGCCAACCGCACGTTGGAGCGCGGCGCGCAGCTCGCGGCGCGTTTCTCCGCCGATGCGATTGCGCTTGCCGAGCTTCCCGACCGCCTGTCGCAGTTCGATATTATCGTCACTTCCACGGCAAGCTCGCTGCCCATCCTCGGCAAGGGCATGCTCGAGCGGGCGATCAAGGCCCGCCGCCACGCGCCGATGTTCATCGTCGATCTGGCGGTGCCGCGCGACGTCGAGCCGGAAGCAGGCGAGCTCGATGACGTCTTCCTGTACACGATCGACGATCTGTCGAACATCATCAAGGACAACCTGCAGATCCGGGTCGAGGCGGTGCGCGAGGCGGAAGCCATGATCGCGGAGCAGGCCACCGCCTTCTTGCGCTGGCTGGAGGGGCGCACGGTGGTGCCGACGATCGCCGCGTTGCACGGTCATCACGATCAGCTTCGCGCGGCCGAGCTCGACCGTGCGCGTCGCCTGCTTGCCGGAGGCGCGCCGCCGGAGCAGGTGCTCGACCAGCTCGCACGCGGGCTCACCAACAAGTTTCTGCATGCGCCGACGCAGGCTCTCAACCGCGCCGGTGAGGCCGAGCGCGCCGAGCTGCTCGCCCTGATGCATTACGTCTATCAGCTGCCCGACGAGCCTTAGCTGACATATCTGCCCGAGATCAGGTTCGCGCGAGCGGCGCGATCTCGGCACGCGGATGGGTCATGGCCGCGCAAGCGGGGGATCCATTTGCGACGTTGGGCACAGGGCACAGAGCGCTTTCGCAGTCTGTCCACAGTGATGGCGGGAACGGAATCTGTCCGTCACTCCAGCAACCTCCGCGGGAATGACGAACGGGCGCGTCATCTCCGTCTATTTTTGGAAGCCGAGCAGGAACGTTAATTCAAGTGAAGCCTTCACTTTCCATCAAACTCGCCCAGCTCGCGTCGCGCCTCGAGGAGCTCAACGGACTCCTCGGCGCGGAGGACGCGACGCACGACCTCGACCGCTATCGGGCGCTGACGCGCGAGCACGCCGAGATCACGCCCGTCGTCGCGCTCTACCGCCAGTGGGAGGAGGGCGGGCGAGATCTCGCCGCGGCTCAGGAAATGCTCTCCGACCCGCAGATGAAATCGTTTGCCGACGACGAGTCCAGGCTCGCGCGGGCGCGAATGGAAGCGCTGGAAGCGGAGCTGCAGCGCGCGCTCCTTCCAACCGATCCGAACGACGAGCGAAACGTGTTCCTCGAAATACGCGCCGGCACCGGCGGCGACGAGTCGGCGCTGTTCGCGGGAGACCTGTTTCGGATGTACGCGCGCTTCGCCGAACGCAACAAATGGCAGCTCGAGCTGATCTCGGAGAGCGCCGGCGAAATGGGCGGCTTCAAGGAGGTCATCGCCCGCGTCATCGGCCAGAGTGCCTATTCCAAGCTCAAGTTCGAGTCCGGAGGACATCGCGTACAACGGGTGCCGGAGACCGAGGCGCAGGGACGCATTCATACGTCTGCGTGCACGGTGGCAGTACTCGCCGAAGCGGACCCCATCGCCGATCACATCACGATCAATCCGGCGGAGCTTCGCATCGATACCTTCCGCGCCTCCGGCGCCGGCGGCCAGCACGTCAACAAGACCGACTCCGCCGTGCGCATCACGCACCTGCCCACCGGCCTGGTGGTCGAATGCCAGGATGACCGCTCGCAGCATCGCAACCGCGCGCAGGCGATGGCGGTACTCGCGTCGAGGCTTCTCGACCGTGAGCGCCAGGAGCGCCACCAGAAAGAGGCGGCAACGCGCAAGAATCTGATCGGCAGCGGCGACCGCAGCGAGCGCATTCGCACCTACAATTTCCCGCAAGGCCGCGTCACCGATCACCGCATCAATCTCACGCTCTACAAGATCTATTCGATCATGGACGGCGACCTGTTCGAGCTAACGCAGGCCCTGGCGCAGGAGTATCAAGCCGAGCTTCTGGCCGAGCTGGGCGGGGGGGCATGAGAGCCAGGACCCAGGGAGCGGCGCAAACGCGTGCCCGCGTGCTGCTGCGCACGCCGCGATTGACGATGCGCGAATTCACGCCCGTCGATTTCGGCGACATGCTCCGGCTCGACAGCGATCCGCGGGTGCTCAAGTACATCAACGGCGGGAAACCGATGTCGCGCGCCGACGTCGAAGCCGCCGTCAAGCGCGTGACCGGCTATTACGGCTTATATCCGGGGCTCGGGGTGTGGCGCGCGTCGAGGCGCGACAACGGCGCGTTCGTCGGCTGGTACTGTCTCAAGTATTGCCCGCCGACCACCGAAGTCGAGGTCGGATACCGGCTGCTGTTCGAGGCGTGGGGCAAGGGATACGCCACCGAAGGCGCAAGGGCGCTCGTCGACTACGGATTTGACCGGCTGGGCGTGACCCGAATCATCGGCGTTACGCACCCCGACAATAAGGCCTCGCAGCACGTGCTGGAAAAATCTGGGCTGCGCGACTCGGGCTGGGGCCGCTACTACAACCGGCGCCTGCGATTGTTCGTCGCCGAATCGTCGCGGCGGTAGGCTCTCACTCCGCCGCGATCGCTCGAGCGGCCCGTTCAGGGTGCCTTGGCGGCAGCAGTCGAAGGCGCGGGTGTCGCTGCCGCAGGCTTCGCCACCAGTTCGGCGGTGTTGATGGGCGACGATTCGACCGCCAGTCCGCTGCTTTCCCATTCCGGAAAGCCGCCACGGAACCAGTACACGGTCGTGAATCCCTTGGACAGCGCGACCTTCGCGGCCTTGTACGACTTCCAGCATTCGGCGCCGTTGCAATGGAAGACCACCGGCTTGGACTTGTCGAGCTTTTCCGGCCCGGCCCACTGGTCCAGCGCCGGATCGAAAGCCACGTCCTTCAGGCTTTTCTCGCCATACGGAATCGAGGTCGCGCCGCGGATGTGCTTCTCGTTGTATTCCTTGACCAGCCGCACATCGACGATGGGAACGCCTTTTTGCTGCAGCCCGATCGCTTCGCTGGCGGTGATCATCTTCGCGCCGGGCAGCTGCGACGGCGTCCAGTTACCCAGCGCCGCCACATATTTGTAATTGACGATATCGGAGTGGTACGCAACCTTGCCGATGCCGGCGAGCGTCCCCGCGGGACTGTTCAGCCAGCTCTCGAGCCTGCTGCGCGCCGGTTCGGCCAGTGCGTTCTTCACGACCACCGACATTCCGCCGGGAACTGCGCGCGATGAAAGCAGCACCGCCGATGTCGAGTTGTTCTGCTTGACCCAGTGGTCGTATTCGCCACGCTTCGCCACCGTGGCGTCGACCAGCCCCGCATCGATCGCGAACAATCCCGCACCCGAGCTTGTGCGGTAGAAAACCTGTTGGAACATCTTGAGCGACTGGCCGGCTTCGTTCAGCATGCCTCGCGCCATGTACGCCGCCACCGAATCCTGCTGGGTGAGATAAATCTTGCCGCCGCTTAAATCGGCAGGCGCCGTGGCGCCCGGCCGCGCGACCAGCTGATAGAGCTCGTCGCGATCGGTCGATCCGATCAGCGTGTAGCCGTGGGCGAGGGCCGACGCAGCAATGTGCGCCGGAGCGATGTACACGTCGTATTCACCGGTACGCGTCGAACGCATCACGTCGCCCAGATCCTGGGACTTGACCGCGTGCACGGGCTGACCGGCGACTTTAGACAGCGTCTGCTGCATGTCGAGCACGCTGATGACCATGGATTCGCGGTCGGATGGATCGACTCCGACCATGATCTTGAGGTCGGCGAGCGCAGCTCCGGCGATGAAGACCAGGGTCCAGAGACCCGTTGCAAGTACGCGTTTCATATGCTCCCGTCGCAGTGTGTGGCTGCTGTGGTGAACAGCGCCAGCGACGATCTCGGACTACGCAGCGCGTTTAAGTAGTACCCGCTGGCAGTCTCTTCTAAAACAGGGAGCTTGGCAAGCGTGCGAAGCGCTTATTCGTCAATGAAATTAACGTTGTGCGCCACAATTTGCACGCGAAACGTGTCGCGTAACGGCGCCGGGCGAGAGACCGGCGCGACGGCGGCCGAAACGGGCGGCGGCCGCGATGACGCTACGGTTGCTGACCGTAATACTTGGTCAGGTACTCGGCAATATCCTTGCCGTCGGCGTCGCTGATGGACGCGCCGAACGCCTTGATCATCTTGGTGACTTCGGCATCCCATACCTGGCGGGTCATGAACGGCGAGTTGGTGGTGATGTAATCGAGGCTGTGACAAGAGCCGCAGCTTGCTTCGATCTTGTCGCGTCCCGGCCCGTCCTTCAATACGATGCGCTGCTCCGCGGCGATGACCGTGGTCACCATCAGTGCCAGCGCGATGATGATGGTCGCAATCTTCATCGACGGCTCCTCAGGCGACGTTCAGTGCAACGCGCTGCACGACATTGTGGTGATAACCGGCGGGATTGGTGATCAGCTCGAAGGTCTGCGTCGTACCGGCGCGATTGCTTGCGCGCGCCATGACCGTCATCGCGCCGCGCTGAGAAGGCGTCACCGCGTACGACCATGGGCGGAACGAGAACCGCCCGTAATCCTGCCCTAGCGTCGCCGAGCGCCAGCTCTGGCCGCCGTCCTGCGATACCTCGACCCGCGAGATGCCGTAACCGCCGTCCCAGGCGACGCCTTTGACCTCGAACGCTTGCCCGGTGGTGACCTGCGTGCCATTGGCGACATTGGTGATCAGCGAGTTGACGACCATCTCGGTGATCGGCGTGTTGGCGTCGGTCTCCTGGGAGATGAAGCGATCGACCACCGGAAACTTTCCACGCGGAATGCGGTACGCGGACTTGACCCAGAAGCCGTCGTACGGCTTGGTCACCGCGTTGATCGACGTCAGCTGCTTCATCCAGTAGGTCGCGGTCCAGCCCGGGACGACGATGCGCGCCGGAAAGCCGTTCCAGTGCGGTAGCGGCTGGCCGTTCATCTGGTAGGCGATCAGCGTGTTCTCGTCGATCGCCTTCCACACCGGGATCGACTTGATGAAATCGGGCGTGGCCGGGAAGATGCCCGAGTCGGCGCCGTCGAAGACAATTTCCAGCGCTTCCTTTTTCAGTCCGGCCTTGGCCAGCACGTCCTTCAGCCGCGCGCCCTTCCAGCGCGCATTGCCCATGGCGCCGGGGCCCCATTCGACGCCCGGGACGTGCGGCACGAACATGCCGCGACGGTTGCCGGAACACTGGCATACCGCGGCGATCTCGACCTGCTCGTAGTCGTTCTTCAGATTGTCCAGCGTGAGCTCGAACGGCTTTTCCACCGCTTCGCCACCGATCTTGACGCGCCAGCCGGCTGCCGCTACTTCGGGTATGTTGGAGAGGTGGTAGCGCACAAAGAATGCGTCGTTGCGCGTGAACACATCGTTGAAGTAAGAGACGGGCGTTTCAAAGTTCGGCGGCCGCCAGCTCTTCTTGATCAGCGGCACCTTGCCCGGCAGGGCTTCGAGGAGCGAGGCGGCGAGCGTTCCCTCGGGCAGCTCCGCGGGGCCCAGCACGGCGTCGGCGCCATACGCATGACCGGCCAGCCAAGTCCCTCCCGCTGCGAGCACAAGCCCACCGCTGGTCTTGAGAAAATCACGGCGAGACTTCATCGCTGCTCCTTGTCCAGCACGGGAATACCCATGGTGCTGGGCTTGTTGAGTACACTTGGCGCGAGCGATTATGAGCCGCCGGACATCCGGTCGCAAGCATCATGACACTACCTCCACGCAGTTCATCGGCGATTGTTGCGCGCGCGCTTGGCGCTTGCGGACTCATTCCATTCGAGGCGAGGATCTTGATGGCTCGCGTCCTGCGCCGCAACCGGGCGTGGCTTGCCGGCCATGGCGACGAGCCGATGACCGCAAGCCAGGTGAAGGCGTTCGACGCGCTGGCGCGGCGGCGACGCGAGGGCGAGCCGGTCGCCTATCTTATCGGCAGGCGCGAATTCTACGGTCTCGATCTGGAGGTGACGCCGGACGTCCTGATACCGCGGCCGGAAACCGAGCTTCTGGTGGAGCTCGCACTGATCCGCATCGACGCCGGAAAGGATACGGAGGTACTCGATCTGGGCAGTGGGTGCGGCGCTGTCGCGCTTGCTATCGCCAGCGAGCGTCCGCGTTGCACGGTGCTCGGTGTTGACGTTTCTGATGCGGCGCTGGCACTCGCTCGCCGTAACGCGTCGCGCCTGAAACTCTCCAACGCGACGTTCATCGAATCCGATTGGTTCACTGAGGTGCCGAACCGGCGTTACCACGCCATCGTCGCCAATCCGCCGTATGTGGCGTCCGGCGACCCGCACCTTATCGAAGGCGATCTGCGATTCGAGCCGCCGCTGGCGCTTGCCGCCGGCGTCGACGGCTTGGCCTCCATTCGCGCCATCATCGACGGGGCCGGCGCTTATCTGTCGCCGGGCGCGTCGTTGCTGATCGAGCACGGCCACGATCAGGCCGACGCCGTGCAGTCGATGCTACGCGCGGCTGGCTTCAGCGATGTGCAGTCGCGCCGCGACCTCGCAGGCATTTCGCGGGCCGCGCTGGGACGGATGTAGACGCGCCTGACGGCCGCGCGATGCTTCGGCGCCGATCCGGCGATCTGCTTTGCTGCTATCCAATGGCGGCAGGGACGGCGACGCCCAGCTTCCGAGCCCATACTTCGAGCGCGGGCATGATCGTCGGGTACAGCACGACGCCTTGTGCAATCTGCTCGCGGTAACGCTGCAATCCGCGCTCGCCGGGAAGACGCACCCGATCGACGCCGGGTCGCGGCTTGCTGTCATGCGCCGCGTCGGCGAGCGTGTCCATTTGCCGCTTGAACGCCGATAGACCGCCGAACGCTTCCGGGTCGAGCACCTGCACGAACACCGTTGCGCCCCATCCCGCCGGCGGATCGGCGCGACCGTGTCCGGCAAGCCCCGCGGTCAACGCTTCGATCAGGATCGCCAGTGCGTAGCCCTTGTGTCCCGCATCGAGTCCTCCCAGCGGCAGCAGCGCGCCCTTGGATTCGCCGACCAGGACGCTCGGGTCGGCGCTCGCATTGCCGAGCGCATCGATCAGCCACGGTCCCGGCAGGGACTTGCCGGCAGCCCGCTGCTGGTGCGCGTAGCCCATGCTGGTGATCGAGGTCGAAACATCGATCATGATCGGGTCGCCGGAGGTCGGCAGCCCGGCGGCGATGGGATTGGGGGTGATGAAGGCGGTAAGTCCGCCATGCGGCACAACCGCGGTCACCATCGGGTCCGAGCTCTCGATCATCGCAACGAGTCCCTGCTCGGTCGCCCGCCGCAGATACGCGGCGAGACAGGCGATGTGGTGCGAGCGGCGAATCACTACCGTACCTGTGCCGCACGCGCGCGCCATCGACGCGGCGCGATCGATCGCGCGCAAGGTCAGCCAGGGACCGGGAAGCCGCTCGCCGTCCCACGTCTCCGCGGCCGCGTGACGGTTCAGCACCTTCGGCTCGCCGTCTTTCGCCATCCGTCCTTCAGCGATCTCGTCAAGATACGGCGAGAGCAGCGCCAAGCCGTGCGTCGTGTGCCCGAGCAGGTCGGCGTCGAGCAACACGTCGGCGACGTCGCGGGCGATGTCGCTGCGCATTCCCGACCGGGTCGTTAATTCGCGTGCGAAATCGCGGAGCTTACCGGCGTCGTAGCGCGTCGTCGTGTCCGCGGATGTCGGCATGTCGGTGCGTAAGCGAAGGTTGACGCCAACAGGGCAATCAACGAGCATTCTAACCCACCCCCGCACCCCTCTTCCCGCTCGTGACACCTTCAACGTTGACGGTCAGCATCGTCACGTACCGCCCGAATCTCGTGCTCCTCGATCGCACGCTGCGCACGCTCGCGGCGTCGCTGATCGCGGCGCGCGAGCGGGGTCTGTTGCGGGCGGCGAACGTGGTGCTGATCGACAACACCGGAACGCGCGCCAGCGCCGCGGCGGTTATCCATATGGCGCGGGAGATTTTCCGCGACGCCGACGTGACCATGAACTACCTGCACGGCCACGCCAACATCGGCTATGGCGCTGCGCACAATCTGGTCATGCACGGCGGCAACACCCACTTTCACCTTGTCCTGAATCCGGACGTCGAGCTGGCCGAGGATGCTCTATCGCGCGCGTTCCAATACCTCGGCGAGCACGCCGAGACCGGGGTTGTGGTGGCGTCCTCGCGCCGCGACGACGGTGCGCGGGAGTACCTATGCAAGCGATATCCGATGTTGCTCGATCTCGTGCTGCGCGGGTTCGCCCCGCGGCCGGTGAAGCGATGGTTCCATAAGCGCCTTGATCATTATGAGATGCGCGATCTGGTCGACCGCGTCGGGGCTGACGAGTCGATCTCACCGATTCCAGTGATGAGCGGATCGTTCATGTTCGTGCGCCGCAAGGCCATCGAGGCGACCGGCGGCTTCGATCCTCGGTTTTTTCTCTACTTCGAGGACTTCGACTGGAGCGTGCGCCTCAATCGCGTTACGCGCAGCGCCTACGTTCCGGCGGTGCGAATCGTTCATCATGGCGGAGGCGTGGCGAAAAAAGGGCTGCGGCACATCGGGTATTTCGTGCGCAGCGCGGCGCGCTTCTACAACAAGCATGGCTGGCGGTGGTTGTGACGCCGCCCGCGCCGCCCACTGGCGGCAAGGTTCTCGTCACCGGCGCGCACGGATTCATCGGCCACGCGCTATGCAGACATTTTTCGGCGATCGGTGTCGCGCACATCGCGGCCGTTCGCGCGTCGGGAGCTGATGATCGCAGCGCGGAGCTTGTCGAAGTCGGCGACTTTGCCGCAGCCGATTGGGACGAGATCCTGGTCGGCGTGGATTCGATCGTCCATCTCGCCGGCCGCGCCCACGCACTCGACACCGTCGACGCCCCGATGCCGACGCCCTTTGTTGTCGCCAACGTCCACGTGACAAGGCAGCTTTGCGCCGCCGCGGCGCGCGCAAAGGTACGCCGCATCGTGCTCGCGAGCACCGTCAAGGTCTACGGCGAATCGACGCGCAACGGAAGACCGTTTCGCGCCGGCGATCCCGCAGCGCCCGACGATGCATACGCGCACAGCAAGGCCGAAGCCGAGCGCGTGCTGTGGCAGGCCTGCGGTGAAAGCGAGCTGGAGGGGGTGGTGCTGCGCCTTCCGTTGACTTACGGAGCCGGTGTGAAGGGCAACTTTCTGGCCTTGACCGAGGCGATCGCCGCCGGACAACGCTTGCCGCTGGCGGGGATCGTCAATCGTCGCAGCTTGCTCAATGTCGATAATGCGATCAGCGCGATCGTGGCCGCGTTGAGCGTCCGCGCTCTGGCCGGTGAAACCTTGCCGGTCGCCGACAAGGAAAGCGTATCGACCCCGGAGCTCGCGCGGCGGCTCGGCAGCGCGCTCGGCGTGCCGGCGCGCCTGTTTCATGTGCCGGCGACATTGCTGCGCGCCGGCGCGCTATTTGCGAACAAGCGCGCAGTCGCGGCGCGCCTGCTCGGCTCGCTCGAAGTCGATTGCGGGCGATTTTGCGAGCTCGCCGGCTGGACGCAACCCTTCACGCTCGACGAGGGACTCGCCGCGACCGCGCGATGGTGGCGGCTCCGACAAGCACTGTAAATTCGCACGTGGTGCACGACGCTGCCGCGACGCCGGCGCAAATCGCGCGCTCGACGAGGGGCCGCCACGCCACTAACGGCGCGCGCGACGTCTCCGGTGGTCGCTGCCGTTATAATCGTCCCTTTGCAACAGAGACTGCGATGACAATTCGACTGGGCGGCCGCCGCGCCGACCAATTGCGCGCGCTCTCGATCACCCGCCACTACGCGCGGCACGCCGAAGGTTCGGCGCTGATCGAATGCGGCGAGACGAGGGTCCTCTGCACCGCTTCCGTCGACGAAGGCGTCCCTCCGTTCCTGAAGGGCAAGGGTCGTGGCTGGCTCACGGCCGAGTACGGCATGCTGCCGCGCGCAACCAGCACCCGCATGCGGCGCGAGGCTGCCGAAGGCAAGCAGAGCGGCCGCACCCAGGAGATCCAGCGCCTGATCGGCCGCTCGTTACGCGCGGTGGCCGATTTTTCGCAGTGGGGCGAGCGCACGATCCGCATCGATTGCGACGTGCTTCAGGCCGACGGCGGAACGCGTTGCGCTTCGATTACAGGCGCCTGCGTCGCGCTGTACGATGCGGTAGCGTGGTGCAAGGCGCAGGGCGTGCTGGCCCCGGAGGCGCCGGCGCTGCGGCATTTCGTCGCCGCGGTGTCGGTCGGCGTCGTCGAGGGCGTCCCCATGCTCGATCTCGACTACGGCGAAGACTCCAATTGCGATACCGATATGAACGTGGTCATGACCGACGCCGGCGGCTTTGTCGAAATTCAGGGTACCGCGGAAGGCGTTACCTTTTCGCGATCGGAAATGGATACGCTGGTCACTCTCGCCGAAGGCGGCATCGGCGACTTGATCGTGGCGCAGAAAAAGGCGCTCGGTGTCGTATAAGCACCGCGAGGGCAGCGATCGCAGCGGAAACGCCGTCGTCCGGATCATGATCGCGCGTCTGGTCCTCGCCTCGGGCAATGCCGGCAAGCTGCGCGAGTTCCGACGATTGCTGGTGCCGCTGGGCATCGACGTGATTGCTCAGGCCGAGCTCGGCATCCCCGAAGCCGAAGAGCCGCACTCTACCTTCGTCGAGAACGCGCTTGCCAAGGCGAGGCACGCAAGCCGACTCGCCGACCTGCCCGCGCTTGCCGACGATTCGGGAATCTGCGTCGATGTGCTGGACGGCGCACCGGGCGTGCAGTCGGCGCGTTTTGCGGGGGAACCGCCGTCCGACGCGCGCAACAATGCGAGATTGATCGAAAAGCTCGCCGGCATCGCCGATCGCCGCGCGCACTACTACTGCATGCTCGCGCTGATGCGGCGCGGGGACGACCCCGAGCCGATTCTCGCCGACGGCCGCTGGGAGGGAACGATCATCGATCGCCCGCGCGGAACAGCAGGGTTCGGATACGACCCGCATTTTCTCGACGGCGAAACGGGTCTTACCGGCGCCGAGCTGCCGCTGGAGCAGAAAAACGTGCTTTCGCATCGCGGCAAGGCGATCCGCTCTCTGGTCGAACGCCTGGAATCGATGCGATGAACGCGGTGATTTCGCCCGCGCTCGGCGCGCCGCGGTTCGACGCCTTGCCGCCGCTCGCGCTCTACATCCACATCCCCTGGTGCCTGAAGAAGTGTCCGTACTGCGACTTCAATTCGCACGAGCGGCGCGGCGACATCCCCGAGGCGCGATACGTTGCGGCGCTGATGACCGATCTCGAATTCGCGTTGCCATCGATCTGGGGGCGCCGCGTCGTCAGCGTCTTCATCGGCGGCGGAACGCCCAGTCTTTTTTCGCCCGAAGCGATCGACGCCATCCTCGCCGGCGTTCGCGCGCGGGTCCCGCTCCTAGCCGACGCCGAGATAACGCTGGAAGCCAACCCCGGCACGTTCGAGCGGGCGAAGTTCGCCGCGTTCAGGTCGGCCGGCGTGAATCGACTCTCATTGGGCGTGCAAAGCTTCGACGCGAGATTTCTCGAGGCGCTTGGCCGCGTTCACGACGAGCGGGAAGCGCGTGCCGCGGCAGGGGCGGCCATCGATATTTTCGGCAACGTCAACCTCGATCTGATGTATGCGCTGCCCGGCCAGACGCTGGCCGACGCGCGGTCCGATGTTGTCGCTGCGCTCGATTTCTCGCCGCCGCATCTATCGTTCTATCACCTGACGCTGGAGCCGAACACCTTGTTTCACCGTCATCCGCCGCTGCTTCCCGATGACGAGCTGTCGGCGGACATCGAGGAGCTCGTCGAGGCCGCGCTCGCCGATGCGGGCTATGTTCACTACGAGACTTCGGCCCACGCGCGTCCGGGCTACGAGTGCCGCCACAATCTTAATTACTGGCGGTTCGGCGATTATCTCGGGATCGGTGCCGGCGCGCATTCGAAGCTCTCCTTTCCCGGCCGAGTGATCCGGCAGGTGCGCCACAAGAGCCCGCAGCAGTATCTCGAACGGACCGAGCACGGCTCGCCGGTTTTCGAAGAGCACGAAGTCCCGCGCTCCGAGATCGGGTTCGAGTTCATGCTCAACGCCCTGCGGCTGGCCGGCGGCGTACCGGCAGGATTGTTCGGCGAGCGGACCGGATTTCCGCTTACGCTGGTGGAGAAGGAGCTGGACGAATCCGAGCGGCGCGGCCTGCTCGAGCGCGACCATGCGCTCCTGCGTCCGTCGCCATTGGGGCGAAGGTTCCTCAACGATTTGCAGGCGCTGTTTTTACCACGGGCGATCGAAAAGCCGCGCGAAATGCCGGCACAGATCGTCGCGTTCGACCCGACTGCGGTGCTACCTCGGTGAAACGTCGACGCCAACTCCCGCTTCGTGGACCATCTTGCCCCCGAGCCATCCCGATACCGCGAGCATCGCGACGGCCACCAGCGAAAGCACCAGCGGCGTGCCCGAATTTGTACCACTGCCGACGCGCATCCAGATATTTACCGCATAGAGCGCGACCACAACCAGATTGATCGACATGTGCGTAATAGCGGTCTTCTTGATTGCCCGGTCGGTCAAGGACAAGAGATCGACGAGCCCGGGGACGGCGGCCGCGAGCGCTCCAATGAATCCGCCGACCATCGTATAGAACGCGACCATAACCCAGTTGGCCGGCGCCGCGCTATTCAAGGAAATCAGGTCACAGATTAGGGAAAAAATCAGCAGGCCCACCGGGAAAACGATCAACATCGCGTGAATCGGGTGTCCGGCGATACTGGCAGGCGTGCGCATATCGTGGTCCTTTTTTTGAAAAACAAGAGAAACCGCCGCCGGAACGCGACGAGCGTCGGGGCAACCGCCGGGTGTGGTAGTCCCTATTAGATGCTGCTGCGTTCCGGAGCGTTCCGGCGACTCTCGGCATCCGCCCCAGCTGCGCCTGGTGCGAGTTTGCGCAGGATGCTGTCTCAAGCCGGGTTCAATCGTCCCGACCACGGACCATCAGTAAAATTCGTATTCCAGGGTAAAGCGCAGGGTGGTATCGGATGAGTTCCCGTTCAGGCCGAACAGGAGAGCAGCGTCGTACTTGAGCTTTTGCCGATCGCCGATTCTCGTCTGTCCAAATAAAGCGGGCCCCAAACGATGATCGGTGTCATGCCCGAAGTGATTCGTGCGCCCGGCGCTGCCGAAAGCCTGGACGCCAGGTTCGAACTAGGGGTTTCCCCGCCACTTCAGTTGCGCGGCGTATTCGACGCCCGCACCTGATTCCGCCGATCTTCCGAGCTCGCGCACCAGCAGGAGGTTCAGGTTGGCCTGGACAGGGCCGAGCTCGGTCTTCAAAAGCGGCCCGATCTCGAGCAGATTGCGGTTACCTGCGTGGTCGCGGGCGTATTCGACGAACAGCCCCGCGTCGAGCCAGTACATGGCCGGTTCGGTAAGCGCGAAGATGTTTTTCCCACTCGGTTTCATCGTGCTTCCAGGATTCGCCGGGACCTCTGGTATCGCCGGTGGCAAGCTCGCTCTTCCACCACGAGGTGAACCCATAGCCGACATCGCCTACGAACTGGCGCTCGCGATCGTCATCGTGATTGCGCCACCGCTGGTACCCGCCGCTAAGCTCGAGCTCCCATTCATCTTGAACGACGGTAGGCGTGTACACCTTGCTCGCCGGATCGGCCTGAGCGCTCCACGGGTAGCCGATCGACAGGCAACCCATAAGCAGGGATGCAATCCGGATGATTTTCGCAGCGATGTCCGACCCGCGGACCATGCGTCTACTTCGCCACGAGGACGCCCTGGGCGGTGTCCTTGTTGAAATCGCCGAAGAATTGATAGCGCCCTTCCTTGAGCGGCCCGACATAGACCGTGATCGTGCCGAATCCCGGAACGATTTTTTCGCGATTGAGTTCGTAGCTTTCGAATTACTCAGGGGTCGGATCGAGGTTATTGATGACGAGCTTGACCTTCTTGCCGGCCGGCACCACCAACTCGGCGGGTTCAAACTTGTGGTTGCGAAGGACCAGCTTGAAATCGGCGTCTTGCGCGCAGGCCATGGAAGGCACCGCGGTTAAGCAAAGCATCAGAACGAGCGGGCACAGCAGGGATTTGGGCATGATCGACCATTATATGATAATGCGAATCGTTCTCATTATCGGTTGGCTGGCGTTTTGCGTCCGTCAAGTACATTCCTTTGATGCTTGATCCAACGCAGGATGCCGGAATTGAACGAACTTCCTTCGCCGATGGCACTATGTCGCGGTCGCGCCCTTGCTTGACGGCAAGTGTCACGCAGGCGTGCGGGCGTCGCAAGATCGAGCGCGAACCATCGACATCGGTAGGGACCCTATTTTCTGGCTGACCAACGCGTGACGCTCTCTCGCCGCGATCTCGAAGAAGGCCGCATGCGTGCCGTCTACATGGCGTCGGTCGCCGATCCGCATCGGGCGCTTTCGGACGAAGCGCTCGCGGCGTCCCTCGCCGCAACCCTGGCGAGGAAACCGTCAGGCGCGGGGTGGTGGGTGTTCGCGTACGGCTCGCTGCTGTGGAATCCGCTGTTTCCGTTCCACGATGCAAAGCCTGCGGTGCTGCGTGGACTCCACCGTCAATTCTGCCTGTGGTCGCTGGGCTCGCGCGGGACGGTCAAGCGGCCCGGATTGGTCCTCGGTCTCGATCGCGGCGGATGCTGCCGCGGCGTCGCCTATCGCCTACCGGCGCGTTGCGCGCGCGCCGAGCTCGCGCTGCTGTGGCGGCGGGAAATGGTGGTGGGCTCGTACAAGCCACGCTGGATTCGAGTGCAACTGCATCCGGGTGGACACGCGCTGACCGCGCTCGCGTTCGTGGTCGACCGCACGCATCCGCAGTACGCGGGCCGGCTGGCGCTGGCGCGGCAGGCAAGGGTGCTGGCGACCGCGCAGGGCGTCTTCGGATCGTCAGCGGATTACCTGGAGCGCGCGCGAGTCGCGCTGGTGACCCACGGCGTGGTCGACCCCTATCTGGAACGGCTCGCGGTGGCGGTCGCGCGCTTGCGCGGAACGCGGCGGGCGCCCGAGCCCGCCGAGCCGGACGTCGCCGAGTCAGGCGGCTAACGAGACGACACTTCTCGCGAGCACCTACAAGGCGACGTGGCGCCCGCCGTCGACGTTGAGGGTCTCGCCGGTAACGTAAGTCGCCTCGGCCAGCAGAAAATGCACCGCCTTGGCGATGTCCTCGGGCGTACCCTCGCGCTTGAGCGGGGTGTGCGAAATGATGCGTTGACGCGAAAGCTCGTCGAAGGACTCGTCGTCCGGCCACAGGATCGGGCCCGGCGCCACCGCGTTGACGCGAACCTCCGGCGCGAGCTCGCGGGCGAGCGAGCGCGTCAGTCCCACCAGCCCGGCCTTGGCAACGCTGTACACGACGTAATTCTTGAGCGGACGCTCGGCATGGATGTCGGTGATGTTAACGATCGCCCCTTGCGATTTTTTCAGCGCCGGCGCGGCGGCCTGCGAAAGAAAAATCGGGGCGCGCAAGTTGGTGCCGATCAGATCTTCCCATTGCGCCAGGGTGATCTCGCCGACGGGCGTTTGAAAGAACGACGACGCGTTGTTGACCAGCGCGTCGAGGCGGCCGAAGCTTTGCACCGTTTGGTCGACCATCGCCGGCAGCTTGGCGGTGTCGAGCAGGTCGGCCTGAATCAGCGCCACTGAATCCTTGCGCTGATGATTGAGCTCCGCCTGCAGCAATCGCGCTTCACCCGCCGAAACGCGATAGTGCAGCATCAGGTTGGCGCCGGCGGAATGCAGACGTCGACAGATTGCGGCGCCGACTCGCTTCGCTCCTCCGGTGATCAGCACGACTTTGCCCTGCACGCGGCGCTCCGGATACACTCGGACAACTATAAAGCCTAACACATCGATGGCGCACACTCCATCGCGCGACGAGCGCGCGAACATCCCGGCGCCGACGCATGAGGCGCGCGCTCACAGCGCTCTCGTCGTCGCGCACATCGAGCGGATGATCGCGGCGTCCGGCGGATGGATTTCCTTTGCCGATTACATGGGTGCCGCGCTCTACGCGCCCGGGCTGGGCTACTACGTTGCCGGTGCGCGCAAATTCGGATCTTGCGGAGACTTCGTGACCGCGCCGGAACTGAGCGCGCTGTTCGGCCAAGCGCTAGCGGCGCAGATCGCCGAGCTGATCTCGGAACTTCCGAACAGCGCGGTGATCGAGCTCGGTCCGGGAACCGGACGGCTCGCCGCCGATCTGCTGTCCGCGCTTCGGGAGCGAGCCGTGGTTCCCGAGCGCTACTGCCTGCTCGAAGTGAGCCCCGATCTGCGCGCGCGGCAGCGCGAGCAACTTCAACGTCACGTTCCTGAGCTGCTGCCGCGGGTGGAGTGGATCGATGTTCTGCCGCAACGCTGGCGAGGAGCGCTGGTCGCCAACGAGATGCTCGATGCGATCGCGCCGCACCTGATCGCGCGACGCGGAGGTGCATGGTACGAGCGCGGTGTGGAGCTCGGCGCCGGCGGCAATCTTCGATTCGGCGATCGCGCTCTCTCCAAGGGCGCACTTCGCGATGCGGCGATGATGTGCTTTCCCGATGAAGGCGACTACCTGAGCGAGATCAATCCCGCGGCACAGGCACTGGTCAGGAGTCTTGCCCTGCGTTGCGACGCGGGCGCGCTGCTGCTGCTCGATTACGGATTTCCCGCCAGCGAGTATTACCATCCACAGCGTACCGGCGGAACGCTGGTGGCGCACTATCGCCATCGGGTCGTGGACGATCCGTTCTTTCTACCCGGACTCGCCGATCTGACCGCGCACGTCGACTTCAGCGCCATCGCGCGCGCCGGCGTCGCCGGCGGGATGGCGATCGCGGGCTATGCCACGCAGGCGCGCTTCCTCGTCAACTGCGGCATTCTCGATGCGCTCGCGCGGCGCGGCGATCCACGATCCGTCGCGTATATTCGCGAGGCGGCTGCGGTGCAGAAGCTGCTCTCGCCGGCCGAGATGGGCGAATTCTTCAAGGTTCTGGCGATGAGCAAGGGCGTTGACATCGACTTGATCGGATTTCGCGACGGCGATCAAAGTCACCGGCTGTAGCGCCGTAACGAAAGAT
>JALZAN010000018.1 GCA_030948365.1 Pseudomonadota bacterium
GGCTCTAGGAGAGCCGTGAACTGCTATTGTCGCCGAGGCAGGCGCGGTCCGCCAAGCCTGCGGGATTGCACCCGGTCATCAAACCCCGCGCAAGCCATCCGCCAAGAGCGCCACAGAACGGGTTTGAGCGTCCGCTTTAAAGCTTAGACGCCTAGTCCGCTCATGGCCCGACAGCAGCCGTTGGCCAACGGCGGGTCCCGACCCATTCCGGTCTGTTTCTCGAAAGCGGATATCGCGGTCAACGGCCGCTCTCCGTATGCGGTAACTTTCGAGTGTCTGCTGGAGTTCGCGATGGGAATACCGTTTCCGAGGGGCCTTGCAAGCCTCGCGCCGCATGCCGAAGCGTTGATCCCCTGGGCATGAGGCGTGAATGCGTGTGCGGCAGTCGTCGCAGCGATTCTCGCCATCGTGCTGGCGATCCAAAGCGAATGTTGCCAAGCACGACGTACCGATGGCGGAACGCGAACCTGAAAGCCGGCCGCTGTTCGAATCGGCCCTGAGGCACGAGCGCGGGGTCCTTGCGACGCTGCTCGTCGGCGTTCCGCTCGCGTGCTGGGCGTGGATCGCCCTGATGGCGGACGACATGTACGGCACGATGCGCGGCGCGTCCGTGTGGATGATGACCAGCGACTGGGACGTGCCGCACCTGCTGTTGCTGTGGGCGATGTGGGCGGTGATGATGACGGCGATGATGTTGCCCTCGGCCGGGCCGCTACTGCTGATGTACGCCGGTGGGCTGCGCGGGCGCGGCGAGCCGGGCGCCGGTCGGCAGCTCTACGCGATGGCCGCAGGATATGTGCTGGTGTGGGCCGGCTTCAGCGTTGCCGCGACCGTGCTCCAGCGGGCGCTGGCGTCTACACTCGTGCTGACGCCGATGATGAAGACCGATACGCCGGTTGCGGCGGCGGTCATCCTCGCGATCGCGGCGCTCTACCAGCTGACGCCGCTCAAGCGCGTCTGCCTGCGCGTCTGCCGCACGCCGCTTGCCTACTTGCTGCAACACTGGCGGCCGGGGACGGCCGGCGCGTTCCGGCTCGGTCTCGGCCACGGGCTCTATTGCCTTGGTTGCTGCTGGGCGCTGATGCTGCTGCTGTTCGCCGGCGGCGTGATGAACCTCGCCGTCATCGTTGCGCTGACGCTGTGGGTGCTCGTCGAGAAGCTCGCGCCGTTCGGCCAATGGACAGCAAGGGTCGGCGGCGTCGGGCTGATCGCCCTTGCCGCGTGGATGCTATTGACTTAACTGCGCCACGAGAACGGGGCGTACTGTGCGTTGTTGCGGCCGCTCGCGTCGCTCCAGCTGAAGCCGAGCGCCGTCACGCGGCTGTTTGACGCGTGGGCAAGACTAAACGCGTCGGCCGCCGGATGGCCGGTGTTCGTAAGCTGCAGCGGCCCACGGGTGGGATCGAGCCCGAATGCCCCTTTGCCCTCGATGCGGATCTTGTCCTTCGCGTCGACCGACCACGAGATGCCGTCGCGGGTGAACTCGATCGGCGCAGTCTCGACACCGACAAACTTGCCGACCAACCCTCCGATCGCCGCCATCGGTCCCCCCGCGCTGCCGCTCGCAATGCCGGTGATCGCCTCGCGCTGTTCAGCCGTGGCGCGATCGTCGATCACGAGCCCGACCGACCAGTTACCCTTGGCCATCTCGTCGGGCGTGTTGGCGATGACCACGAAGCCGAGGTCATCAAGCGGTACGTCGCCGAAGCGGCCGCGTTCGATCCGGAAGCCCATCGCAAACGTGCACCAGCCCTTCGTCGGCTTCGACATCATCTGCCCGGGGACGCAGGGGCACACGAATTCGCAGCTGCAGTTCTCGTAGTATTGGCCTTGGACCTGCCACGCGGACGTCGCCATTGCACACCTCCATCGAGTTACTGAACCCCGGTAATTATAGTTGCCTCGGCCCGCGATCTCCACCGGCCAGGAAACGCAGCGTTGTGCCGCAGCGCGGCCGCCTGGGCCGGTGCTGGATCTAGCGTGGGCGTGATCACCTCGTCCGCCCGCAGCAGCAGTGACTGCGGGATCGTAACGCCTAGCGCCTCGGCCGTCTCGAGGTTAATCACAAGCTGGAATCTTGTTGGCTGTTCGACTGGCAAACCGGCTGGTCTCGCACCCTTCAGAATCCGGTGCACGTACGCGGCCCATACGCGATCAACCCGCCCGCCCTGGCCATGTTTGGTTCATCGTAGATGTTGGCAGACGGTCGCTTGCCGCGAAGGCGGTCACTTGCCTGCGACGGCAAGGTCCATAGGCGCCTTTACTTGCTCAAAAAGTCCAGCATCTCGAGGAACAAGTAGACTGTCGAACGTTCACCGGCAGCGTTGGTGCACGACGTGCGAAGGGGAGAAGATGCTGCAGGCCTTGCTATCTTCGATGATGTCGATTCTATTGCTGGCGTGCGCCGCCGCGCACGCGCAGGCGCAAAGTCGCGACCAGGCCTTGCAATCGCTCGCCGATCCCCGTGCAGCCATTCGCAGGGATGCGGTCAGCCGCCTGGGCGAGGTCGGCAACATGGGCGATGCGGAGCTGCTGGTACGCGCGCTGCGCGATGCCGACCCAGAAGTGCGTGAGCGCGCCGAGCAGGCGATGTGGAGTCTCTGGGCGCGCTCCGGCGATCGCGAAGTGGACAAGCTCTACCAAACGGGTTTCCAGCAAATGGGTGACGGCGACCTGCAGCAAAGCATCGCCACCTTCAGCCGCATCATCGAGCTCAAGCCGGATTTTGCCGAAGCGTGGAACAAGCGCGCCACGCTATATTTTCTCGCCGGCGATTTGCGAAAGTCGCTCGCCGACTGCGATGAGGTCATGAAGCGAAATCCCTACCACTTCGGCGCGCTCTCCGGCTACGCCCAGATCTACGTCCGCCTCGAGTATTACGATCGCGCGCTCGAGTATTCGCGCCGGGCCTTGGCGGTCAACCCTAATATGGAGTCGGTCATGCGCAACATCGAATTGCTCGAGCACTTGCGGGAGCAACGGCGCAGGCAGGCCATACGATGAAAACGGGTGCTGGCGCGTGGAACGCAGGATTGGGCTTGCCTGATTGTTGCGGAGCCGCTCGAACACCCCGACAGCCGCCTCATCGTCGCGCCGAGACGCGCTGCGGGATCGAATGGGTCGATCGGCGGTAATTGGTTCAGTTACGGTGTCTGACCCGCGCTATTACGTGGCGGGTTGGGGCGACGATATGTTTCCGTACGGAGGGCGCAAACCATCGACGTATCGGGACCGTTCTCGCGCACCATTCTTTTGAGAATCGTCCGTGCCACCGATTCCGGAGAGACCACCGCTTCGCCCAGCAACATCACCCTCGACACGCAGCCCGATGTCACCGTTATGACGCCCATGCCGAGATGGAATGAAGCGATATATTGCTTGCCTTCGGCGTTCAAAGTGACTTGGCCCTTCGATGATAATCCGTACACTGATGCCTCCTCATTGGTGCCAGCGATGTGCATGGACTCCTGGCGACCGCATGTTCTTGCCTGCCTAGCGTTCGAAAAAGACTCTAAAACGCGGCCTTTCGAGAATGAAGCGGAAGAACCTTCCTCGTCGTTTCCTCGTTAACCATGAGCTGGGCCTGCTCTTGTTTGCGCAGTTCGCGGCGGACCTTGGCAAATGTCTTCCGCAGATCGGTCTCAACGCTTGTTGTGTATCGAAACGATGGATCGAGGATGGATTTCATGGCTTCTCCGCATTCACGTTGTCAGGTACTGTGTACCTCCAGGTATTTTTGTTCTTAGTGTCGCAAGACGCGTTCCACCCCGCGTCAAATCCCGCAGGTTCATAGAGTTACTGAAAAGGGAGGTTGCCGGTGCTCGCGCCGCTGTAAAATTGGTTGACACCTTGGATCGACATTGTTGCGCTGCGTTTGTCGCCGACATATTGTCTCGCAGACATTTCCTGAGGTGGCCAGGACCCATGCCTGCAAAGGAAATGATTCCCAAAAGCTTCCAGGCGCGTGAGGTTGATTGCGATCTTCTGGCCGGCGGATCCGGTGCCGCCGGTTATCGGCCGCAGTGACGGCGGCCTGGAACGGGCTCAGCCAGACATTCGCGCTGGCGACAGCGACCGCGCTTGGGCAGTAGATCGCAACCGAACCCATTCTCGCCCCCACACGGATCAAGGATATTCGTCATGACTCATCCGATCGGACTCGCGGCGTTGACGGTGCTTGAGCTGACGCCTCCGGAGATGGTTTCCTGCGCGGCGGATGCGGGATTCGATCGCGTCGGCCTTCGGTTGATTCCGGCGACACCCGAGGAAGTGCAGCATGCGATGGTCGGCGACACGCCACTGGTGCGGGAAACCGAACGGCGTCTCAAGGACACAGGTATCCACTGTTTCGAT
The DNA here is from genome assembly GCA_030948365.1 of Pseudomonadota bacterium. Lineage (GTDB taxonomy): Bacteria > Pseudomonadota > Gammaproteobacteria > Burkholderiales > Casimicrobiaceae > PALSA-1003. The sequence goes on from JALZAN010000018.1 coordinate 4,354, forward strand.
ATCGAGATCTTTCGTCTCAAGCCGGACACCAGGGTTGCCGACTATCGGGCGGCACTTGAAACCGGTGCGCGCTTGGGCGCTCGCGAGGCATTGATCGCCGGCAACGATCCCGACGAACCGCGATTGATCGAAAACTTCGCGGCATTCTGCGATCTTGCGCGTCCCTATGGGATCGGGATCAACATCGAACCGATGCCGTGGACCGACTGCCGGAATTTCGCCCAAGGCGTGCGTGTGGTGACGGCAGCCGGCCGCGACAACGGTGGCGTGCTGATCGATCCCATTCATTTCGACCGCGGCGGCAGCGACGCGAGCGAGATCCCCAAGGTTCCACGGGCGCGGTTTCGCTACATGCAGCTTTGCGATGCGCCGGCAGAGCGCCCGAGCGATATCCACGGATTGCTCCATCAGGCGCGTGCCGAACGCTTGATGCCCGGTGACGGAGGGCTGGATCTGAAGGGGATACTTCGCGGCGTTCCCAACGACATTCCGCTCAGTCTCGAGATTCCCATGCAAACGCTGAGCAAGAGCGTATCGGCAGTCGAGCGAACCAGGCAAATGCTGGCCAAGACACGGCAATTGCTGGAGACCCTGAAGAAACGAATCTAGATCACGATTTGGTACGGCCGGGAACCGTTCGACGACTCGTGGTAACTCGCCGACCAACCATGCGGGATGCAGACTGTCGAGCGCGCTCGCTTTCCTGAGCGGGCTGTTGTCTTCGGTCCGCGCTACGATAGTTTCGGGTACGGAGCAATCATGTCGCTTGAGCGTCACATCGCTTTTTGCACGCTTCTCGCCGCGTTGCTGGCGATCGGAATTTCGAGCGCGGCCGCGCAGTCGGCGTATCCAAGCCGCCCCATCCAGATGATCATCCCGTTGGCCGCAGCAAGCGCGGTCGACAACGCGGCGCGCATCGTCGCCCAGCGGATGTCGGAGAACATGGGCCAGGCGATCGTGATCGAGAACCAGCCGGGCGCGGCGGGATTGATCGGCGCCGAGCGGGTGGCGAAGGCGGCGCCCGACGGCTATGTGATCGGTGGCTTCAACGACAGCATCATGACCATGCTGCCGAACCTGTACAGCAACATGTCGTGGGACATCCTCCGTGATTTCGAACCCGTATCGCTGGTCGCCACCGTGGAATGGGGTCTGGTGGTCAACAACGATTCCCCGTACAAGACCGCCGCCGACCTGATCGCCGCGGCTAAGGCCAACCCGGGCAAGATCAACTACGGGTCCGGAGGCAATGGCAGCCCGCAACACGTGGCGATGGAAGTTTTCGCGGCGGCGGCCGGCGTGTCATTGACGCACGTGCCATATCGCGGCGCGACGCAGGCCGCGCTCGATGTGGCGTCGGGACAGGTGCAGGTCGCGTTTCAGGGACTGGCGACGGTGGCGTCGCTGGTGCGCGGCGGCAAGCTGCGGCTGCTCGCGGTAACCACGCCCAACCGCCTGCCTCAGTTTCCGGACGTGCCGACCGTTTCGGAGTCCGGCTTGCCGGGTTTCGAGTTCAACTCGTGGTTTGCAATGATGGCGCCGGCGCGAACGCCGAAGCCAATCATCGCCCGGCTCAATGCCGAAGTTCTCAAGGCCCTTGCCGATCCCGACGTCCGTGCGCGGCTGGATGCCCAGGGACTGACCATACGCGGCTCATCGCCGGACGAGCTGGGGACCGCGACGCGTGCGCAGCTCGCGAAATACGCGCGGGTGATGAAGGAAGCGAATATCCGGAACGACTGATTTGCAGCTGCGCACATCCACCCGCACTTGATGACCGGCACGCAAGTAGGAATGACTTCCAGAACGAAATCCACCGCCGGCTGCCCCCGAGCGGCCGTGACATTCCTGTTCACCGACATCGAAGGCAGCACCCGCTTGTGGGAAAGTCAGCGCGAGCCGATGACCGAGGCGCTCGCGCGCCACGACACGATCTTGCGGCAATGCATCGAGTCGCGCGGCGGGCACATCTTCACTCCGGACTGCGGCAACCGCCCGAGCCGTTCCTACTGTTTCTCGACGACCACGCGACCCTGGGGATTGAGAAAAACACGGTAGCGATTGCCGTCCTTGCACGACGCGACGTGATCGTTGTCGCCGCGCGTCGCGACGCTGACGACTTCACCGCAGGGCAATCCCTGCAGGGTGATCACGGTGAACAGATCCTTGCGGGTGGAGGGGTCATCGGCTGCGAGCGCGGGTGCGGTGAAGCAGGCCGCCGTCAAGACCGCCAGCGCCCAAACCGTCCTGGGATTGCTCATCGTTGCTCCAAGATTCGAATTTCAAACATCACCACAGGTGCGAAACCGTCGATAAAAAGCTTGTCGTTCCCGACGGAATATTAGTGACGAGAGCCCATTTGATTTACAAGCTCACGAGACTGTCGCGAACTTCGCGCGGTCTGAAAGTATGCCCCAAATCGCTTCGCGCGAGGCCACGATGGCCGACGCCAGTGACGGATCGCTGTCCTGCAACAGCGAGACGACCTTGAGGACCAGCCTGTCGTACGGCGCGCGCAGCTCGGCCAGCGTGGTCTTGAGCTTTCCCTGATAAAACGCGCGGAATTGATCGAGCAGATCGTCGACCTGGTTCTTGAGCGCGATCTTGGTCAGCACGCCGATGGCTTCGGTGGCCTTGAGCCGCTCCTCCAGCGTGGTGAGGTTTAGCGGCGCTGGAGTTGGCTTGGCCATGACCGGTGCGGCGGTTTCTTTCTTCACCGCCTGCGCAGGAGGCCCTTTGATGGCGCCGCTTTTCGTGCTTCCCGTCTCGGCCTTGCCGGCGCTCTGACCGACCATGGTCGAAGGCGAAATCGAAGGGTTTGCCGGGTCGATCGGAGCGCTACTGCGCGGCGCGGCGACCGCCGGGACGGACGGACTCGGAGACGCCGCAGCCTTGGTCGCGACGGGTGGAGCTTGCGAGGTCGGCGGCGCCTCGACGCCGGCGCAACTGGCCGTCGCGACAATGCCGAACAATCCGGCGATCATCGCGGAGCCCAGCCTTGCGTCAGCCCGCTTCGCGACCGAGGCGAACTCCATTCGTCCATCTCTTTTCCGGGTCATCGGGAAATGGTACCGCCGTTCCGGCGACACCATCAATGCTGCGACGAGGCGCCCAGCACGACGACTCGCTGGGTTCGCCGGCTTGACGCGTCAATCTCCCGCGCTCTGATCGTGCCTGCCCCCGGGCGTTGAAACGCTCGATACGGTTCGTCCGACGGTTGCCGGATCGTCATTGCGGGCGAGATCGCCCAGCGAAACGATGCCGACCAGGCGCTTTTCGTGATTCACGACCGGCAAGCGCCGGACCTGCGCCTTGCCCATGTTTCGCGCCACATCGTCGATATCGTCGGTGTCGCGGCAATAGAGGATCTCCTTGCTCATGACCTCGCCGACCTTGGTGTTGGCCGGTTTGCCGTGGGCGACGGCGCGCACCACGATATCGCGATCGGTGAGCATGCCGATCAGGCGATCGTTTTCGCCGACAGGCAACGCGCCGGCGTCGATTTGGGCCATCAGGGTCGCGGCCTCGCGGATGCTTTGATTGGGATTCAACAACCGTACATTGTGAGTCATGATTTCACTGACCTTCATTGCATTTGCTCCCATTGTTATGAGCTGCGAACGACATGTCCTCAGCGTCGGCTCTGCATGCAAACCATCGTGAGGGCCGCACCTTCCTGATGTGACAGCGCTGATATCGGGATGTTCAGAGTTGACGTCGCTTTTGGCGCCATGCGGCACATCGAATACCGCTAATCCTCCTTGGCGACAAATCCCAGCGCCTGATGCGCGGTGCGCAGTGCGTGCCGCTGCTTGAAACGCGCGGCGAGGAGTCGGTTCGCCGCAGCCAGCATCGCAGTGCGCACGCCGGCGGGCAACCCGGCTGAAACTTCGTCGCGCACCGCGCTCCACGTTTTCAGCCGGTGCGCCGCGAAAAGAGGCAGACCGATCCCATGATCGACGATGGAGGAGATCGCGCGGTGGTGAAATGCCGCTTCGTCGGTGACAGCCCACTCCCGGACCGCCATCTGCGCCGTCGTGTCGGGGTCCAGGTAGCGGCTGTTGCGCCCGACGAACATGGCGAGCTGGAGCAGGCCCCGCGGCCACAAAACCGGCTGGCGCGAGCATTGTTCGCGCAGCGCATGGCCGAAGGTCAGCGCGTGGCTGAAGTCGAGCCAGCCGACATTGTCGGCGATGCTGTTATCGGTGCGCAGCGCGTGCCGCTCATCGAAGCGCAGCAAGTGCGTCGCCGACGCCTCCATCAGCGGGAAATAAATGTCGAGCGGCGCGTTGCCGGAGGCGGCCACGGTTGCATCCAGCACCCGAGGCACCGATTGGCTTTCGAACGCGTCGGGGCCCGGTGGCGTGCCGCCGTGCGGCGCGTTCGCCGGCCAGGCCGCAAGCGCATCGGCGTAATGGCGAAAGTCGGGCAACAGGTCCTCGCGCGTGGCCAGGCTCAGCGACCGCAGCCAGGCGAGCAGCAGCGGCTTTTCCACGTCGGCTCCCAACCGCTCGACGAGCCGCCGCACGTGCATGAGATAGATCAGCGAATGCCCGAAATCGTTGTAATGCGCCAGCGCCGCTGCAGCCAGCTCCGGTTCGAGGTCGATGAAATGCAATCCGTGCGCAAACGCGCCGTTGAGCAGCGCGGCGGCGGCTTCCTCGTCCTGCGACTCGATCGCTGCGGCAAAGCGTTCCGCGTCCCAGGGTGCTCGCGCGGCAGTAAACGGATAGACGTTTTCACGCAGGGTATCGAAGGCAACATAAGCGAACGCTTCCATGGCGCAGGCGAGGCGCGGCGTTTCTTCGGTGAGAGAGTCGCGCAGGCGCAACCATGCTTCGGCTGCCGCATAGGCGTGCGTCATTCCGTCGCGCATTCGCGGGTGCGTTGCCTGAATGATGTGCACCATCGCCAGTTCTGGCTCGGCCCCCGCCTTGCCCAGGCGCGCCAGCTCGCGCGCGATGCGGGCGGTGTCGTAGTCGGCCATCGCCAGCTCGAGATGCTCCAGCGCCCGCTCGATGCGTTCCGCGGCCGGCGGATCGCGCAGATCCAGCCACACCGCGCCATCCTCCACTTTCACCGGATAGATGCGCAGCTTGTCGCCTCCGTAAATCGTGGCGCCGGTCTTGAGGTCGAATTTCCAGTTGTGCCAGTGGCAGGTCAGCACGCAATCGGCGTCAAGCGCGCCTTCTACGAGTGGATAGCCCTCGTGCGGGCAGCGGTTATTGCAGGCTAGGACTTCATCTTGATGGAGAAACAACGCCACATGTTTGCCTCGCAGCTTCACGGCAATGGGGCGCGACGGTCGCAACCGATCGAGATCCACGGCACGGGTCCACTCGGCGAGACCGGGTGGCAATGAATCGTCTGGCATGGGCTTAGGCTGGATGTCGATGGACAATATTACGGGCCGGCGGCAAGCTCGGCCGGAAAATCACTCAGTACGAGTATTGGTCCGAGTATTGGTCGCCGCGGCGCGGCAGTCAACTGCGGTAAGGGAGTACGAGCGGGCGCTTGAGCCGGGCCGCACCGCACAAACTATTCCACCCGTGCGTGCGGGCCCGGGTACTCATGCAGCTTGCGCACTGCCGTTTCGTCAGCGCAAGCTCGAGCGGCGACGGGGCGGCCGCCGCGACGTTTGTTCTATTGACCGTGATCGCGATAAAGCGCCGCGTCGCGAGCTTTCCGATAATCTGCCATCGGATCGCGATAGACGAACGGTGAGTCACGGTACACGATCGCTGGCTCGCTATAGACGACCGCGGGCTCCCGATACACGACGGCCGGTTCGCGGTAGGTAACGACAGGCGCCTGGTAGGTGGTCACTGCAGGGGGCTGATAGGTCACCGCCGGCTCCCGATACACCACTGCGGGAGCGCTTGGGCGCGCCACCCCAATGTCGTAGTGGTAGTAGCCGGGGCCCATCTCGACGGTTGTCGCGCAGCCACCCAGCAACGCACCCGCTGCCACAACGCCAAAAATTGCCTGGGTCGATTTGCGTTTCATACGATGCCTCCTTTCGACTGTGCCTCTCTTTTGGACTGCATTCGTATGGCAGGTACGGGACAGCGCAGGTTCCGAGGAATCGGGTGAGGGGATTCTGATTTTGGTGTAGGCGAGGCGCTTACATCTCCCCCTGCGCCGGTACGAAATCAAGTGCGATAACGGGATCGACCGCAAAACGCGACGGCCGGCGCGTCACGCTACCGCCGTGTCGCGCTCGCGGCGCCATGCCGCCGGAGGTTTGCCGACGATGCGTTTGAAGGCGCGCGCGAACGCCGCCTCGGAATCATAGCCGACGTCGAGTGCAATCGCGGCGACGGTGGCGCGGGTGTCGAGCAGCAGACGCGCCGCGGCCTGCATGCGCCACTGCGCGAGATACTGCATCGGCGGCAGGCCGACCAACTCGACGAAGCGCTCGTGCAACGCCGAGCGCGACAGGCCGACGCGCCGCCCAAGCTCCTCGATGGTCCAATCCCGCGCGGGCTGTTCGTGCATCATCGCTAGCGCCCGGCCGACGAAGCGATCGCGCAGACCGGCGAGCCAGCCCGCGGTCTCCGCCGGCAGCTCATCGGCGTAACGCCGCACCGCGTCGACAAACATCATTTCGCTCATGCGCGCCAGCATCGCCTCTGCGCCCGGACGCCGGGCGTGCGACTCGGCCACCGCCTGCTGCGAGAATTGAGCCATCCACGCATTGCCGTCGGTGGCGCGAAGATGCAGCAGGCGCGGCAAGACGTCGATGAGCGGATTGAAAGGGCGCAGGTCGCAGCCGAGAAAGCCGCATACCATGGTGGCATCGGCATCATCGGCGGGCGCCAACGTCTGCGAGGCCTTCGCGCCGTCATAGGCGATCTGCAGCGGGTGTGAGGGATCGAGTCTCGCGTCGGCAAGCCAGCTCAAGTCGGTGTTGCCGCGCATGCCGGGCAAACTGGACACCGAGTGTGCGTCGCCGTGCGGAAACACCACCACGTCGCCGACGTGCAGCTGCACCTAAGGCCCGTCCGGAATGCTGGCCCAGCAGCTGCCGCGCGCGACGGCATGATAAGCAATCACGTGTTCGGCGCCGGGCATCAGCAGCGGCGCGATCTCCTTCGACGGCGGCGACTCGGCCACCCACTCGCTGCTGCCACTGATATTGAAGAACACGGCGCCGCGCAAGCGAACGCCGCGCAAGACGTCGGATAGCGTGTCCTGAGTCATTTCATGGTCGCGGCGGTGTTTCGATCAAGTCGCGCGGACGATCGATCAACCCGCTGGCTCGCGCGTGGGCAAGCACGGACACGCGAGCAAATGCCGGCGACTTCGGGTCAAGCGGCGGAAGGCGCAGCGAAAGAGAATAGGTGCACTCGTCGGAACGAGTCGCAAGTGGCAGTTCCACTGCGTTCATTGCCGGAGCGTTACATGCATACACTGCCTTACCTCACCCTGGACCGCGATGTCCAGCAGTTGCGCCAGTCGGACGTCGAGTCGCTCGCAGCACAGATTCCTGGCGGCGCGCTCGGGCCTGGCGATGACGCGTACAAAGAAGCGCGCACGGTCTGGAACGGTACCATCGATCGCCGCCCGGCGCTAATCACGCGCTGTCTGACCGATGCCGATGTCCAAGCGGTCGTGCGCTTCGCCGCCACCCATCGAATCCTGCTCAGCGTGCGCGGAGGCGGTCACCACATCGCCGGCAACGCCGTCGCGGAAAAAAGGGCTCATGCTCGACCTGTCGGGCATGCGTACGATAAGCATCGACGCCGCCAAGCGAACTGCGCACGTTGGCGCCGGCGCGTTGCTCGGCGATCTCGATCGCGCATCACAGGCGCACGGACTCGCCTTGCCGCTGGGCATCAATTCAACCACCGGCGTCGCCGGTCTCACGCTCGGCGGCGGCTTCGGCTCGCTGACGCGCCGCCATGGCATGACCATCGACAACCTGCTCGGCGCCACGGTGGTGACCGCCGACGGCGTCGTGCGCATGGTCTCCTCAGAGTCCGAGCCGGATCTGTTCTGGGCGCTGCGCGGGGGCGGCGGCAACTTCGGCGTCGTGACCTCGTTCGAATTTCAGCTGCACCCGGTTGGACCCGAGCTCTACGCCGGTCTGGTCGTTTATCCGTTCGCGCAGGCGCGGCAGGTCTTGCGCGCGTGGCGCGACTTCACCGCCAGCACGCCCGATGAGCTTAGCGTAGGCGGTGCTGCGCAAGGCGCCTCCGCTGCCGTTCCTGCCCGCATCGGCGCACGGTAGCGACGTGGTGATCTTTCCCATCGTCTACAGCGGCGATATGGAAGCAGGCAAGCGCGCCGCCTCGCCGGTACTGCACTTTGGCGATCCGATCGCGTCCGCACTCGGCCCGACGCCGTACGCTGCGTTCCAGGCGGCGTTCGACCCGCTGCTGACCCCGGGCGGACGCAACTATTGGAAATCCAACAACTTCAACGCGCTGAACGATGCGGCAATCGATGTCACGATTGCATCCGCAGCGCGCATGCCGGGACCGGAGTGCGAGATTTTCGTGGCACAGCTCGGCGGCGCGATGGCGCGCGTGAAGCCGGCGGCAACGGCTTTCGTCGCCCGCGATGCGCGCTACATCATGAACGTGCATGGCCGCTGGTCCGATCCGCGCGACGACGAGCGCGTCCGCACGTGGGCCCGCCGCGCCTTCCAGGATGCCGCGCCGTATGCCCCCGGCAGCGGCCACGTCAACTTCCTGACCGAGGACGAATCCGAGCGCGTCAGCGCCAGCTACGGCGAGAACTATCCGCGTCTGCAAGCGTTGAAGCGGCGCTTCGACCCGGATAACCTGTTCCGCATGAATCTCAACATCGCGCCCGCCAACGGGCGGGCGCCTCGGAGATCATCATGAACATCACCGACCGGCGCGGATGCGCCATCTCCGGCGCGACCCCCACTGCGCTCGACGCGTACGAACGCGCGCTCGCCGCGTCGCAGAGCTGGCACACGGGCGCCATGGAACAGCTCGGCGTGGCGCTGAAGGAGGCGCCCAGCTTCGTGATGGCGCATGTGCTGCAAGCGTGGCTGCTGCTGAGCAGTCGCGATCCGCGGCGCGTCCGTCCGGCGCGACCGGTGCTGGCGCGCGCCGCGGCGCTTTCGGCCAACGAGCGCGAGCGAGGGCACCTTGCGGCGATCGCCGCCGCGCTCGACGACGACTACGAACGCACCAAGGAACGCCTGGGCGAGGTGCTGCGCATGCATCCGCGCGACGCGCTGGCGCTGCAGGTTGCGCACTCGTTCGACTACCTCACCGGCGACTTGATCTGCATGCGCGACCGCGTGCGCTCGATACTGCCGGCGTGGTCGAGCGACCTGCCGGGCTACCACGCCGTGCTGGCCATGCATGCCTTCAGCCTCGAAGAATGCGGCGAGTACGGGCGTGCCGAGCAAGCCGCGCACGAAGCGCTGGCGCTGAACCCCGCCGATGCGCGCGCGCACCACGTGATGGCGCATGTCTTCGAGATGACCGATCGCGCCGACGCGGGCGTTCGCTGGATGAGCGAGCACAAGGCAGGGTGGGCCACGGAGACCATCGTCGCCACGCATTGCTGGTGGCACCTGGCGCTGTTCCACCTGGCGCCAGGCCCGGTCGACCGGGCGCTGGCGTTGTACGATGAGCGTATCCGGGCCGGTCGCTCGGCCGAAGTTTCGGACCTGATCGATGCGTCCGCGCTGCTGTGGCGCATGGACATGCGCGGCGGCGGCACCGGCGCGCGGTGGGTCGAGCTGGCCGATGCCTGGGCGCCGCATATCGACGACCGGTTCTGCAGCTTCAACGATCTGCACGCGATGCTGGCGTTCGTCGGCGCGCGCGACTGGAACCGGGCGCAGCGACTCGAACAAGTACTGACGAGCAGCCACTCGTCGCCGACGCGCCACGGCGAGACCACGCGGCTGCTCGGGCTGCCCGCTGCGCGAGCACTGATGGCGTTCGGGCAAAGCAAATACACGGTCGCGATAAGCCTCCTCGCGAGCCTGCCGGCGCTGGCACACCGGCTTGGCGGCAGCCACGCGCAGCGCGACGTGCTGCACTTGACCCTGCTGCGTGCCATCGAGCACGTTCGCCGCCCGCACCGCCGGGTGCGCATCCCGCTGCGGCCGATCGCCGCGCCTGCCTGACGCGGGTTGCCGCATGGTGCACGCGGTGAGAAACTTGGCAGCGCGGCCCATCATTCCACGGCGGGAAGAGATCGGCGTGCCGTTGTCGCCCAATGAGCCGCTCTACGATGCGCGCACGTCCCGGACTCGCGTGGCTGCGCGAGACGACCCTGCTTCGATCGCGCGTGGCGGGGAGGCCGTGCTTTGACGCTCGAGCAGGCGATGGAGATTGCACTGGACGCGAGGTCGTAAGGACTCGCTAAACCGCGGCCACCGGGTTCGGGCTCCTGCCTTCTGGCGCTTTCGGCACGCACACCGGGTATCATTCCCGGTGGAATTCCGCCCCGAAAGCAAGAGGGCAGCAGCGGCTCCTCAACCATCGCGAGCATGTTTCCCCGCTGGGTCACCGCCGGCTATCTGGTATATCTCGCCGTGCCGATCGCGCTGCTGCTGGTCGGTTCGTTCGGCGAGCTTTGGCTGAACACGATCCTGCCGACAGGATCGACGACGCACTGGTATCGCGACGTCGCTGTCGACCCGAGCTTTCGCCGGGCGTTCATGGCGAGCCTTGCCGTCGTTGCCATCACCTGTGCGGCGTGCCTGGCCGTCGGCCTGCCGCTTGCGTACGCGATATTTCGTGCCGAGAGCGCTTGCGTGCGCGCGCTGGCGCGCGTGCTCTACCAGATGCCGGTGGCGCTGCCGCCGCTGGTGCTGGCGTTCGGATTCATCCTCGTGTTTTCTTCCGACAAGCTGCCGTGGCTCGGCAGCATCTGGCTGCTCACCGCGGGCCACGTGGTGCTGACCTTGCCGTACTTCTTGCAGACGGTCATCGCCGACATGCAGCGGCTGGGCTTGCGCACGCTCGAGGAGGCGGCCGAGTCGCTGGGAAGCCGCGGCTGGCAGCGCTTCATGCACATTGTTCTGCCGGGGCTGCGGCAGTCGATCCTCGCCGGGCTCATCATCGTCGCCGCGCTGTCGATCGGCGAGTTTCAGTTCTCGAACCTGGTCGCGGGCTTTCTCAATCGCACCTATCCGGTCGTCCTGCTGCAGGCGTTCTATGGCGCGACCGGCTTCGCCTGCGCCGCAACGGTGATCCTGCTCGCGCTTGCACTCGTCGCCGCGGTCGCGGGCGGACTCACCGCCGGCAGCGCGACGCGGATGAAAACGGCCGTCGCATGAACCCGGTGTACGCCAGACCGCAGCTCTTTTCCAGCGACGCAGCGCAAGCGCACGGCGCCGCGGCCGCCGTGTCCCTCGAAGGGGTGACCTATCGCTATCCCGGGACGCAGGCCGGCGTGATCGATGTGACGCTCGACATCCTGCCGGGCGAGCTGGTCGTCTGCCTCGGCCCCAGCGGCTGCGGCAAGACCACGCTGCTCAAGCTCGTCGCCGGTTTTCTCAAGCCCGATGCCGGCGCCATTCGCTTGAACGGCATCGATGTAAGCGCGCTGCCGACGCGCACCCGCGAGTGCGGCGTGGTGTTCCAGGCTTACGCCTTGTTTCCGCACATGCGGGTGTGGGAGAACGTCGCCTATCCCTTGCGCGTGCGCGAGATTCCACTCGCCGATCGCCGCCGGCGCGCCGCCGAGATGCTCGAGCTGGTGGGGCTCACCGGGCTTTCCGACCGTTTGCCGGCGCAGCTTTCCGGCGGCCAGCAGCAGCGCGTGGCGCTGGCTCGCGCGCTGGTGTTCGGTCCGCGCGCGTTGCTGCTGGACGAGCCGCTGTCGGCGCTCGACGCCGCCACGCGCGTCACCATGCGCGACGAGATCCGCCGCATCCAGCGCGAACAAAACATCGCCACGCTGCTTATCACCCACGATCAGGACGAGGCGCTTTCGCTCGCCGATCGCATCGTGCTGCTGCACGAGGGCCGGCTGGTACAGATGGGCTCGCCGCAGGAAATCTACGACCGGCCGGCAGATGCGTTCGTCGCCGCTTTCGTCGGCCGCGCCAACCTGCTCGACGCGAAAGTGATCGATGCCGAGACCGTCGAGACGCCGATCGGCCGGCTCGCCACGCCTCGGCACCGATATGCGGCAGGCAGCGCGCTTCGGCTGCTGGTGCGCCCGGAGCGGGTCGAGGTCGCGAGCGCCGGCAAGATCGCGGGCGAGAACGTCTTCGCCGTGCAGGTGCTGCGCGACCGTTTTTTTGGTGCCACGCGTCAGATCGAGGTGGCGGCCGGCAGCGGCCGACTCGAAATCGAGACCGCAATGCGCGATCATGTGAACAGCGTGCGCGTCCCGCGCGAGGCCATCCAGTTTCTGAAGGTACCCGTTTTGAACGTTCGCTGACAAGGAGGAAACCATGAACACGAGAATAGGTACCGTCGTCCGCATCGCCGCGACGATCGCCGTGTCGCTTTTCGCTACGGCTGTGACGGCGCAGACGGTGCTCGATTCGGCGGAGCTCTATCCGGGCGAGAAATCGCTCTACGAAGCGGCGAAGAAAGAAGGCATGGTGGTCAGCTTCGACACCGGTCCGACCTGGGCCAACTGGGCGGCGGAATTTGCCGCGTTCAAGAAGCGCTATCCCGAAGTCGAGATCGTGTACAACGACATCGGCTCGGCGGCCACGGTCGTCGCGCTCGACAAGGCGCGCAACCGGCCACAGGCGGACACCGCGTACTACTTCGCCGCGTCCGCCATCGACGCCGTCGCCAAGAACGTCGTGGCGCCGTTCAAGCCGGTGAATTTCGACAAGCTGACGCCGGTGTTCCGCGACGCCGACGGCAAGTGGTTCACCATCCACACCCTGACCGTCGCGTTCATCGTCAACACCAAGCTGGTCAAGAACGTGCCGCAGTCCTGGGCCGATCTGCTCAAGCCCGAGTACAAGAACACGATCGTCTATCTCGACCCGCGCTCGACCGGCGTCGGCCAGGTGGTCGCGTTCGCCGCGACCTTCGGCATGGGCGGCGACATGAGCAACCTGCAGCCGGGGCTCGACTATTTCGCCAAGCTACACCAGTCGGGCAACGTGCTGCGCGTGCTCGGCACCACGCCGTATGCGCAGTTCGTCAAAGGCGAAATCCCGATCTGGATCTCGTACGAAAACGACGGGCTCAAGTCGAAGTACACCGACGGGCTCGGCGACGCGGTGGCGGTGGTCATTCCCAAAGAAGCCTCGGCCGCGGCGCCGTACGCGATCAGCCTCGTCGGCAAGGGACCGAACCCGAACGCCGGCAAGCTCTGGCTCAACTTCATCATGACCGACATGGGCCAGGGCATTTTCGCGCAGGGATTCGTGCGGCCCTCTGTGCCGGGGGTGAAGCTCCCCGACAACGTCGCCGACAAGCTGCCCAACGCGCCGCAGGTCCACCCACTCGACGTGAAGACCGCCGCGGCGAAGAAAGCCGACATCGACAAGGGGTGGGCGGCGGCGACGGGAAGCAAGTAACGCAGCGAGGGCGAACGGCCGACGACGAAGCGGTCATCCTCGCGAACGCGGGGATCCACTTTAACCTGCACTTGGATTTCCGCTTGACCGTTCCTCGAAACTTCGCCCTTCGGGCTCGTTTGGCCGTTCCTCGCAACTTCGCCCTTTGGGCTCGTTTTCGCGGGAGTGACGACTGAGGAGCGGAAATGATGACGGAGGCGGCAATGACCAAGAGGCGGCAATGACCAAGAGGCGGCAACGACGATGAGGCGAGAATGACGAGAAGGACCATGCTCGCCCTGCCGGGCATAGTGCTGCTCGCGCTTTTCTTCGCGCTGCCGGTGCTTGCGGTCGCGGTCGATGCGCTGCGCGAGGGGGGCGCGGCGTTCGGCCGTGTCTTCGCCGGTGCCGGATTCTGGACCGCGTTTGGCGGCAGCGCCGTGCTGACGCTTTTCGCCGCCACGCTCTCGACCGTCGTCGGCGTTGCCGTCGCGCTGCATCTTTCGCGGCTCTCGCCACGCCGTCGCACGGTGCTGTCGTTCGTGATCGCGCTGCCGCTCACGTTTTCCGGCTTGATCGTCGCCTACGGATTCATCCTCGGCTATGGGCGTGCCGGCTTCATGACGCAGCTGTTTGCCCTTGCCGGATTCGACGCGGCGACGATCGGTGGAGCGCTGTTCACGCCGACCGGGCTCGCGTTCGCGTCGTCCTACTACCTGATCCCGCGCGTGGTAATCGGCATGCTGCCTGTGCTGGTGAACTTCGATCGCTCGCAGCTCGCCGCGGCGGAATCGCTCGGCGCCACTTCCGCACAGGCGTTTCGCCAGGTGCTGCTGCCGCAGGTCGCCGCCCCGGCGGTCGCATCGTTCTGCCTGGTCGCGGCGGTGGTGTTCGGCGCCTACGGAACCGCGCTGGCGTTGGTTGGCACGCAGCTTCCGATCCTGCCGCTGCGGCTCTACAGTCTTATTTCCGAGACGGGATCGGATTTTCCGGCGGCGGCGGCGCTCGCCCTGCTCATCACGGCGGCGTGCTCGGCGATCATCACCACTGGAGAGTGGATCGGATCGAAACATGAGCGGCATCTCTAGACGACGTCGGATGCACTCTCGGACTCGACCGCGACGAGTGAGACCCCAGGCTCAGGCGAGGGCATATTCGGCCTCGACCGCCAAGAACCGGATCTTCAAGGTCGCATGAACGAGACTTTCAGGCTGGACCGCGAAGGTGACGTGCTCCTGGATGGCGCGGGGCGGCGCTTCGAACCGGCGACGCGCACCTGGCTTGCCGCCGAATCGACCGCTCAAAGCAGCAACGTGGAAGCCATCGACGCGCTCGCCGCGGTGAGGTGGCTGCAGCGCCAAAGCGGCCACCCGTTGCGCGTGCCGATCGGTGTCATCGGGCCGCGCGAGGCGACCGATGCGCATCTCGGCGCGGCGCTGCAAGTCGGTGAGCTGCTCGGCGATTGCGGGCTCACGGTGCTCTGCGGCGGCCGCCAGGGAGTGATGCAGGCGGTGTGCGAAGGTGTCGCGCGCGTCGGCGGGCTATCGCTCGGCTTGCTGCCCGACGCCGACCCGTCGCACGCCAATCCCTACGTCGGCGTCGTCGTCGCGACCGGCATCGGCGAGGCGCGCAACGCGCTCATCGCGCGCGCGTCGTTCTGCCTGATTGCGATCGGCGACAGCCTGGGCACGCTCTCCGAAGTCGCGCTTGGGCTTCAGTTTGGCAAGGCCGTGATCGGGCTCGAGGGGGCGGCGAAGGTGGAGGGTGTACAGCATGTCTCGGACCCGACGGAGGCGGTGGCGATGGTCGGCGCGCTCGCGCTGGCAATAGTCTATCCCCGGTCGGCTGCGAGCCGCAGATGACCATCCTTGTCGTCCTCGCGAAAGCGGGAACCAGCGGCGTTTGTTTGTAGGTCGACATCGGATTCCCGCGTGGCCGTTCCTCGAGACGTCGCCCTTCGGGCTCTTTTTTGCGGGAACGACGTTCGATGGGACGATCTTTTGACGTCCGATGGCGAGCTTGCTCAAGGAGCTCGCGGATGGCAAAACGCGCAAAGACCGTGCTCGTTCGCTCAAGCCTTGTATGCAATGACTTCGATCTCGACCTTGGCGTCGACCATCAGTGTCGCCTGGGTCGTAGATCGCGCCGGCTTGTTCTCCGGGAAGCATTCGGCGTACACGCGGTTGAAGGTCCAGAAGTCGCGCGCGTCGTCCAGCCAGACAGTGGATTTCACGACGTCTGTCAGCGAGCATCCGGCAAGGGCCAGCGCCTTTTCGACGTTCTTCAGTGTCTGGCGCGTCTGTGCCTCGATGCCGCCCGGCACGATCTCGCCGTTTTCTCCCATCGCGACC
>JALZAN010000117.1 GCA_030948365.1 Pseudomonadota bacterium
TGAACATCGGCGCTAACAGGAAAACGACCAGAAACGCACACACGCCGAGCAGCAGCATCTGCGCCAGCCGATCGTGCCAATGCGCGATGGGCTTCACCCGCGGCGCTGCGTCGGGTGCGAAGGCGTTAGCGGCGGCGGTGCTCATCGGCGAACGAAGTCAAGGGCGTCAGGCGAGCAAGCGCATGCAGTCGGCGGGCAGGCCGATGCGAAGCGCCGAGCCTTCGGCAAGTTGCATCTGATCGATGCTGTGACGCGAAATGTTGATCAGCAGCAACTGGTCACCGGCATCGGCGAGGGCGACCGTCACGTGGCAGAACGCGCCCAAAAATTCGACCTTGGTGACTTTGCCCTGCGCGGCGTTGGGGTAGTCCGCCTCGACCCCCGCGACGACGATATCCTCGGGCCGCAGATAGAGCCTGACCTTGCTGCCGGCGGCCACCGGCTCGGCGCCCGCCGCGCCGTTAAGCGTCAGGGTGCCGACGCGAAAGCGATTGCCGCCTTCGGCGACGGCGCTGATGACGTTAACCTTGCCGACGAAGTCGGCGACGAACGCGCTTGCCGGCGTGCGATAGATTTCCTGCGGCGTGCCGATCTGCTCGATGACGCCCTGGTTCATTACCACCACCCTGTCCGCCATCGACAGCGCCTCCTCCTGGTCGTGGGTGACCATGATCGTCGTCACCCCGAGCCGCTGCTGCAGCGTCCGGATCTCGCCGCGCAGGCGCAGGCGCTCGAGCGCGTCGAGCGCCGACAGCGGCTCGTCCAACAGCAGGAGGCCCGGCGACGCCGCCAGCGCCCGCGCCAGCGCAATGCGCTGCTGCTGGCCGCCGGAGAGCTGCCCCGGGTACTTGGCGCCCGAGTCCGGCAGCCTTACCAGCTTCAGCAATTCGCCGACACGGCGATGAATCTCGTCGCGGCCCTTGCGCCGGTTGACGAGCCCGTAAGCGACGTTGTCGAAAATCGTCAGGTTGGGGAACAGCGCGTAGGACTGGAACACGATGCCATAGTCGCGCTGCATCGCCGGAAGGCGCGAAATGTCGCGTCCATCCTGCACGATCGTCCCGGCATCCTGCGTCTCGAGCCCGGCGATGATGCGCAGCAGAGTCGTCTTGCCGCAACCCGAGGGCCCAAGGAAGGTGACGAGCTCGCCGCGCGCGACCGCGAGCGCGATGGTATGCAGCGCCGTGAAGCGGCCGAAGGTCTTGCGGATCCCTTCCAGCTTGAGAAACGGGTCGCCTCCCGTCACGCCGGCACGAGCCGCTACCACATAACCACCCTGGTGGCTGCCGGCAAAAAAAACGCGCCCCGATCGGGGCGCGCGATTGTCGAATCGCTTATTTCGGCTCCGACTTGCCGTCGTATCGCTTGGTCCACTCGGCGAGGATCTTGTCGCGATTCTTGGCCGACCAGGCAAAATCGTTTTTCACCAGCCGCTTCTCGTAGTCGGCCGGAACGTAGTCCAGCGGCTTGGCGATGCCGGGAATGGCGAGAACGGCGAAATTCTTGGAGAACAGCTCCATCGCCGCCGGCGTCGCCAGCCAGTCCATCAGCTTGCGCGCGGCCTCGACCTTCTTGGTCGTCTTCATGATTCCCGATGCTTCGAGGTCCCAGCCCAGGCCTTCCGACGGAAAGATGATGTCGATCGGCGCACCGGATTTCTTGGTCGTGACCGCGCGATACTCGAACGAGATGCCGATCGGAAACTCGCCGGCGCCGGCCTCGCGGCACGGCTTGGACCCGGAATGGGTGTAGTGCGCCACATTCTCGTGCAACGCGTCCATGAATTTGTAGCCATCCGCATCGCCCCACATCTGCAGCCAGCCGGCGACATCGAGGTAGCCGGTGCCCGACGACGCCGGATTCGGCATGACGATGCGGCCTTTGTACACCGGCTTGGTCAGATCCTTCCACGACTCCGGCTTGGGCAGATTGAGCTTGGCCGCCTCGACGGTGTTGAAGCAGACCGCGGCGCCGTAGACGTCCATGCCAACCCATTCCGGCGGATTCTTCGGGTCGCGGTACGCCGGCGTGATCTTGTCCAGGCCCTTGGGCGCGTAGCCCTGCAGCATGCCTTCGTTGGCAAACACCGCCATGCTCGACGCGGACGTGCCGACCACCATATCGGCCTGCGGATTGGCTTTTTCGGCGAGCAGCTTAGCCGTGATCACCCCGGTCGAATCGCGAACCCACTTGATCGCCACGTCGGGGTAGGCCTTGTAGAACGCCTCCTCGTACGCCTTGATCTGATCCGTTTCGAGCGCGGTGTAGACCAGGAGCTCTGTTTTCTGCGCCGACGCCGGCATCGCCCACAGCAGCGCGGCTGCGAACGCCGCCGCCAATGTGGTTGCAAAGCGCGTTCCCCATCCCCTGCCCGTTGCGAAATGCATGCTTCTCTCCCGAGGGTTGATTGCAGCTTGAAAAATGCTACGCCCGCCGACACGACCCGGCAACTTGCGCGTTGATCCTCCGCCGATCTTCGCTCTGCCGCGCGCGATTACGCGATCATGCTTAACCGCGGAATCTACCGTCAAAGTCCGCGCGCGCCGACATCGATGTTGCGCCCGACTGCGTGACACGGCGACGAAGGTACAGCGCCGCAGCGATTGAATCGGTTTCCAGATTGTTGACAATCTACACCCACCCGGCGTCTAATCGCAAGCGTGGCCAAGACCGCGCTGAAAACCCTGAGCTCTCCCCAGCCCGCCGCGGCGACCATCGCGCTGGTGAAGGCGAATTCGTTGCCGATGCTGGTGCAGAGGGAGCTGGAGCGCATGATTCTCGAAGGCGACTTCGCCGCCGGGGCCAAGCTCAACGAGGCGGCCGTCGCGGACCTGCTTGGCGTCTCGCGCGGGCCGGTGCGCGAGGCTTTCCGGGCGCTCGAGGAATCGGGACTTGTCCGGCTGGAAAAGAATCGCGGCGTGTTCGTGCGCCAGATCAGTATCGAGGAAGCGGACGAG
Source organism: Pseudomonadota bacterium (assembly GCA_030948365.1). Classification (GTDB taxonomy): domain Bacteria; phylum Pseudomonadota; class Gammaproteobacteria; order Burkholderiales; family Casimicrobiaceae; genus PALSA-1003. The sequence continues at coordinate 2,958 of JALZAN010000117.1, forward strand.
ATTTACGAGGTGCGTGCGGCGCTCGACGAATGGGTCGGCAGGCGCGTCGCGCGGACAGCGACCCCTGAGCAGCTCAGGGCGCTGCGAGCGATCGTCGATCGCATGGATCGCGCCGCGGCGCAGGATGATGTCGACGCCTATTACCCGTTGAACCTCGATTTTCACGAGCGCCTGGTCACCTTTGCCGGTAACAGGAAGCTGCTCGCGACCTACCGCCGTTTGGTCAACGAGCTCCATCTATTCCGCCGGCAGACCCTCGCCCAGGGCGGAACGCTGCCGGTCTCGACCCGCGAGCACCGCAACATCGTCGACAAGATCGCTGCCGGCAACGCCGCCGGGGCCGGCAAGGCGCTGCACGAGCATGTGATGGGCAGCAGGGAGCGGATGCATCGCGGCCGCATCGGCGCAGCGCCTTCTTCGCGCCGCAATTTCGCGGTCGTCGCGCCGCCACGGGAGCGGCGCAGCCGCTAGGCAGATGGAGCGCCCACCCCTCATCGTCAATGGCCGCGAGTATCGATGGCCGCAACGGCCGATCGTGGTGGTGTGCGTCGACGGATGCGAGCCCGACTACATCAGCCAGGCGATCGAGGCCGGCGCCGCACCTTTCCTCGGCGGCCTGAACGGCCGCGGTACCTGCCTTACCGCCGACTGTGTCGTGCCTTCGTTCACCAATCCCAACAACCTTTCCATCGTCACCGGCACCCCGCCGTCGGTCCACGGCATTTGCGGAAATTATTTCTGGGACGAGGCCGCCGGCGCCGAAGTGATGATGAACGACGTGAAGTATCTTCGCACCGGCACCATCCCGGCGGCGTTCGCGGCCGCGGGCGCCAAGGTCGTGGTGGTGACGGCGAAGGACAAGCTTCGCTCGCTCCTCGGGCACAGGCTTTCGGGCATCTGCTTCTCCTCGGAAAAAGCGAACGAGGTCACGCAGTCCGCCAACGGTATCGACGATGTCCTGTCGCTCGTCGGCATGGCGCTGCCGTCGGTGTACAGCGCGGCGCTGTCGGAATTCGTTTTCGCCGCGGGTGTCCAACTCATGGCGCGCGAGCGTCCCGACGTCACGTATCTCTCGACCACCGATTATGTGCAGCACAAAGCGGCGCCCGGAACGGCGAGCGCCAACGATTTCTACGCCATGATGGACCGCTACCTCGCGCAGCTCGATGCCGCCGGTGCAACGATCGTGGTGACCGCCGACCACGGCATGAATGCCAAGACCGACGCGTTCGGCCGGCCCAATATCATCTACCTTCAGGATTTGTTCGACCAATGGTTCGGCAAGGGCGTCGCGCGCGTCATCCTGCCGATCACCGACCCCTACGTCGTCCATCACGGCGCGCTCGGGTCGTTCGCGACGGTGTATCTGCCCGAGGCGCGCGTCGCCGATGCCGCGAAGCGCACCGCCGCGATCGCCGGCGTCGAGCTGGTGCTCTCGCGCGCCGATGCCTGCGCGAGATTCGAATTGCCGCCCGATCGCGTCGGCGACCTGGTGATCGTTTCCGAGCGCCTGACCGTGCTCGGGTCAAGCGTGGCCCGGCACGACCTGTCCGGGCTCGAGGTGCCCTTGCGTTCGCATGGCGGCGTGTCGGAGCAGCGGGTGCCGCTGATCGCCAACCGCCCCGCCCCCGCGCTTCCCGCGGGACGCCGCTGGCGCAACTTCGACGCCTTCGACCTCGCGCTCAACTACCTGCAATGAGCTTTCAACCGAAACGATCGCGGCGATGAACATGATGGCCGATCTCGCCCACGTTCGTAGCGGCCGTGTGCTGCACGAAAAAATGCGCATTGCCGGCAAGGCCGTCGGTGGCGACCGGGTGATCGAAGTCATGAATCCCTACACCGGCACGCTGGTCGGCACGGTGCCGAAGGCGACCCTTGACGATGTCCGGCGTGCGTTTTGGATCGCCAAGCGCTTCAAGTCCAGGCTGACACGCTATGACCGGTACAAGATCTGCAGCCGCGCCGCGGAGCTGATCCGCAACCGAAGCGAGGAAATCTCGGACCTCATCACCGCGGAATGCGGAATTTGCAAGAAGGATTCGCTGCACGAGGTCGGCCGCGCCTGCGACGTGTTCGTCTTCGCCGGCAACGCCGCGCTGATCGACGACGGCCAGATCTTCTCCTGCGATCTCACTCCACACGGCAAGCAGCGCAAGGTCTATACGATGCGCGAGCCGTTGCAGGGCGCCATCTCGGCGATCACCCCTTTCAACCATCCGCTGAATCAGGTCGCGCACAAGGTCGCGCCGTCGATCGCGACCAATAACCGGATGGTGCTCAAGCCCGCGGAGAAGACGCCGCTGACGGCGCTGCTGCTGGCCGAGATCTGCGAAGATGCCGATCTGCCGCCGGGCGTGGTGAACGTCGTCACCGGCGACGGCCGCACCGGCGCGGCGCTCGTCGCGCATCCCGGCGTCGACAAGATCGCGTTCACCGGCTCGACCGAAGTCGGCAAGATCATCCAGAAAACCGTCGCCGGAACGCGGAAGCATCTGACGCTCGAACTCGGCGGGAAGGCTGCCAACATCGTGTTCGCCGACGCGCCGCTCGATCAGGCGATCGAAGGTGTCGTCAACGGCATCTACTTCAACCAGGGTCACGTGTGCTGCGCGGGCTCGCGGCTGCTCGTGCAAGAGAGCGTGCACGACGAAGTCGTCGCGAAGCTCGCGGCCCGCATCGAAACGCTACGGCTCGGCGATCCGCTCGACAAGAACACCGACATCGGCGCGATCAACTCCGCCGCGCAGCACGCCAAGATCAGCGAGCTGGTCGAGAGCGGCGTCGCCGAAGGTGCGGTGCTCTACCAGCAGTCGTGCGCGCTCCCCGAGCGCGGCTACTTCCACCGCGCCGCGTTCTTCACCGGCGTCTCGCAGTCGCATCGCATTGCGCGCGAGGAGATCTTCGGCCCGATCCTGTCCATCATGACCTTTCGCACCGCCGACGAGGCGATCGAGAAGGCGAACAACACGCCGTACGGTCTCTCTGCCGGCGTTTGGACCGACAAGGGCGCGAAGTCGATGTACGTCGCGCAGCGGCTGGAAGCGGGCGTCGTATGGTGCTCGACGTTCAACCAGTTCGACCCGAGCTCGCCGTTCGGCGGGTATCGCGAGTCGGGATTCGGGCGCGAGGGCGGCGTCGCGGGGCTGCGGTCCTACCTGTCGGTCTAGGCCCGTGGGAACCGCCCCGGCTCGGTCGAACCTAACCGGGAGTGGACCTCTGGCAACGCTTCGCTGACGGGTGGCACGATGCGCTCCTGGCCTTCGATCGTGAGCTGCGACTCATCGCGGTGAACGTGCCGGCCGCGGCGTTGTTCGGCGCGGCGCCGGAGGCGCTGGTGGGC
>JALZAN010000019.1:0-12887 GCA_030948365.1 Pseudomonadota bacterium
CACCCGCAAGTTTGCCAAGGAGAATCCCGAGTTCATGGTCGCGTTGGTCAAGGCGCTGGCCAAGGCCGACGCCGACTATCGCAGCAACCCGAAGGCATGGACCGCTGACCCGGCAAAGGTCGCCGCAGTGGCCAAGCTGTCGGGCGGCAAGCCGGAGGAGGTCGCCGATGCCATGGCGCTCTATGGCTTTCCCAGCCTGACGCAACAGGCATCCGCGGAGTGGCTCGGCGGCGGCGCCAGCGGCGCGGCGTCGAAGGCGCTCGCGCAACAGGCGAACTTCCTGAAGGAGCAAGGGCGGCTGACCGCGGTCGTGCCGGACTACAGCAAGAATGTGTCGGTGGAGTGGGTCACGCGGGCGATGAAGTAGCCGCTGGTCTGAACCGGGTACGCATCTGAATACGGCGGCGCGCAAAGCGCCGCCGTATTTGCTTGCGCCGGTAAGAAACGGAATCGAATCTTGCCTTCGCTCGACATTCGAAATCTCGGCGTCCGCTACGCGACCAAGACCGGCACGATCGAGGCGCTTTCCAACATTAACCTCGCCATAAGCGACGGCGACTTCGTCGTCGCCATCGGCGCTTCCGGTTGCGGCAAGACGACGCTGCTTTCGTGCATCGCCGGTTTCCTGCCGCCGACGCACGGGACCATCGAGCTTGACGGCAAGCCGGTGCTCGGCCCCGGCGCCGATCGCGGCGTCGTGTTCCAGAAGCACGCGCTGATGCCGTGGCTCGACGTGATCGAGAATGTCGGCTTCGGTCTGCGCATGCGCGGCGTTCCTCCCGTCGAGCGACGAAACGCCGCCATGGAGCAATTGCGCCTGGTCGGACTCGACCCATTCGCCGACCGGCCGATCTATGAACTGTCCGGCGGCATGCAGCAGCGCGTGGGCATCGCCCGCGCGCTCGCATCCGGGCCGCGCCTGATGTTGATGGACGAGCCGCTGGGTGCGCTGGACGCGTTCACGCGCGAGTCGATCCAGGAGCTGATCCTCGACGTCTGGCATGGCACCGGCAAGATGTGCTTTTTCATCACCCACAGCGTCGAGGAGGCGCTGTTCCTGGCGACGCACCTGGTCGTCATGACACCGAGCCCCGGACGCATCTCGCACGAATTCGAGCTGGATTTCGGACGCCGCTTCCTCGAAACGCGCGACGCGCGCGCGGTCAAGTCCGATCCTGAGTTCATCCGGGTGCGCGAGGAGGTTCTCGCGGTGATTCTCCACCGCGACGGCGGCCCGCACGCGCCGCAAGACGGCAGGCGGGTGCAGCGCGCATCGCTCACGGGCGGCGTATGACCGCCAACGAGGAAGCGACCGTCCCGCCCGAGAGCGACGAGCGAAGCGCAGGTCCGGCCTCGCATGACGGCGCGCGTCGAAAGACGTCCGGATACTCGACGCCGGGCGAAGGCGCGAGCACCGCGATATCGATTGTCACGATGCTTTCGATCTTCGCGCTGTGGTGGGTCGCCAGCCACCTCGCCTGGATGCCGCCGCTCTTCCTGCCGACCCCGGAAACGGTGCTTCAGAGGCTGTGGGAGTCCGCCCGCGGCGACCTGACCGACGCCCCGCTGGCCACGCATTTCGGCTGGTCGATGTTCCGCGTCTTCACCGCGTTCTTCCTGGCCTGCCTCACTGCGATTCCGGTCGGCATTGCCATGGGCGTGTCGCGCATCGCCCGCGGCGTCTTCGATCCGCCCATCGAGTTCTACCGGCCGCTGCCGCCGCTTGCCTACCTCCCGCTGATCATCATCTGGTTCGGCATCGACGAGCTTTCCAAGGTGCTGCTGATCTACCTTGCCTGCTTCGCCCCGCTGGCGATGAGCGCGCGGGCGGGGGTGCGATCGGTGTCGCAGGAGCAGATCCACGCCGCGTATTCGATGGGCGCGTCGAAGTGGCAAGTGATCCGTCACGTAGTCATCCCCGCCGCGATGCCCGAAATCCTGACCGCGATGCGCATCTCGATCGGCTTCGGCTGGACCACGCTGGTCGCCGCCGAAATGGTGGCCGCCACGCACGGCCTCGGCCAGATGGTCCTCAACGCCTCGAATTTTCTGCGTACCGACATCGTCATCATGGGTATCGTCGTCATCGGCACCGTCGCCTACCTATTCGATCTGCTGATGCGCTATGTCGAGCGGGTCGTCGTGCCGTGGAAGGGAAAGGCATGAAAACCCGCCGTGCCGAGGCACCGGGCCCGACGGCTGGACCCCGCCGGGCGCCGGTCATCGGCGCAGGGTTGACAGCGCCCCCGCGCTTTGCCACCCTCGGTCGATGATTAACCGGGCGCATTTCCAACGGCTGGTCGAGCAGGCCCGCAATTTCTCGCCGTTGCCCACGGCAATCGTCTATCCGTGCGACCGCGACTCGCTGCAGATCGCGTTGTCGGGACAGTTCGCCGGCTACCTTGCCCCCGTTCTCGTCGGCCCTGAAGCGCGCATCGCCGACGCCGCGGCCCAGGCAGGGCTGGACCTGTCGCGGATCGAGCGCGTCGACACGCCCGATGATCCTTTCGCCGCGGCCCAGCAAGCCGTTGCGCTGGCCCGCAACGGCGCGGTGAGCGCATTGATCAAGGGCAGCCTCTATCCCGACGACCTGATGCGTGCCGTGGTGGCGCCCGATTCGGGCCTGCGCGGCGAGCGCCGCCTGACCCACGGCTATTTCATCGACGTGCCAAATTTCGCGCGTCCGTTCGTGCTCTCTGACGCGGTGCTGAATATCGCTCCGACGCTGGCAGCCAAACGGGAAATCGTGCAAAACGCGATCGAGCTCGCTCGCGCCGTGGGCATGTCGACCCCCCAAGTGGCGGTGCTGACGGCGGTGGAGGGAGTCACCGCGGCGCTTCCTGCAACCGGCGACGCCGCCGCGCTGGTCAAGATGGCCGGCCAGGGGCTGATCAGCGGAGCGGTGATCGAGGGTCCCATCACCGTCGACAGCGCGCTTTCCGCCACCGCGGCGCGCGCCAACGGCATCGACTCCAAGATCGCGGGCCTGGCGGACGTGCTGATCGTCCCGAACCTGGAATCGGGCGCCATGATGCTGCAAATGCTCACCGCGATGTTCGGCGCGCTCGCCGCCGGTGTCGTGCTCGGCGCCAAGGTACCCATCGTTCTCGCCAATCGGGGCGATACGATGGAGGTACGCATGGCATCGTGCGTGCTTGCGTCGCTGGTCGCACACGCGTTGCGCATTGTCGACAAGCAGCCCGCCGTTGCAGCACCCGTCGAAGGCGGCGTTCGCGTCGCAGCCTGATTTTTCCGCGCGCGCTTTGCGCGCAGCAATCCGAAGCCGCATGATGGCGCCATTACGGCGCCATCTTCCGTCATGCCTTCCATTGCGCTGAAGCTTTTTCCATTTCTGTCGTGGCGCGAGCGCATGACGCGGCTGACAGTGCGGGCGGATCTGCTCGCGGGACTGGTCGGCGCGCTGCTCGTCCTGCCGCAGGGCGTCGCCTTCGCAACGCTTGCCGGCATGCCGCCCGAGTACGGCCTGTACGGTGCGATGGTGCCGACGGTGGTCGGCGCGCTCTGGGGATCCTCGTCGCACCTGGTCTCCGGTCCCACCAACGCGACCTCGCTGATGGTGTTCGCGACAGTAGGAGCGCTGGCCGCACCATTTTTTGCCGGACTACATCGGGCTGGTGCTGACGCTGAACCTGATGATCGGCGTGATCAAGCTCGCCCTCGGCGTCGCGCGGCTGGGCGCGCTGGTCAATTTCATTTCCACCACGGTGATCGTCGGCTTCACCGCGGGCGCCGGGCTGCTGATCATCGCCGCGCAGCTGCGCAACTTCTTCGGCCTGGGCACCGCCCAGGAAGCGAGCTTCGCCGGCGCCGTGGCGACGTTTTTCACCCACCTGGCCGACATCGACGGCTGGACCTCCGCGGTCGGCGCGGTCACGCTGCTCGCGGCGCTGGCAGGCAAGTATCTCGTCCGGCGCATTCCATACATGCTCACCGGGATGATCGCCGGAAGCGCGTTCGCCTACGCGCTTGCGCGCGCGGACCTCGCGCACGTCGCGACCATCGGCTCGCTGCCCTCGGCTTTTCCCGGGCTGTCGCTGCCCGATTTCTCCGCCGGCACCTGGCGCATGCTTGCGCCGGCTGCGCTGGCCTTGACGCTAATCGGCCTCACCGAAGCGGTGTCCAGCGCGCGCACGGTCGCCGCGCGCTCAGGCGAGCGCATCGACGGCAACCAGGAGTTCATCGGCCAGGGACTGGCTAACATCGCCGGGGCGTTTACGTCCTCGTATCCAACCTCGGGATCGTTCAACCGCACCGGCGCCAATTTCGAAGCCGGAGCGCGCACGCCGCTGGCGGCGGTATTTTCCGCCGGCTTCCTGCTGCTCATTCTTCTGTTCGTCTCTCCACTCGCAGGCTACCTTCCCCTCGCCGCGATGGCGGCGCTGCTGTTCATGGTCGCCTGGGGCCTTATCGACTTTGCCCGCATTCGCGCGACGGTGCGCGCGAGCCGCAGCGAAACGCTGGTGCTCGCGGTCACCTTCCTGGCGACACTGTCGCTCCAGCTCGAGTTCGCGGTCCTGGTCGGCGTGCTGTGCTCCCTGCTCGCGTATCTCAACCGGACCACGCATCCGGCGATCCACACCGTGGCACCCGATCCGGCATCGCCGCAGCATCGCTTCGTTCCGGTGACGACCAAGGCCCTCGTGGAGTGCCCGCAGCTCGCACTGGTGCGTGTCGACGGTTCCCTTTTCTTCGGCGCGGTCGACCACGTGCACGAGGCGATTGCGCGCGTGCGCACCGCTGCTCCCGCCAGAGCTCTTCTGCTGCTGATCGGCAGCGGCATCAACTTTGTCGATGTCGCCGGCGCCGAGCTGCTGCTGCGGGAAGCCCAGGCTCAGCGCGACCTTGCCGGCGCGCTTTACCTGTGCAGTTTGAAGCCGGGGGTGATGGCCATGCTGGAGCGAACTGGCTTCCTGGAACGGCTAGGCCGCGAAAATATCTTCGCGACCAAGCACGCCGCCATCGAGACCATCGACGGACGCCTCGACAGCGCGATTTGCAGCACGTGCCCGGCGAGGATCTTCACCGAGTGCAAGGTCTTTCTTCCTGACGGCACCGCCCGGGATTGATTGTCGGTGGTGAGGAAGGATACGCGCCGCGGCCTTCGTCACGCGCTTGTGAATGAGACGTGTCGCGCGTCGGCCGCCAGCGTCGACTCGCAATTCCCGGTCGATCCCCGCGCTTGGCGCAGGGCCCCCGGCGACGCCCGGAGGCTCGCGCCGCCGCCTTCGTTACCGTTGTGGCAGCTGATGTGCTTGCGTCGTCGGCCGCCAGCGTCGACCGCAATTCCCAGTCGATCCCCGCGCTTGGCGCGGGGCGACCGGCGACGCCCGGAGGCTCGCGACGCTACTTCGGCCGCACGCAGTCGACGTAGTAGCGAAGCTTGCCCTCGTCACTCGTCTCGACCAGGCCGTGGATATCGGTATCGAATCCCGGAAACTGCTGGTTGAAATTGCGCGCGAACTGCAGGAACTGGACAATGGTGCGGTTAAAGCGCTCGCCTGGAATCAACAGCGGAATACCCGGCGGGTACGGCGTCAGCAGCACGCTGGTCACTCGGCCCTCGAGCTGGTCGATCTCGACGCGGTCGATCTCGCGATGCGCCATGCAGGCAAACGCGTCCGACGGCTTCATCGACGGCTGCATGTCGGACAGGTACATCTCGGTCGTCACCCGCGCCACATCGTGCGTCTTGTACATGTCGTGAATCTGCTGGCAGAGCTCGCGCAAGCCGACGCGCTCGTACTTCGGCTGCTGCGCGCAGAACTCGGGCAGGATCTTCCACAGCGGCTGGTTCTTGTCGAAGTCGTCCTTGAACTGCTGCAGCGCCGTCACCAGGGTATTCCAGCGACCCTTGGTGATGCCGATCGTGAACATGATGAAGAAGGAGTAGAGGCCGGTCTTCTCGACGATGACGCCATGCTCGGCCAGGTACCGCGTGACGATCGACGCTGGGATGCCGGTCTTGGCGAACTTTCCCGATACGTCGAGCCCCGGCGTGATCACCGTCGCCTTGATCGGATCGAGAATATTGAATCCCGGCGCGAGCTCGCCGAAGCCGTGCCACTTCTCGTTGGCCTTGAGGATCCAGTCCTCGCGCTTGCCGATGCCTTCGTCGGCGAGCTTTTCGGGGCCCCAGACCTTGAACCACCAGTCCTTGCCCCATTCGTCGTCGACCTTGCGCATCGCGCGGCGGAAATCGATCGCCTCCATGATCGACTCCTCGACCAGCGCCGTGCCTCCCGGTGCCTCCATCATCGCCGCCGAGACGTCGCACGACGCGATGATCGCGTACTGAGGAGAGGTCGAGGTGTGCATCAGGTACGCCTCGTTGAAGATGTGGCGGTCGAGCTTCCGGTTCTGCGATTCCTGGACGATGATCTGCGACGCCTGCGAAATTCCCGCCAGCAGCTTGTGCGTCGAGTGCGTCGCGAAAATGATCGCTTCCTTGCTCCGCGGGCGGTCCTTGCCGATCGCGTGCATGTCCCGGTAGAAATCGTGGAACGCCGCGTGCGGGAGCCACGCCTCGTCGAAATGCAGTGTGTCGATGCTGTCGTCGAGCGTCTGCTTGAGCATCTCGACGTTGTAGGCAATGCCGTCGTAGGTGCTCTGGGTAATGGTCAGAATCCGCGGCTTCTTGTTCCTGGCCACCCGCGCGAACGGGTTCGCTTCGATTTTTTTGCGGATGTTCTCGGGCTTGAACTCATCGAGGGCGATCGGCCCGATGATGCCCAGGTGATTGCGCTTGGGGGTAAGAAACACCGGGATCGCACCGGTCATGGTGATCGCGTGCAGGATCGAGACATGGCAGTTGCGATCGACAACGACGATATCGTCGGGCGCGACGGTCGCGTGCCAGACCATCTTGTTCGACGTTGAAGTTCCGTTGGTGACGAAAAAACAGTGGTCCGCATTGAAGATCCTCGCCGCGTTTCGCTCCGACGCGGCCACCGGTCCGGTGTGATCCAGCAGCTGGCCCAGCTCGTCGACGGCATTGCAGACATCGGCGCGCAGCATGTTCTCGCCGAAGAACTGATGGAACATCTGGCCCACGGGACTCTTGAGAAACGCGACGCCGCCCGAGTGCCCCGGGCAGTGCCAGGAGTACGAGCCGTCCTGGGCGTAATGCACCAGCGCGCGAAAAAACGGCGGCGACAATGAATCCAGGTACGACTTCGCCTCGCGGATGATGTGCCGCGCGACGAACTCGGGCGTGTCCTCGAACATGTGGATGAATCCGTGGAGCTCGCGCAGCACGTCGTTCGGGATGTGGCGCGAGGTGCGCGTCTCACCGTACAGATAGATCGGTATCTCGGCGTTGCGAAAGCGAATCTCCTCGATGAACGCGCGCAGGTTGACAACCGCGGGATCGGTCTCCGGGCCGGGAGTGAACTCCTCGTCGTCGATCGAAAGAATGAACGCCGACGCGCGCGACTGCTGCTGCGCGAACTGCGACAGGTCGCCGTAGCTGGTCACGCCGAGGATTTCCATCCCCTCCTTCTCGATCGCCGCCGCCAGCGCGCGAATCCCGAGGCCCGACGTGTTCTCGGAGCGGAAGTCTTCGTCGATGATGACGATGGGAAAGCGGAATTTCATGGTGCGGTCCAGTGCCGGGCGGTTACCGGCGGTTGCCAGCAGTCAACCCGCCCACCAAGCGACAAGTACGCGGGCAGGCAGGGTGGAAAGGCGCGAATTATGCGGCGATTCGGAGGGGATAGCTACCGCCGGCGCCCCACGCCCCGATCGGGCAGGCGCGGCAGGGAGCCGCCCTGTCAGATCTTGGGCAGCGTTACGCCCTGCTGCCCCTGATACTTGCCGCCGCGATCCTTGTAGGAGGTCTCGCAGACCTCGTCGGATTCGAAGAAAATCACCTGGGCGATGCCCTCGTTGGCGTAGATCTTCGCCGGCAGCGGCGTGGTGTTGGAGAACTCCAGCGTGACGAAGCCCTCCCATTCGGGCTCGAAAGGAGTTACGTTGACGATGATGCCGCAACGCGCGTATGTGCTTTTCCCCAAGCAAATCGTGAGCACGTTCCTGGGAATGCGGAAGTACTCGACGGTGCGGGCCAGGGCGAACGAGTTCGGCGGGATGATGCACCAGTCGCCGCGGAAGTCGACGAATGACCTGTCGTCGAAATTCTTCGGGTCGACGATGGTCGAGTTGAGGTTGGTGAACAGCTTGAACTCGTTCGAGCAGCGGATATCGTAACCGTAGCTCGACGTTCCATAAGACACGATCTTGTTCCCGGCGACCTCGCGCACCTGCCCCGGCTCGAACGGCTCGATCATCCTGTGATCGCGCGCCATTCTGCGGATCCATTTGTCGGACTTGATCACGTGTTCTGAATGACGATGCTCGGAAACTTGGCAGAGAAATCCTCGGCCTTCTGCGCCACGAACACCGCGGTCTTGCGCGCGATCTCCTTGTAGATCTGCGCAATCGGGCCGTCCGGATCGGCCACCACCGTTGGCCGGCCCGAATCGGCGTTCTCCCGGATGCGAATGTCGAGCGGCAGGCTGCCCAGGAAGGGCACCTTGTAGTCGCGACACATGCGCTCGCCGCCGCCCTCGCCGAAGATGTGCTCGGCGTGGCCGCACTTCGAACAGATGTGGATCGCCATGTTCTCGACCACGCCGACGATGGGCACGCTGACTTTCTCGAACATCTTGAGCCCCTTGCGGGCGTCAATCAGCGCGATGTCCTGCGGCGTGGTAACGATCACAGCGCCGGTCACCGGGACCTTCTGCGCCAGCGTCAGCTGAATGTCGCCTGTACCCGGCGGCAAATCGACGATGAGGTAATCGACGTCGCGCCAGTTGGTGTCGCGCAGCAGCTGCTCGAGCGCCTGGGTCACCATCGGGCCGCGCCAGACCATGGGCGTGTCGACGTCGATCAGGAATCCGATCGACATCGCCTGCAGGCCGTACGCCTCGAGTGGCTCCAGCGTCTTGCCGTCCTTGGACTCGGGGCGCCCGGCGATGCCGAGCATGGTCGGCTGCGAAGGCCCGTAGATATCGGCGTCTAGCATGCCGACCTGCGCACCCTCGGCGGCGAGCGCGAGCGCCAGGTTCACCGCCGTCGTCGACTTGCCGACCCCGCCCTTGCCGCTGGCGACGGCGATGATGTTCTTGACGCCCGGAATCAATTTCACGCCGCGCTGGACCGCATGCGAGGCGACCCTGAGGCTGATGTTGATCGCGATCTTGCCGATGCCGGGCAGCGCCGCGAGATGTTGCGCAACGAGCTTGCGCAGCGCTTCGTGCTGGCTGCGCGCGGGATAGGGGAGCATCAAGTCGACGGTCACGTTGTTGCCGTCGATCTGCACCTTGCGAACCGACTTTCCGGTAACGAAATCGCCTCCGGTATTGGGGTCGCTCAGTGTGCGCAGGCTGGCCTGGACGTCGGCCTCGGAGATTGCCATCGTGGATCGTTCTCGCGATTCGAAACAGAGCCCGAGTTTAGCGAAAAACAACATCGCTCGGTACTCGGTGTGGAGGTGCTTTGCTAGAATGGATAATTCCCCTGTCGCATCAAAGGTCTTTTCGCATGTCGCGCCGCACGCTTTTCGTCACCACCGCGCTTCCCTATGCCAACGGGCCGTTCCACATCGGCCACATCATGGAGTACATCCAGGCCGACGTCTGGGTGCGCTTCCAGCGGATGCAGGGGCACATGGTGCATTTCGTCTGTGCGGACGATACCCATGGCGCAGCGATCATGCTCCGGGCCGAGGCGGAAGGCGTGGCACCGCGCGAGCTGGTGGCCCGCATCGCCGCGACACGCCCCAAGCACCTCAGCGGCTTTCACCTTTCATACGACCACTGGGGGAGCACCGACTCGCCGGTCAACGCGGCGCTGTCGCGGGACATCTACTTCAAGCTCAAGAAAGCGGGGCTGATCTACACCAAGCCGGTGCAGCAGTTTTTCGATCCGGTGAAGAACATGTTCCTGCCCGACCGCTACATCAAGGGCGAATGCCCGAAGTGCGGCACCAAGGATCAGTACGGCGATGCCTGCGAGAACTGCAGCTCGGTTTACTCACCGACCGACCTCATCAATCCGTATTCGACGCTTTCGGGCGCGACGCCGGTGCTGAAGACCTCCGAGCACTTTTTCTTCCGCCTCTCCGATCCGCAGTGCGTCGCCTTCCTGCAGGAATGGACGCGCAAGGATGCTGAGGGCAATCCCCGCCTTCAACAGGAGGTGTTCAACAAAGCCCAGGAGTGGCTCGGCGCCGACGGCAAGGGCCTCGCCGACTGGGACATCTCGCGCGACGCCCCCTACTTCGGCATTCCGATTCCGGATGCACCGGGCAAGTACTTCTACGTGTGGCTCGACGCGCCTGTCGGCTATCTGGCGAGCCTGAAGGAGTACATCGCGTCCGGCGAGGCCTTGCGCGCCGGCGAAACGAGAACATTCGAAGCGATCCTGGCCGACGAGGAAACGCGGCAGATCCACTTCATCGGCAAGGACATCGTCTACTTTCATACGCTGTTCTGGCCGGCAATGCTCAAGTTCGCGGGCATGCCGTACAAGGTTCCGGACCATGTCTACGTGCACGGCTTCATCACCTTCTCCGGCGAGAAGATGTCGAAATCGCGCGGCACCGGCATCAGTCCCGATCTGTACCTCGACCTCGGCTTGAATCCGGAATGGTTCCGCTACTACGTCGCCGCCAAGCTCAACGACAAGGTCGAAGACCTCGATTTCAACCCGGACGATTTCATCGCCCGGGTGAACAGCGACCTCATCGGCAAGTACGTGAACATCGCCAGCCGCGCGGCGGGATTCCTGGTCAGGTTCTTCGACGGCGAGCTCCACCCGGGGGCGACCGACTTCATCCGGATATTCGGTGCCGAGAAGGTCGCCGCGGAAGTGCGCGCGGCCTGGGGCGACCGCGAATACGGAAAAGCGATCCGTGCGGCGATGGCGTTCGCCGATCGAGTGAACGAATACTACGACGCGGAACAACCGTGGGCCAAGGCCAAGCAAGCCGCCGACGACGAGCGAACCCGCGAACAATTGCATCAGGTTTGTTCGAACTGCATCGCGGCGTTCAAGGCGCTGACCATCTGGCTCACCCCAGTGCTGCCGGAGACTGCCGCCAAAGCATCGGCCTTTCTGCAAGCAGGTGACGGCGGTTCGTGGAATGACTGGTGGAATCCGCCGCGCACGATTCGGCCGTACACGCATCTCATGCAAAGAATCGACGCCAAGCAGATCGATGCGCTGCTCGAGGGGCCTATCGCGGCTGCACCGGTTGCACCGCCGGCGCCATCTCCGCTTCCGAACGGGAACTCGCCGGTGGCAGACGCAACGCAAATTACGATCGATGACTTCACCCGCATCGACCTGCGCATCGCGAAAATCGTCAACGCCGAGCACGTCGACGGCGCCGACAAGCTGCTGCGGCTGACGCTCGACATCGGCGAGGGACGCCACCGGACTGTCTTTGCCGGCATCAAGTCGACTTACCGGCCGGAGGATCTCATCGGCCGTCTCACGCCGATGGTCGCCAATCTCGCGCCGCGAAAGATGAAGTTCGGACTCTCCGAAGGCATGGTGCTGGCGGCATCGGGAGAGGGTCCCGGCATCTTCCTGCTCGAACCCGACTCCGGAGCAAAGCCGGGCATGCGCGTCAAATGAAGCGTGTGCCCGCGCGCGCGGTGCATGCCGCGTTATGGTGGATACAGATCTACTCGAAATCGTCGCGATGCTCGATGCCTCGCGCAAAACTCCCGTCATCCCCGCGAAAGCGGGAACCCATTTTGCGTCCGATCGAAAGACAACGAATTACCGCTTTCGCGGGAATGACGACTTAAGGATTCCGGTGTCACGCACGTTCGTGATGCTCAATTCATGATCTTCGATGGACCACAGCGTTGAGCGCGCTTCAACTCGTCGTTGCCGCAATCGCCGCCTGGCTGGCGATCGGAGCGGCCGGGTTGATCCCGATGCGCGACGCCTCCCGGATCATCCGCCTGCTGTTCGTCGCCGGTGCCGGTGTCGGGCTTCTACTCGCCATTATTGCGGTCATGGCAATGGGAGAGATCGCCCAGAGCACGGTGCTGCCGCTGGGACTGCCCGATCTGCCTTTCCATCTGCGTCTCGATTCGCTGTCAGCGTTTTTTCTGCTTCTCCTGGGTGCGACCGCTGCCGGCATTTCCACTTTTTCAGCCGGATATTTCCGCGAAAGCGACGGCAGCACACCGGGTTTGCTGTGCTTCGAGTATCACGTGTTCCTCGCCGCCATGGCACTGGTGCTAGTCGCCGACGATGCCTACCTGTTCATGGTCGCGTGGGAATCGATGGCGCTATCGTCGTATTTTCTGGTCACCACCGATCACCACATCGCTGAGACCAGACGCGCCGGGTTTCTCTACCTCCTGATCGCGCATCTGGGCGCGATCGGCATTCTCCTGTGCTTCGGCGTCCTTCGGGGAGAGAGCGGCGATTACACCTTCGGCTCGATGCGCGCCGTCGTCCTTCCGGGCGCTTGGGCTTCGACCGCGTTCCTGCTTGCGCTGATCGGCTTCGCCGCCAAGGCGGGCCTGCTGCCGCTGCACATCTGGCTCCCGGAAGCGCACCCGGCGGCGCCGTCGCCGGTTTCGGCGCTGATGAGCGGCGTAATGCTCAAGACGGCCATCTACGGGCTTTTGCGCGTGACTTTCGATCTTCTTAACGTTCAGCTGTGGTGGTGGGGTGTCATCGCGCTAGTGCTCGGTCTCGCGACCGCGCTGTTCGGCGTCATTTTCGCCACCGTTCAAACCGACATGAAGCGTCTCCTCGCTTATTCATCGATCGAGAACATCGGCATCATCGTCGCCGGCATCGGCTTGAGCATCCTCTTCAAGTCCTATGACAAGACC
>JALZAN010000019.1:12897-20010 GCA_030948365.1 Pseudomonadota bacterium
TTGCTCGCCGCGCTGACGCTCACCGCAACGCTCTACCACGCGCTCAACCATGCCTTCTTCAAGAGCCTGCTGTTTCTGGCGACCGGCGCGGTGCTGCACGCGACCAACGAGCGAAGCCTCGGCAAGCTGGGCGGGCTCATCCATCGCATGCCGTGGGTGGCGTGGCTCGCGCTGGTCGGAACGCTGGCGATGGCGGGACTGCCGCCGCTCAACGGCTTCGTTTCCGAGTGGCTGCTGCTGCAGGCGTTTCTGTTCACGCCCACCCTCCCGCAGTCGTTCGTGAACATGCTCGTTCCGCTCGCCGCGGCGGCGCTGGTGCTGGCGGTCGCGCTGGCGGCGTACGTCATGGTCAAGTTCTATGGCGTGGTGTTCCTCGGCCGCCCCCGTGAGCCGAATCTCGTCTACGCCAAGGACCCCGGCCGTCTCGAGCTCGCCTCGCTTGTCTGGTTCGCGATCGGCTGTGCGGTGTTGGGGCTCTTCCCGGTGGGCGTCATTGCACTGATCGATCCGGTGGACCTGATGCTGATCGGGTCGACAGTGGGCGGGCGTGGCGGCAGCTGGATGCTGCTGGCGCCGGTCAGCGCCGATCGTTCGAGCTACAGCCCGATTATCTTTCTGCTGGTGATCCTCGCGGTGGTGATGCTGACCCTGCAGATCGTGCACCGGCACTACCGAGGTCGAACGCGCAAGGGTCCGGCGTGGGATTGCGGCTACCCCCTGCAAACGCCCCGAATGCAGGACAGCGCCGAGGGCTTTGGCCAGCCCATCCGGCAGGTCTTCGAGGCATTTTTCCGCATCAAGCGTTCGTTGCCTTCGCCATTCGATATCCAACCCCGCTACAAAGTCGAGGTCGAGGACCACTTCTGGCACTGGCTGTACCTGCCGCTGGCGCGCGCCGCGGACGTGATCGCGCGGCTAATCGGTCGCATCCAGCACGGCCGCATTTCGCTCTACCTGACATACAGCTTCTGCACCCTGCTCGCGCTGCTGTTTTTCGTGCGATGAAGATGCCGGCAACCGCGCGATGACCGTTACCGGCTTTCTCTCCCAGCTGCTGCAGCTTGCCATCGCGCTGCTGCTCGCGCCGCTGCTGGTCGGCTGGGTGAATATGTGCCGTGCATGGCTCGCCAACAAGGGTGCCCCCTCCGTGCTTTTGCCTTACCGGACGATTCGCAAGCTCTTCCACAAGGATGCGGTGGTGGCTGAAAACGCATCGCCCATTTTCCGGATGACGCCCTACGTCGTCTTCGGCGCCATGGCGCTCGCCGCCGCGATCGTTCCCTCGCTCGCCACCGATCTTCCATTCGCCCGCGCCGCGGACGCCATCGCGCTGGTCGGTCTGTTCGCGCTCGCACGCGTCTTCAGCGCCCTGGCGGCGATGGATATCGGCACCGCTTTCGGAACCATGGGTGCGCGGCGCGAGATGTTCGTCGGCTTCCTGGCCGAACCCGCGCTGCTGATGGTGCTGTTCACCGCCTCGCTTCTGTCGGGGTCGACCTCGCTGCCGACCATCGTCGACGCGCTGGCGCATCGCGACCTGGCGATCTACCCCAGCCTCGCCTTTGCCGGTGTCGCATTCACCATGGTGTCGCTGGCCGAGAACGCGCGGATCCCTATCGACAACCCGGCCACGCACCTCGAGCTGACGATGATTCATGAGGCGATGACGCTCGAATATTCCGCCCGCCATCTGGCGCTGATCGAGTGGGCGTCGGCGCTGAAGTTGTTCAACTATTCCTGCATCGGCCTGGCGCTTTTTCTTCCGTTCGGCATTGCCCTGGGCAGCGCGGACTGGATTGCGATTCTCGGCGCGACGCCGGTGCTCATTGCCAAGCTCGCCGCCGGCGGATTTGCTCTCGCGCTGATCGAGACGGTTTCGGCAAAGCTGCGCATCTTTCGTGCGCCCGAGTTCCTGGGCACCGCTTTTCTGCTGGCGGTCCTCGGGATGCTGGTCAATCTGCTGCTTGAGCACTGATCGCCGATGACCGCGATTCCGCTCTGGGCACAACTGATCAACCTGCTGGCGGCCATCCTGCTGCTGCTCGCCTTCGCCATGCTCGCCCAGCGACGGGTTCTTACGCTGATCAATCTTTTTGCCGCGCAGGGGCTGGTGCTGGCGATCTCGACCGCCATCGTCGCCTTCGCCACCGGGCAGCGACATCTGTACTGGTCCTCGGGACTGACGCTGGTCTTGAAGGTCG
This sequence comes from Pseudomonadota bacterium, assembly GCA_030948365.1. GTDB lineage: Bacteria > Pseudomonadota > Gammaproteobacteria > Burkholderiales > Casimicrobiaceae > PALSA-1003. The sequence continues at coordinate 15,099 of JALZAN010000019.1, forward strand.
CGCTGCTACCGTGGCTGCTGCATCGGCTGATTCGCAAGCTCGATGTCCGCTGGGATGTCGAAGGGCTGATAAATATTCCGATGACCATGCTGATCGGCATCGTGCTGGTCGTGTTCGCATTCAATCTCGCGTCGCCGATCTCGCAGCTCGCCAACACGGTGACCCGGGCGACGCTGGGGATCGCCATGGCCAGCGTGATGCTGTCGTTCCTGATGATGATCACGCGACGCAAGGCGATCCCGCAGGTGGTCGGGTTTCTGGCAATGGAAAATGGATTGTTTTTCGCGGCGACCAGCGCGACCTACGGCATGCCGATGGTGGTCGAGCTCGGCATCGCGCTCGACGTGCTGGTCGGCATGCTGATACTCGGCGTCTTCTTCTTCCAGATTCGCGAGCAGTTCGACAGCCTCGATCTCAAGCATCTCGAGCAATTGAAGGAAGAGGAGTGATCGAGATTCTCGCCGTCCTCGGCTTTCCCGTGGTCGGCGCGCTCGTGCTGGCGGCGGTCGGTCAGCGCGATCAGGCATTGACGATCAATGCGTTCGTCTGCCTGGCCACCTTTCTGTCGGCCGTCGCGCTGACCGCGCGGGTGATCTCCGGCGGTCCGCTGCTGGTGCTGGACCGTCTTTTCTTCGTCGACTCCTTCAATGTGTTCCTGGTCGCGCTGACCGCCTTTGTCGGTCTGACCACGTCGATTTTCTCCGGGCCGTACATGAGAATCGAGCGCGATCGCGGCCGCCTGACGCCGGCGCGGCTACGCCTCTATCACAGCATGTTCCAGGCGTTCAGCTTCACCATGCTGCTGGCGCTGCTCACCAACAACATGGGCATCCTCTGGGTGGCGATGGAGGCCGCGACGCTGGTGACCGTTTTGCTGGTGTCTCTCTACCGCACGCCGGCGAGCCTCGAGGCAGCCTGGAAGTACTTCATCCTCTGCGGCGTGGGCATCGCGCAAGCCCTGTTCGGCACCATCCTGCTCTATTTCGCGGCGGAAAGGGTTCTCGGCGCGGAAGGCGGCGCGCTGCTGTGGACCGAGCTCAACGGCGTGAAAGGCCAGCTCGAACCCACCGTGCTGTCGCTCGCGTTCGTCTTCCTGCTCGTCGGCTACGGCACCAAGGTGGGACTTGTTCCGCTCCACAACTGGTTGCCCGATGCGCATGCCGAAGGCCCGACGCCGGTGTCCGCGGTGCTGTCGGGACTGCTGCTCAACGTCGCGCTCTACGCGGTGGTTCGTTGCAAGGTGCTGGTCGACGGCTCGCTGCACACGTCGTTCGCCAAGGGGCTCATGATGGGCTTCGGGATGCTGTCGGTGGTCGTCGCGGCATTCCTCTTGTCTCGCCAGAAGGACATCAAGCGCCTGTTCGCTTATTCATCGATCGAGCACATGGGCATTATCACTTTCGCCTTCGGCATGGGCGGACCGATCGCCAATTTCGCCGGCCTGCTGCACATGACCGTTCACTCGCTGACCAAGTCGGCGATCTTTTTCGCCGCCGGCCACGCGGTGCAGAAGGCCGGCACGCAGATCATGGCCGACATCCGCGGCCTGGTCACCGTGAGCCCGTTCATCGGCTGGGGGCTGATGCTGGCGACGCTGGCGATCCTCGGCATGCCGCCCTTCGGCGTCTTCGCCAGCGAATTCCTGATCCTGACCACGGCGATTCACGCGCAACCGTGGGCGACGCCGCTCCTGCTGCTGTCGCTCGGCGTTGCCTTCGCCGCGGTATTCTCCAAAGTGCAGCCCATGGTGTTCGGCGCAACGAACATGCAGCGATTGCCGCATCGGCCGGCGATGGCTCCGGTGTTCGTGCACCTCGCGATCGTGCTCATGCTCGGACTGTGGATCCCACCGTTCCTGGCCGAGTGGTACCGCCAGGCCGCGAAGCTGATCGGATGATCGGGTGACCTGGCGATGAACGTGCTCATGCCCGGACCTGTGGAATCCGCCCTTTCTGGCCGATTGGTACCGCCAGGCCGCGAAGCTGATCGGATCGGATGACTCGGCGATGAACGTTTCCCCGCTGGGCGTTTCCGCCGCGACCCTTGCCGGCGCGATTCCCGCGCAGCGCTGTTCCGTGAGCTCGGGGCAGCTCCTGATCGCGTGCCGCCTTGCCTGGGAGCAGGGCGGACAGCTGGCGGCGTTGTGGTCGAGCGACGAGCGCGACCGCCGACGAGGCTTTTGCGTGCACGTCCTGCTCCGCGATCGCGACGGCCTCACGCTGCTCGAGCACACGCTGCCGGACGACGAGGCGAGCTACCCCGATCTGTCGACCATCTTTCCGCTGGCGAATCGGATGCAGCGCGCGGCGTTCGATTTGATCGGTACCCGCAGCGACAGCGAGGATCCGCGCCCGTGGACGTGGCAGGCGGCATGGCCCATCGATCAGTTCCCCTTGCGGCGCGATTTCGTCGCGTCGCCGAAATGGCAACCCGGTGAGGAAGACTACCCGTTCGTGCGCGTGGAAGGCGACGGCGTGCACGAGATCGCCGTCGGACCGGTGCACGCCGGGATCATCGAGCCGGGACATTTCCGCTTTCAGGTCGTCGGCGAAAAAGTGCTGCGGCTGGAGGAGCGGCTCGGCTTTACGCACAAGGGCATCGAAAAGCGCTTCGAGACTTTATCGATCGCCGATGCGTCCCGTCTCGCGGCGCGAATATCGGGCGACAGCGCCGTGACCTACGGCTGGGCGTACGCCCAGGCCGCCGAAGCTATCTGCGGGCTCGAGGTCTCGCGGCGCGCAATGTGGCTGCGCGCGCTGTGCCTCGAGCGCGAACGCGTCGCCAACCATCTGGGCGACCTGGGCTACCTGGGCAACGACGGCGGATTTGCGTTCGGGCTGGCGCAATTCTCGCGGCTCAAGGAAGACGTGCTCCGCCTCAACCGGCGAGTGTTCGGCCATCGCCTGCTGATGGACGTGATCATCCCGGGCGGCGTCACCCGCGATCTCTCCGCCGACGATGCGGTCGAGATGCGCGGCCAGTGCGTCAGGCTCAAGCAAGAAATTCGCCTCCTGCGCGACATCTACGACGACCACGCCGGGCTGCAGGACCGGTTTCGAAACTGCGGCCGGGTCGATGCCGCGCTGGCGGCCAAGCTCGGGCTGTGCGGGTTCGCGGGCCGGGCAAGCGGCGTCGGCGACGATCTGCGTTGTGATTTTTCGCTGACGCCGTACGACGAGCTTGGCGTCCGCCGCGCCGTTCAGGGCGAGGGCGACGTCGCCGCCCGCGTCGCGATTCGCTTCGACGAAGCGCTCGAGTCGCTGCGTCTGATCGACGTCATGCTCGATGCGCTACCCTCGGGCGAGATCGTCGCCGCCCTGCCGCCATGGCGCGGGTTTAGGCAGGGCATCGGCTGCGCCGAGGGCTGGCGCGGACCGGTGTGGGTCGCGCTCGAGAGTGGACCCGGGGACGCGATTCGCCGGTGCCACCCGCACGATCCATCGTGGCAAAACTGGCCGGCGCTCGAGTACGCAGTGATCGGCAACATCGTTCCCGACTTCCCGCTGATCAACAAGTCGTTCAATCTTTCGTACTCGGGGCACGATCTCTAGTGGACCGTGACCGCCGAAGCGAGAGTGAGCGTAGCGTTGTGGCACGGCGATCCGCGTCGAGCGCAAGGCGCCGAAGCGAAGCAAGGGCAGGTCCCTTTGCGAGCTTCGGCAACGAAGCGATCGGCGACGAGCGCAAGCCAGACACTGCCGATTTGGCTGTCACGGTCCACTAATGCTCCACATCCTGCGCCAGATTGCCAAGTGCGGCATCAAGACCGAGCCGCCGCCGTCGCCTGCGGACGAATGGGTGCTCGTGGCGCGGCTGCAGAGAAAAATTCTTGGCGTGCTGGGACGAGCGCTGACCATCCGTCAGATCGATGCCGGCTCGTGCAACGGCTGCGAACTGGAGATTCACGCGCTGGCCAACCCTTATTACAACATCGAGGGCTTGGGCATCCGTTTTGTCGCCAGCCCGCGCCATGCCGACATGCTGCTGGTGACCGGACCGGTGTCGAAGCACATGGCGATCGCGCTCAAGCGCACCTACGATGCGACGCCTGACCCGAAGCTGGTGGTCGCGGTCGGCGACTGCGGCTGCGATGGCGGCATCTTCGGAGAAAGCTACGCGAGCCTTGGACGGGTATCCAATGTGATTCCCGTCGACGTCGCGATCCCCGGTTGCCCGCCGCCGCCGGTCGCGCTGCTGCAGGGGATACTCGCCGCGATTAGCGTGGCTGCGGCGCCGGATCCACCGGCGGCCGAGCCCGCGGATGGCCCGCCGCCCGAGTTGTCCGAGGAGGGATCCGAACCGGTACCGGCGCTCCTGCGCGGAACTCCGGCGAGGCGTGTCGGCGACCCCCCTTGAAATGGCCCGGTCGTATCTCCATCTTCTCTCCATGCGCGGCAACCGTATCGCCGCCGACCCCAATGGAGAAGAGAGCATATGAGCAACCTGATTCGCTATTACAACCCGCTCGACCGGGTGTTCGATCGCACGTTCGGCGTGTTCCTGCCGTCGGTTGACGCCGACACCGGCACCGCCGGCCGCAGCATCGCGCTCGACGTCGTGGAGACGCCGGAAGCGTACATCGTCAAGGCTGAGCTTCCCGGCATCGCCAAGGACAAGATCGAAGTCAACGTCGAAGACCGCAACGTCACCATCGGCGCCGAGTTCCTCGATCAAGTCGAAGCGACCGGCAAGACGCTCTGGCAAGAGCGTAGCTTCAGCAAGTCGAGCCGCTCGATCCGCCTGCCCGAAGCGGTCGATGCCAACGCGACGCAAGCGACGCATGTCGACGGCGTGCTGCAACTGACGCTGCCGAAGATCGCCAAGGCCAACGCCAAGCAGATTACGATCCAGTAACAAGTGCAGCCAAGAAAAAGCGCGGCCACGGCCGCGCTTTTTTTGGTTCGCTATCGAG
>JALZAN010000118.1 GCA_030948365.1 Pseudomonadota bacterium
CATCCTCACTCTGGTCGGAGAACCCGTGCCCAAAGCGGCGCGCGAAGCGCGGGTGCGCGTCGGTGTCGTGCCGCAAATGGACAATCTCGATCCCGACTTCACCGTGATCGAGAATCTGCAGATCTACGGTCGCTATTTCCGGGTCCCGGTCGCGCTGCTCGACGACCGCATTCCGCGCCTGCTCGATTTCGCGGGGCTTTCGAGCAAGGGCGCGTCGAGCATACGCACGCTCTCCGGCGGCATGAAGCGCCGGCTGACGCTGGCGCGCGCGCTGGTCAACGATCCCGAGCTGCTGATTCTCGACGAACCCACGACCGGACTCGATCCGCAGGCGCGACACTTGATCTGGGATGGGCTGCGGCAACTTCTGACCCAGGGCAAGACGATCCTGCTCACGACTCACTTCATGGACGAGGCGGAGCGCCTTTGCTCGCGCCTCGCGGTGATCGACCATGGACGAATGATCGCCAGCAACACGCCGCGCGCGCTGATCGCGGCGCACGTTGAGCCGGAAGTGATCGAAGTCTACGGCGACGAAGCGCGGGCGTGGGCCGAGACGCGCGGAAGGCAGCTCGCCGAGCGCCTCGAGCTCGCCGGCGAAACGGCATTTTGCTATGCCCGCGACGCGGCGCCGCTGCTGGCGGATCTCGCCACGCAGACCAGCGTCCGCTACCTGCACCGGCCGGCGAATCTCGAAGACCTGTTCATCAAGCTTACCGGACGCGAGCTGCGCGACTGAAAATCGAGTGGGCGGCGATCGGCGGGGTTCGCGCTACAAATTGAACACGCGCCGAGCGTTGCCGCCACGCACCTTGTCTCGCACGCCGCTGGGAAGCCCGTTCACCCGCTTCAAGCAGCCCGGCATGTCGCCGATGGTATGCGGATAATCCGAGCCATACATTACATTGACGTCGCCGAAGGTCCTCACGCATAAGTCGAGCACGTCGGGCGAGAAGACCACCGCGTCGGCGTAAATCCGCGGCAGATACTCCGACGGTCGCACCGATATCTTCTCGCGACACGCCGGGATATTGTCGAAGCACTGATCCATGCGCGAGATCAGGTAGGGAAGCGCGCCGCCGCCGTGTCCGGCGATGATCTTCAGCTTTGAATGACGGTCGAAAAACCCGTCGTAGATCATGCGCGCGATGGCCAGCGAGGTATCGAAAGTGAATCCGATCGACGCGGTGAGCTGAAACCGCGTCATGTCCATGGCGGCCACGCCCGGTGGCGCGGTCGGATGAACCAGCACCGGCAGCGCGCTGGCGTCGATCGCGGCCCATACGCGTGCAAAGGCAGGATCGGTCAGCGCCACGCCATCGATATTGGCAAGCACCATGACGCCGGACGCGCCCGCGGCCAGCGCCCGCGTAAGCTCGGCGAGCGCCAGCGACTCGTACTGCCAAGGCAACGACGCGAACCAGCGCAGGCGATCTGGATGCGCCGTTCGCGCTGCGGCCATGTCCTCGTTCATGATTCTGGCCGCCTCGAGGCTGATGTCCGGGCCTCCCCAGTAGCAGTTCGGGCAGGTCAGCGACACGATTCCGATATCGACCCCGTGCTCGTTCATCGTCTTGAGGCGCAGATCGTAGTCGAACATCGCCGGAACCGGAGTCATGAAAGGGGCGCCGTCGAGATGAATCGCGCGCAGGCCGCCGCGCACCTTCTCGACCGTATAGTGCGGCGCGCCGTGCTGCTGCAACAACGCGAACCACGCTTCGGTGAGACAGTGGGTGTGAACGTCGATGACCGGGCTCATCGAATTGCTTTCGCTGCCTGGTGCGCGCTTGGCGCGCCGTCGCCTTGGCTGACCATCAATCGACCTTGGCGCCGGAATCCCTGACCGCCTTGGCCCATCGCGGCTGTTCCGCGGCGACGGTCGCGGCAAATTGCTCGGGACTGTGCGGAGCAAACGGCTCCATGCCGAATTTGAACAACTGCTCCTTGAATTCCGGCGTCTCCTGAATCCTTTGCAGCTCCGCCGAGAGGCGCGCCACGATCTCTTTCGGCGTGCCCGCGGGCGCGACGATTCCCTGCCAGGCCTGCCAGTCGAAGCCGGGGATCGTGGCGGAGATCGGCGCCACGTCAGGCAGCATCGTTGTCGGCTTGGCGGCGGAGGTCCCCAGGGCAGCGACCTTGCCCGCGCGGATATTCGGCACCGCCACGGTCGCGTCGGCGAACATCACCTGGATCGCACCGCCCAGGAGATCGGTCAGCGCCATCGGTGTCCCCTTGTACGGAACGTGCTGGATCTGAAGTCCATATTCGGATTTGAGCGCTTCCATGAACAGGTGGTGCGGACTGCCGTTGCCAACCGAGGCATAGTTGTACTTGCCGGGACTGCGCTTGATCGCATCGATCATCTCCCGCACGTTCTTCGCCGGAAACTCCGGATGGGCGATGAGAAAAAAGTTCACCGAGCCGACCTGCGAGATCGGCGCGAAATCCTTGACCGGATTGACAGGAGACGGCTGATACAGCGCCGGGCTGATACCGAGCGTGGTACTGGTAGCCATCAGCAGCGTATATCCGTCGGCGGGTTGCTTGGCGACGAACTCGGCGCCGACCAGGGTCCCCGCCCCTGGCTTGTTGTCGACGATCACCGGTTGCCGGAGACTCGCCGCGAGCCTGTCGCCGATCGCCCTCGCCAGCAGATCGGTCAACGCGCCGGGAGGATACGGCACGACCAAGCGGATGGGCCGTTCGGGATAGCTCGACTGCGGCATCGCCATCGTTGCCGCGCACGCGACCAACGCGAGCAACGCGCAGGACGCGATGCGCGAACCGCTTCGCCCCGCGACGCGACACTTCATCGTTCGATCTCTCTGACAATACAACGAGACGAACTTACGGAGCGCAGCACGCGGTGTCAAGCGCCATGCGAATGACTCGCTGGCAGTGACCGGCGAGGCCAGTCGCCCGCGCTATACTCGCCTCGTTCGTCCCTCGCCACACGCCATGACTTCGACCGCGCTGCTGCGCATGCCCGAGCTGTCCTTCCGCTGGTTGCCGGTCTGGCGCCGCAATCTGCTGGTCTGGCGCAAGCTTGCGATCGCTTCGATCCTCGGCAACATCGCCGATCCGCTGCTGTACATGCTAGCGCTCGGATACGGTATCGGCAGCTTCATCCCCGAGATCGGCGGCATGAAATACATCGCCTTCATCGGCACCGGCATGGTCTGCCAGAGCGCGATGTTCACAGCGTCTTTCGAGGCGATGTACTCGGCGTTCTCGCGCATGCACATGCAGCGCACGTGGGAGGCGATCATCAACGCCCCGCTGTCGCTCGACGACGTGCTGTTCGCCGAATGGATGTGGGCCGGCACCAAGAGCGTCATCTCGGTGATGGCGATCCTGGCCGTGATCATGGTGCTCGGCTACGGTCACTCGTGGCTCGCGATCTGGGTCCTGCCGCTGGGCTTCATCATCGGCCTGACCTTCGGCGCATTCGGGCTGGTCATGAATTCGCTGGCACGCGGTTACGATTTCTTTACCTATTTTTTCACGCTGGTATTGACGCCCACGCTGCTGCTGTCCGGCGTGTTTTTTCCGGTGGATGAGATGCCGGCGGCGCTGCAGGTCGCCTCGGCGATCCTTCCGCTTTCACATGCGATCGACATCGCGCGGCCGTTTCTTGCCGGCAACGTGCCGGAACACATTCCGCTGCATATCGCGGTGCTGCTCCTGTACGCGTCCGCGGCCTACTACGTCGCGCTGGTGCTGACGCGCCGGCGCCTGCTGCGCTGAAGAGAGCGCGATGCTCTGGATCAAGTCGCTGCATATCGTGTTCGTGGTGACGTGGTTCGCCGGGCTGTTCTATCTTCCGCGCCTGTTCGTCTACCATGCGCTGGCGCAGGACACGATCAGCATCGAGCGCTTCAAGGTGATGGAGCGCAAGCTCTACTTCGGCATCATGACGCCGGGCGCCGTGCTCGCCATCGCGTCCGGACTCTGGCTATGGCTCGGCTACGGAATTTCCGGCGGATGGCTCCATGCCAAGCTTGCGCTGGTCGCCATCCTGGTCGTGCATCATGTCTGGCTCGGCAAGCTGATGGCCGACTTCCGCCACGATCGCAATCGGCACGGCGACGTCTTCTATCGGTGGATCAACGAAATTCCTGCCCTGCCGGTGCTGGTCGGCGCGGTATTGCTGGTCGTCCTCAAGCCTTTCTAGCGTAAGTAGCCACGATGGAACGTTTTTTCGCGCCGTGCCCGCGGGGCCTGGAAGGCGTGCTCGCGACCGAGCTCGCCGGGCTTGCCGCCGATGACGTCGTCGCAGCGGAAGGCGGCGTCGCATTCGGCGGCCCGATCGAGCTCGCCTACCGCGCCAACCTCGAAAGCCGGCTCGCCAGCCGCATTCTGTGGCAGGTCGGCCACGGACCCTATCGCGACGAGCATGACATCTATCGGCTCGCGCTCGATCTCGATTGGCCGCAGTGGTTTCGAGCCGACCGCACCCTGCGCGTCGACGTGTCGGCGACGCGCTCGCCGCTGACCAGCCTGGAATTCGCGACACTTAAGGTAAAGGACGCGGTGTGCGACAGGCACCGCGCGGGCGGCGGCGTGCGACCCAACGTCAGCAAGGATCAGCCGGACGTTCGCGCGCATGCCCATCTGACCGCCGGAGAAGCAACGTTCTATCTCGATACCTCGGGCGAGCCGCTGTTCAAGCGCGGCTACCGTCGCCAAGCCGCGGAAGCGCCTTTGCGCGAAAACCTCGCCGCCGGGCTGCTGCGCCTTGCGCAGTGGCAACCGGGCACCCCGTTGCTCGATCCGATGTGTGGCAGCGGGACCATCGCCATCGAGGCGGCGCTGATCGCGCTGGACATTGCGCCAGGATCGAAACGCACCTTCGGCTTTCAGAAGCTCGCCTGGTACGACGGATCCGCATGGCAGAGGATCAAACAGGCGGCACAGCGCCGCGCGCGACCTCCGGCGCCGGCGAGGATCCATGCTCGTGACATCGACGACATCGCCATCCATCAGTGTCACGTGAACATCCGCGCGGCGGGCGTTGCCGGCGCCATCGCGATCGAGCAGGTCGACGCGCTCTTCGGCGCCGCGCCGGCAAGGCAGGGAACGATCGTCGCCAATCCTCCCTACGGCGTGCGACTCGCCGGATCGCACGCGCTGACCGATTTCTATCCGCGCTTGGGCGATGCGCTCAAGCAGCGCTTCTCCGGGTGGACGGCATTCCTGATGAGCGGCGACATCCGTCTTCCGAAGTTGATCGGGCTCAAGGCGAGCCGGCGCACGCCGCTTTTCAATGGCGCCATCGAGTGCCGTCTTTACGAATATCGTCTTTTCGCAGGCTCGATGCGACCGCCGCGGGCCGCGGAATCGGGCGATGATAGAATGGCCTCTTACTGACACCCGCCGAAGATGCGAGACCGCGCCATGATGCTTCCCAGCCGCCACTACGTGTCCGAGCACACCCTGTTCATCCGCGAATTGCTGAAGGAGCGGCCGGAGCTGGTCGAGAAGCAGCGCGAGGCGCGCGCGATATGGTGGGACAAGCGCCCGCGCCACATCGCCGAGGAGCACGCCATGGATCAGGGCCGCGTGCCGCAGTCGCCTTACGTCTACGACGCGGATTCGTAGTCTTCCGGATGGCGCACCTTTGTGCGCCCGCGACCGTCGATCAGTCCCCGCGCGCAGATCTCCGTGCGTGACCATGAATGAAATAATTCGTCGTCCGGTGCAGTTCCGAAGACCATCCCAGCTCGGCGAGCCGCGCCGAGAGCGCCTCGGGCTCGTAGAAGAGCTTGACGATTCGATACTCGCGGCCATCGTTGAGCTTGCGGGCGACGATTCCGGCGTCCTGCTCCGGCAAGACGTGGTCGCGTGCGGTCGACGTCCGATCGTATGCCGAGTCGATGAGGTACGCCGCGCCGCTGGGGCGCAATGCGGCCGAAACCATCTTCCAGAACGGCTCGAACCGATCCTGCGGCACGTGCGACAGCCAGAAGCTGAAAAATACCGCGTCGTAGCGCCGCGACGGCGTCCACGAAAAAAGATCGGCCTCGACGTACTCCACATTGCCGGCGGCGACCCGACCGCGATTGATCGCCAATACTTCGGGCGACGCGTCGACCGCGGTCAGGTGATCCACGTTCGGCGCCAGGTGGCGCGTGAACAGGCCTGTGCCGCAGGCAAGCTCGAGCACGTCGCGGG
>JALZAN010000020.1 GCA_030948365.1 Pseudomonadota bacterium
CCCGTTTTCGGCCCGCTTGAGGCTAACCGAAAGCGCGATGGCAAGCGGCCCGCCGATGGGTTCGTCTTCCAGCTCGTGCAACAACCGATTGAGCGTTGCGACGTCGATGCCCGGCCGCTCCACGTCGTGGACGAGCACCCAATCCTGCGCCTCGGCACGACGCCGACTAGCTTTTCCGTGTCGCAAGCAACGGCGCCAGCGCGGCGCGAATCGCCGCCGGCACCGGCGTGGGCCGCCGCGTCGAGCGCTCGACCCAGACGTGCACGAAGTGGCCCGTCGCCGCAGGCGTGTCCTCGCCCTGCTCGAACAGGCCGATGCCGTAAGTCACCGAGGAGTTGCCGAGCCTTCGGACGCACAATCCCGCGTCGATGATTTGTGGAAAGGACAGCGGCCGATGAAAAAGACACCGCGTTTCCACCACCAGCCCCATCGCCTGGCCGGAGTAAATGTCCAGCCCGCCTTGACGGATCAACTGCTCGTTCACGACGGTGTCGAAATACGAATAGTAGGCAACGTTGTTCACATGACCGTAGGTATCATTGTCCATCCAACGGGTAGGAATCGCCAGGAAATGCGGGAAGTCGCTGCGTCGGTCTTCCTTCGCATCGCTCATCAGCGGGTGCGCAACCGCGAGTCGAAAATCTCAAGCCAGTGGCGCACCGGCCGTTGCGCGCCGGACTCGAGATGACTAAGGCAGCCGATGTTCGCGGTGGCGATGATGTCCGGTTCCGATGCTTCCAGCGCCGCGAGCTTGTTGATCTTGAGCTGTTGCGACAGGACCGGCTGCAGGATCGAATAGGTACCCGCCGAGCCGCAACAAAGATGTCCGTCGGCGACCGGTGCCAGCTCGAGGCCGATAGCCTCGAGAATCTCCTCGACCCGCCCACCGAGCTGCTGGCCGTGCTGCAGCGTGCACGGCGAGTGAAACGCAACCCGTTGCGGGCCGTGATCCATCGCAACCAGCGGCGCGAATCGCTTCCACTCCTGGGCGACCACCTCGACCGGATCGCGCGCGATCTCCGCGATGCGCCGAGCCTTGTCGGCGTAAAGCCGATCGTCGCACAGCCGGTGTCCATATTCCTTGACGGTGACTCCGCATCCGCTCGCCGTGACCACGATGGCCTCGGCGCCGGCCTCGACGCGCGGCCACCACGAATCGATGTTCCGGCGTGCGAATGCAGCCGCTTCCTCGCGCGCTCCAAGATGCTCGCTGATGGCGCCGCAGCACCCGCCGCCGGAGGCGCGGACGAGCGAAATGCCTATCCGATCGAGTGCGCGCGCGAGCGCCGCGTCGATGTTCGGCGCCAAAGCCGATTGCACGCAGCCGGTGAGCGCGAGCATTTTGCGCGCATGCAGCGCCGGCGGCCAAGTCTTCGCGGTGCGCGACGGCGGTACCTTGGACGCGATCGATGCCGGCAGGAGCGGCCGCGCCAGCCTTCCGGCGGTAAGTGCGACAGCAAACAGCGAGCGGTCACTCAATCCCTTGCGCAACAACCAGCGCGAGAGGCGCTGCCCAGGCGGCCGCGGGACTTTTTCATCCACCACCCGGCGTCCGATATCGACCAGCCTGCCGTATCGAACGCCGGACGGGCACACTGTTTCGCAGCTGCGGCACGTCAGGCAGCGGTCAAGGTGGAGTTGCGTCTTGGCGGTGACCCCGGCGCCCTCCAGCACTTGCTTGATCAGATAAATGCGACCGCGCGGACCGTCGAGCTCGTCACCGAGCAGTTGATAGGTCGGACAGGTCGCGGTGCAGAATCCGCAATGGACGCAAGCGCGCAGGATCGCGTCGGCTTCGCGTCCGTCGGCGCTGTCCCTGATGAAATCGGCGAGATGCGTTTCCAAACTCAGAACTCCGGGTACATTCGGTGTCGGTTGAAGATTTCCGCCGGGTCGAGCGCCGTCTTCAGTCGCTGATGGAGCGCGAGCAAGGGCTGCGCAAGGGCGTGGAACACGCCGGCGGATTTGTCGACGGACCGAAATAACGTCGCATGCCCGCCATGATCCGCAGCCCAGGCCCGGAGACGCTCGCCGTGCTCGTTCGGATCGGCGCAAATCCACCGCAGCGCCCCTCCCCATTCGATCATTTGCTCGCCGCCGAGGTCGGCATACGGCGCGGTCGAACGGACCGATAAACGCCACAGCGGCGCGCTACAGGCGACCTGGAAAAAGTCGTGCTGCTGCTCGCGAACCGCGCGCCAGAATGCCGCAGCATCGGTCGTTGGCTCGCCGCCGAGGCGTCGCTGCGCGGCGATCACCGCGCTGTCGGCACCCGACAGCCGAAGGTAGAGTCTACCGTCGTTCCAGCAACTTGCCGACAAAGGCAGCGGCAGCGCGCTCCATTCGTTGACCTTGCCTATGGCGTCGGTCGCGGATAATTCGAACGACACCGTGGTCTCCGCGCGCGGCAGCGGCATGCACTTCAGCGACGCCTCGAGGATGATTCCCAGCGTGCCCAACGAGCCGGCGATGAGGCGCGACACGTCGAAGCCGGCCACGTTCTTCATCACCCGGCCGCCGAAGGACAGGTCGTCGCCGCGTCCGTCGAGCAAACGGACGCCGAGCACGTGATCCCGCAATGCGCCGCCATGCGGGCGCCGCGGGCCGGATAAACCGGCCGCGACGCAGCCGCCGAGCGTCGCGTCGGCGCCGAAATGCGGTGGCTCGAAGGCCAGCATCTGCTGCCGCTCGGCCAGCGTCCGCTCGATCTCCTCAAGCCGGGTGCCGCAGCGCGCGGTGATGACCAACTCGGTTGGATCGTAATCGTTGATGCCGGAATACTCCGTGGTGCCGAAAACCGCGCCGGTGAGTTCCTGTCCGTAGAAATCCTTGCTCCCCCCACCGACGATGCGCAGCGGCGTGTTGCTGGCGGCAGCGGCGCGTACGCGATCGCGCCAGGCGCCGATGACATCGCTCATTCCCGGTGCGGTCCGGTCACTGCCGCTGCTCCTGCGCCGGAGCATCGAAGGAAGCAACGCGCTCCGTTTCGCGCGAAGCATCCGCGCTCCATTCCTGCATCGCCGGCAACGCGATCAAATGCCTCTGATATTCGGCGCATTCTCCTGCAAGCGTGACCCCATATGACTGGAAACGAAACGCGACCGGGCAATAAAAGGCGTCGACGATGCCGAATGAGCCGCAAAGAAAATCTCCGCCACCACCGAAGCGGTGCCGGCCCTCCTTCCAGATCTCCTTGATCCGTTCGATTTCCGCCGCGACTGCGGCGGAAGCGACGCGCGCTTCGCGTAGCCGAACATCCATGCCAAACTCGTTTCGCAAATGGCTGAAGCCCGCGTGCATCTCCGCCGCGGCCGATCGCGCCCAGGCGCGCGCTTCACGGTCGGCTGGCCACAGTCCGGGATGGCGCTCGGCGAGGTATTCGGCGATCGCCAACGAATCCCAAACCACCACCGTTCCATCGTGCAGGCAAGGAACCTTTGCCGATGGCGAGCGCGCGCGGAGGCGCGCCGCCGAACCGTCCTGGTAGAGGGGTATGCGCTCCTCCAGAAAGGGAATCCCCGCCGCCTTCATCAGCACCCACGCTCGCAACGACCAGGTGGAGTAGTTCTTGTTGCCGATGACGAGCGTATACATGGGTGGGTTCATCAAACCTGGCGCATCTGGCAACGCGATGTCGCTGTGCGGGACACCGTCACAGCGGGACGGTCTTGCCCGGATTCATGATGTCGCGCGGATCGAGCGCGCGCTTGATCATGCGCATCAGATCGACCGCCTCGCCATGCTCCTGCGCCAGTACGTCGAGCTTGTGCCAGCCGATGCCGTGCTCGCCGGTGCAGGTGCCGCCCATCGAAATGGCCCGCATGCTGACGCCCTTCGCGAGCGCCTCCGCGCGTTCGCGTTGCGCAGCGTCGGCGCCATCGAACAGGACGACAAGGTGGAAATTGCCGTCGCCGACGTGCCCCAGAATCGGCGCGACGAGACCGCTCTTCTCGACATCGGCCTTGGTCTCCAGGATACAGTCGGCGAGCCGCGAGATGGGAACGCAGGCGTCGGTTGCGAAAGCTGTCGTGCCCGGCTTCAGCGCGAGCGCGGCGTAGTAAGCATCATGCCGAGCTTTCCACAATCGCCTGCGGTCTTCCGTTTTGGTCGCCCACTGATAGGCGCTGCCGCCGAATTCGTCGCTCGCCGCCTGCATCGCCGACGATTGCTCGCGCACGCCGGCCTCGGAGCCGTGGAATTCGAAGAACAGCGTGGGCTTCGCCGCAAAGCCCTCAAGCTTCGAAAAACGGATGCTCGCGTCCATCTGCACTTCGTCCAGCAGCTCGATCCGCGCCACCGGAATCCCGGTCTGCATCGCCACGATGACCGTGTTGACCGCGCTGGCAAGATCGGGAAACTGGCACACCGCCGCCTGAATCGCCTCCGGAACGCCATAGAGGCGGAGCTGAATCTCGGTGATGACGCCGAGCGTGCCCTCGGCGCCCACGAACAATCGTGTCAGGTCGTAGCCGGCGCTGGACTTTCGCGCGCGGCCGCCGGTCTTGACGATGCGCCCGTCGGCGGTGACCACCGTCAGCCCCAGCACGTTTTCGCGCATCGTTCCGTAGCGAACCGCGTTCGTTCCCGACGCACGCGTCGCAGCCATCCCGCCGATGGTAGCGTTGGCGCCGGGGTCGATCGGGAAAAACAGTCCCGTGCCCTTGAGCTCGGCGTTCAATTGCTCGCGCGTGACGCCGGCCTGCACCCGGCAATCCAGATCCTCGGCGTTGACCTGGAGCAGGCGGTTCATTTGCGACAAGTCGACGCAAACGCCGCCGTAGAGCGCGGCGACGTGACCTTCGAGCGAGGTGCCGACGCCGAAAGCGATCACCGGCACCCGGGCGACGTGGCACAGCCGGACAATGGCGGCTACTTCTTCGTTCGAATGAGGGAACACGACCACGTCGGGCATGCCCGCGTCGGCAAGACCCTCGCCATGGCTGTGATGCTCGCGCACCGCATGTGCGGTCACCGCGCGATCGCCGAAATCGCCGGACAGGCGCGTCACGAGTTCGGCAACGATTTGCGGTTCGCGTCTGGCCTCGGTCTTCATGTCGTTCCTTTTCTCACCGCTTCAAAAGCGCGGCAGTTCCGGGTGGGGTAACTGGCCGCGATGGACGTGCATGCGGCCCATCTCGGCGCAACGATGCAGCATCGGCACCGCCTTGCCTGGATTCAGCAGCCCGGCGGCGTCGAACGAACGCTTGATCGCGTGAAACCATTCGAGCTCGGCGGGCGCGAATTGCACGCACATGCCGCCGATCTTCTCCAGTCCGACACCGTGCTCACCGGTAATGGTGCCGCCGACCTCGATGCAGAGCTCCAGGATCTTGGCACCGAACGCTTCGGTTTTGTCCACGTCGCCCTCGCGATTGGCGTCGAACAGGATCAGCGGGTGCAGGTTGCCGTCGCCGGCGTGGAAGACGTTCATACAGCGCAATCCGAATTCCTTGCTTAGCTCGGCGATTCGCGCCAGCACCGGCGCGATCGATCGCCGTGGAATGGTCCCGTCGATACAGTAGTAATCGGGAGAAATCCGCCCGGCGGCGGGAAACGCGGCTTTGCGTCCCGACCACAACCTGACCCGCTGCGCCTCGTTCTGCGAGACTTCGATACGCGTCGCGCCGTTGGCTTCGAGCAGCGCCCGCAACTCGTCGATCTCTTCCTGCACCTCTTCCGGCGCTCCGTCGGACTCGCACAGGAGTATCGCCTCGGCGTCGAGCGGATAACCCGCGTGCACGAAGGGCTCCACTGCGCCAATGGTCAGGCGGTCCATCATCTCCAGCCCGGCCGGGATGATGCCCGCGGCGATGATCGCCGCGACCGCGTCGCCGGCCCTGGCCAGGTCGTCGAACGCCGCGAGCATGCATCTGGCCTCGCGCGGCTTAGGCGTCAGTCGAACGGTGACTTCGGTGATGACTGCCAGCAACCCCTCCGAACCGTTTATCAGCGCCAGGAGGTCGTAGCCGGCGTTGTCCAGCGCTTCGTTGCCGAATTCCACGATCTCGCCGGTGATCAGCACGCCGCGTATCCGTCGCACGTTGTGCACGGTGAGCCCATACTTGAGGCAGTGCAGGCCGCCGCTATTCTCGGCCACGTTGCCGCCGATTGTGCACGCGATTTGCGACGAGGGATCGGGAGCGTAGTAGAGGCCGTGAATCGCAGCCGCTTCCGAAATGGCAAGGTTGCGCACGCCTGGCTGCAGCACCGCGGAGCGCGCCAGCGGATCGATCGAGAGGATGCGCTTGAACTTGGCGAGCGACAGGACCACGCCCTGCTGGTCCGGCGTCGCGCCGCCGGAGAGTCCCGTACCGGCGCCGCGCGCCACGACCGGCACCCTCGCCGCATTGCAAACCTTGAGTATACCGACCACCTGCGCCTCGTCCTCCGGCAGAAGCACCGCCAGCGGTTGTGCGCGAAACAGCGTCAGCCCATCGCACTCGTAAGGTCGCGTGTCCTCTGCGGCCGTAAGCAATGCAGATTGCGGAAGGATTTTGCCGAGCGCGGCGTGCAAGGATTCATTGAGCATGGCGGGGGTCTAACGCACTGCCGCTCGATTATTCCACAAAGCCCTGCGCCGCACTACGAGGCAAGCGCCGCCATGTCGCCCGAGGCTGCCGATCTGTGTCGAGGGCCCAGATCACCCTCTCGTCTATAATGGCCGCCGTCGGGGGACAGCAAGCGCCGAGCGGTACCGGCGAGGAATCGGATCATGAATCGAGGCGAAATATACGCCAAGACCGAGGACGGCGTGCGCGAGCTCAAGGAACGCACGCGCAACCTTCCGATCGCCTTGCGCAGCCTGTTGATCATAGTCGACGGCCATCGAAGCGTGGCCGAGGTGCTAGAGCGCGCGCGCGCTTTGCGCGTCGACGTCACCGCGCTGGCGACGCTTGAACAGTCCGGGTTGATCGCGAAGCGCTTCAGCGCGCCTTCGGCGGCCGAATACGACGCGGCCCCGGCGCCACGCAGCGAAAGCGAAGTGCAGCAGTTCCTGACCGCGCAGCAGCAGCTCAGCAATGCCATCAACCAACATCTCGGCTTCCGCGGCTACATGATGATGATGCGCCTGCAACGCGCGAGCAATCTGCGCGACCTTCACGATCTGCTGCCGGATTTCGCCAAGGCAATGGTCAAGCGGGTTGGCCTCGATGCCGCGACGCCGATCGTTGGCGAGCTGGAGCGTCTGATCGTTCGCGGCGGCTAGCGGTCGTCAGGCGACAGCCGCCGCCCTCGGTCCTGCGAGCTTTACACGCAGCGCCCGCCGTCCACTTCCCGGCACGCGCGGGTGATGAACGACGCCTTGTTAGAGGCGAGAAAAGACCACTAGCGCCGCACTCTGGCGGCGAAACGCTCCGCGATCCCCTGGCCGAAGCCGGATGCGGCCCCGGTCACGATGGCGATCTTGTTCGCGAGCCTCACGCCGAGCAGCCCGCCGGCGCGATCGCAGTAGTCACGACCGATGGCGCATCGCTAGCCGCTGCAGGCGCGTCGCGGCGCATGTCATCGCTGGCGCGCTCATCTGCCCGTCGCCGGCCTGAACTTGTGCGCCAATGTGTTCTCGTCGGTGCGCGGAACGTAGGTGATGCCATTGCGTGTCGCCCACAAATTCACCTGGAAATGGAGCGGGATGATTCCGGTATCGTTGATGGCAAGCTCAGTCGCGCGTTGCAGCATCGCTTCACGCTTGGGATCGTCGACCGTTGCCAGCGCCTCCTCGAGCAGTGCATCGACCCGCGGATTGGAGTAGCGCCCGCGATTGGCGGTGCCAAATCCCTTCTCCTTGCTGTACGTCGCAAGCAGCGCCTTGAGCGTGCTCGAGGCTTCACCGGTCCCCGAGCTCCAGCCAACCACCATAAAGCTGAACCTGAGCTCGGTGGCCTGCGGAAAGAACGTCGCCGACGGCATCGCTTCGACTTTGGTCGCGATGCCGACGCGGGTCAGCATCTGAGCGACGGCCTGCGCGATTTTGGAATCATTGACGTACCGGTTGTTCGGCGCGTGAACGGTGAGGCCGAATCCGTCGGGATAGCCTGCTTCCGCCAGAAGTTTTTTTGCCCCTTCGGGATCGTGCGGCTCGACCTTCAGGTTCTTCGTCGTGCCGAACATGCCATCGGCCAGCAGCTGGCCGGAGGCGACCGCTTCGCCCTCCATGACCTTGTCGACGATCGCCGCCCGATTGATCGCCTTGGATAGCGCTTTGCGCACGCGCGAGTCCTTGAGCGGATTCTTAAGCAAAGGCCGACCCGCCTTGTCGGTGACAAACGGCGATTGGTCGCGGTCGCTGTCCATGTGAAGGTAGATCAGTCGGTCAGCGATGACCTTGGCCACAATCAGGTGCTTGTCGGCGCGTATCCGGGCGACGTCGGAGGTCGGCACATACTCGATCGCCTGCACGTCGCCGGCCAATAATGCGGCGACCCGTGACGCGTCGTTGGGCAACAATCGCAGCGTGACCTTTTCCCAAGGCGTCTTGCCGCCCCAGTAGGCGTCATGGCGGACGAGCTCGATGCGGTCTCCCTTGACGTAGCGCACGAGCTTGTAGGGACCGGTCCCGATCGCTGCCCTGCCGTTGTTGAAATCCTCGGTGGTGGCCTTGGCCGCCGCCTTGGAGATGATCGCTACCTGGGTCATGTCGGTCGGCATCAGCGGGTAGGGGGCTGCGGTCTTGAAGCGGACGGTATAAGGGTCGACGACTACGATTTCCTTGATCTGCTTGGTGTACGCCGTAAAAGGCGAGGGACTGTTGGAGACCTCCGGGACGCGATCGATCGATGCGACCACGTCGACCGCCGTGAACTCGCTGCCATCGTGGAACTTGACGCCGCGGCGCAACTTGAACTCCCAGGTCAGCGGATCGACGGTCTTCCACGATTCGGCCAAGCCCGGGATCGGCTTCTGCCGCTCGTCGCGGAGCACCAGGTAGTCGAAGATGTGCGCCGCGGCGTTATTGTTCGGCGTCACATTGTGATAATGCGGATCGATAGCGGTGACGTCGGCGCCAATGCCGATGGTGAGATCGGCCGCGGCGGGTGCAGCGGCTCCGCCGATGGCGAAGACAAACGACAGCAGAATTGCGGGGACGCGGCACCACCGCATGAGGTGCTCCGTTGGGCGGGAAGAGACGCCCGTGAAAGAGTTAGCATAACGGAATCGTAACGGATTGTAACTAGCTGTTCCATTTCGGAAACTTGCTGTCAACGACCGTTGTCTATGAAGCGTTGGATGAGTGTCGCGCTCTTCGCGCGCCCTTAGTTTCCACGCAGGAGGAACCATGAAACATCGCATTGCAACCATTGCCGCCGCGGGCTTGCTTCTCGCCGGCGGGGCCACCCTCGCCGGCACCGCGTCGGCGCGGGATAACTTTAGCGTGTCGATAGGCGTGCCTGGATTTGCCGTCGGTTACTCCAACCGCGGCTACGGCTATTATGGAAGTTATTACGCTCCGGCGCCGGTTTATGCGCCGCCCGTGGCGTACGCGCCGTACTCGTACTACTACGACGCGCCGGTCGTTTACGCCGCGCCGCCGGTGGTCTACGGTCCTCGCGTCGTTTACGGTCGGCCGTATTATCGTCCGTACCATCACGCCCGTTACTGGCGCTAGTCGCGGTACGTGATGCGGTAGATCGCTCCGGCGTAATCGTCGGAGACGAGCAGCGCGCCGTCGGGCATCACCAGCACGTCGACGGGACGCCCCCACGCCGACTCGCCTTTCAGCCAGCCGGTCGCGAACGGTTCGTACGCGACCGGCTTGTCGCCTTCAAGGCGCACCACGGTGATCCGATAGCCTATCTTCCGGCTTCGGTTCCACGAGCCGTGTTCGGCAATGAAGATCTGATTGCGATACTGGGCAGGAAACTGCGAACCGGTATAAAAACGCATCCCGAGCGATGCAACGTGCGGTCCCAGGTTCTGCGCCGGCGGCGTGAACTCGTCGCACCGGCGCTTGCTTCCGAATTCGGGATCGGCGATGGTCCCGCCATGGCAATACGGGTAGCCGAAGTTTAGCCCGGCTCTCGGTGCATGGTTGAGCGTGTCGGGAGGCACATCGTCGCCCAGCATATCGCGGCCGTTGTTGGTGAACCACAGCTCATGCGTCCTCGGATCCCAGTCGAAGCCCACCGAGTTGCGAATGCCGCGCGCGTAAACCTCGCGCCCGGACCCGTCGGCATTCATGCGCTGAATGTTGGCGTAGCGATCGAAGTCGGGCTCGCAGACGTTGCACGGCGCGCCCACCGGCACATAGAGCTTGCCATCGGTGCCGAAGGCGATGAATTTCCAGCCGTGATTGGTTTCTCCCGGGAAGTGGTCGTCGACGACGACAGGCTTCGGTGGATCGGCGATGTGCTCCTCGATATTGTCGAAGCGCACGATCCGGTCGACCGCCGACACGTAGAGCGCCCCCCGGTGAAAGGCGACTCCGACCGGAAACTTAAGACCACTCGCGATCACCTTGACCGAGGGCGGGCCGGACGCGTTCAGCTGCACCGCGTATACCCTGCCCGCCTGCATCGACCCGACGAACAATGTGCCCTTGCTACCCAGCGCCATCTGTCGCGCGTTCTCGACACGCGCCAGAAGCTCGATCTTGAAGCCGGGTGGCAGCTTGATGTCGTCTATAGGCAGTTCGCTTGCCTGTGCAATACAGCGCAGGATTGCAAGCAATGAGGCAACAACGAACGTGGCGATACGCATTTTGCCGATTCCCCCAAGGGTGAATGCGCGGCGCGGCATCTCGCGCGCGAGTATGCTGGAGTGGTCCGCGACCGATGGAATCATGATTCAGCGCCGCAACCATCGGCATTGACACCGCAAGGTCCTCTTTCTATCCTGTCTCTTTGAGAATTTTCATTCATGAACGCGCCCGCCTCCTCCACCGCCGTCCAGCCGCAGCTCCTTGCCTTGGACATGATTCGAACGCTGGTCGGCTTCGACACGACCAGCCGCGACTCGAACATGGCGCTCATCGACTGGGTCCGTGATTATCTCGCGGGTCATGGCATCGATTCGCAATTGACCTTCGACGACGACAGGCGCAAGGCCAATCTGTTCGCGACGCTTCCGGCCAGAGACGGCAACGTCACCCGGCGCGGCATTGTTCTTTCCGGGCACACCGACGTCGTGCCGGTCGACGGCCAGCCCTGGGAGACCGACCCGTTTGTCGCGACGCTCAAGGACGGCAAGCTCCATGGTCGTGGCGTCACCGACATGAAAAGCTTTTCCGCGACCGGTCTCGCCATGGTTCCCGAGTTTCTGCGTCGCGGCCTCAAGCGACCGCTGCACTTCGCGCTTTCCTACGACGAGGAAGTCGGGTGCATCGGCGTACGGCGGCTGATCGCGGATATCGCCCAGCGCGGTATCGAGCCCGCCGGCTGCATCGTGGGCGAGCCGACCGGCATGCAGCTCGTCGTCGCGCACAAGGGCAAGCGAAGCTACCGCTGCCGCGTTCGCGGCCACGAGGCGCATTCGTCGCTGACTCCGCGCGGTGTCAATGCGGTCCAGATCGCCTGCGAGATCGTTTCCATGCTGACCCGGATGGCGCATCGGTTTCGCGAGCGCGGATTGTTCGATTCGGCGTACGACGTGCCTTTTACGACCGTGCACACCGGCGTGATCCGTGGCGGCACTGCGCTGAATATCGTTCCCCGAGACTGCGTCTTCGACTTCGAGTTTCGTCACCTTCCATTCGATGATCCCGAGGAGCTGCTTGCCGAAGTCAGGCGATTCGCTGCCACGCTGCTGCCGGAAATGCACGCCGTCGACCCGCGGACCTTCATCGAGTTCGACGCGCTGTCGGCGATGCCCGGCTTCGATACCCATGGAGGAAACGAGATTGCCGAGCTCGGCCGCTCGTGCAGCGCCACGCACGACTATGGCAAGGTTTCGTTCGGCACCGAAGCGTCGCTGTTTCACGATGCGGGAATCGCCACCATCATCTGCGGGCCTGGCCATATCGAACAGGCCCACCAGCCGAACGAATGGGTTACGCTCGATCAGCTCGCGCTTTGCGAATCGTTCATGCACCGCCTTGCCGATCAAGTCTGCGCCTCGTGAGCGAGGACGCTCCCACGACGCTTCAGCGCCCATCGGCGTCGATCCCTCCGATCGAGGTCGACTTTCCGGACCTTGCGTCCTACGCCGCCGGCAATGATGGCACGCCGTACACCTGGACCTTTGGCAGCAGCGAGCCCGGCCCGCATGTCGCGATTCAGGCACTGACCCACGGCAACGAAGTCTGCGGCGCCGTCGCGGTCGACTGGCTCCTCCGCGAGAGGATCAGGCCGGCGCGCGGCACTTTGACGCTCGTTTTCGCCAACGTCGCCGCCTACCTCCGCTTCGACCGCGGTGATCCATTTGCCTCGCGCTGCGTGGACGAGGATTTCAACCGGCTGTGGACTGCTGAGGTGCTCGACGGCCCGCGCCAAAGCGCCGAGCTCACGCGTGCGCGCGAGCTAAGGCCCATCATCGACCGCGCCGATCATCTGCTCGATCTGCACTCGATGTCGGAGCCGTGTCTTCCGTTGGCGATGGCCGGGCGCCAGCGCAAGGGCGTGGACCTCGCGCGGGCAGTGGGAATTCCCCAGCACATCGTCATCGACAGCGGCCATGTCGCCGGACGGCGCCTGCGCGACTACGCTTTTTTCGACGATCCCGCGGACCCGCGCAGCGCGTTGCTGGTCGAATGCGGCCAGCACTGGGAGGCCGCGGCGCCGCTCGTGGCGCGACAGTCGGCGCTGCGCTTTCTCGACCACTTCGGAATGCTCGAGCGTGGCGTGGCCGACAGGCATGTCGAACGCGGGACCCTGCCGGCGCAGCGCGTGGTCGAGGTGACTTCAACGGTGACCATAGGCAGCGATGCGTTCCGCTTCACCCAACCCGTGCGCGGCCTGCAGGTGATTCACCGCGCCGGCAGCGTTTACGCCGTTGACGCCGGCACGCAGATCAGCACGCCTCACGACGATTGCGTGCTGATCATGCCGACACGAAAGCCGAAGCGCGGTGAAACCGCGGTGCGGCTCGGACGCTTCGTTTCGTAGCGTGTCACTAGCGTCGCGCGGGTCCCGCGGAAATATCGGCTTCGGCCGCTTCGAGCAGTTCGGTTCCGACGATCGGCGTCCATCGGTCGTATAGCGCGCGCATGGCATCTCTAAATGCCGCTCTGCCGGCAGGCGTGAGGCGAGTCACCTTGGCACCCTGCGCGTCCAGCTTGGCCAGCGCGGCGTCATCGGCGAGGCGCTCCGCCATCTTCCGGGTCTGTCGCGATGCCTCCACCGCGGCGTCGCGCACGAGCTGGCGCTCGGCATCGCTCCATGTTTCCCAGACCGAGCGATTCACGGCGAACACGAGCACGTCCGCGTGAGCGTGCCAAATCTGCAGTTGACCAAGGGGACCGGCGTAGAGACGCGACACCGAATAGCCGGCAACGCTCGTCTCCTGCGCGTCTAGCTCGCCGACTTCGAGCGCGCTGCGAGCGTCGACAGGGCTCATTGCCGAAGGCCTTGCACCAAGCGCGGCCAAAGTCTCTTCGAGCAGCGGCGACGCACGCGTCCTGATCTTGAGCCTGGCAAAATCGGCGGGCTGACGCAGCGGCGCTTTGCTGGCGATCTCGATGAATCCGTCCGCAACCCACGCCAGCGCGACGACGCCTGAACGCTCGAGCTCGGCCGAGAGACGCTTTCCCGTCTCGCCATCGATGAGCCTCTGCACCTCCTGCTCGCCCGGGACCAGCCACGGGAGCGCAATGACGTTGAGTTGCGGGACCTGCGCCGACCAGGAAAGCGCGGAACCGACGGCAAGCTCGAACGTGCCCGCTCGTAACGCGCTGAACTCGCGTGCGGGATCCCGTGACGCCAACGTCGCGCCGGGAAAATATTCGACGGCAAGGCGCCCGCCCGAGCGCTCCCGAATAAGCGTCGCCCAGAAATCTCCCGCCTTGCCCAGCGGATACGCGGGCCCCAGCGCGGTCGAAAGCTTGAGTGGCTGCGGTGGTGAAGGACGGCGCTCCTCTCCCGTCGCGCTCGACGCAACGGTCGCCACGAGCACGGCCACCATTGCGCTGAACGTCCGCATGTGCACGGTCGACCGGCGCTACTCGAGCGCCGCGAGCGGGTCCTCTACCGGCATGTCGCGCCAATAGCGCGCATCGTCGACGCGCTCGCGACGCGGGGCATGAGAGACGCCTTCGGCGAAAGTGAAGGTCAGCGCTCCGTGGTAGTCGGTGCGGTAATTGCGCGCCCCCGCGGCGACATAGCGGGCGACAACCTCCGGACGCGGATGCTCGAAGCGGTTGCGGTAGCCCGGTGTGAAAACGGCCACCTCGGGGCGCACCGACGCAATAAACGCCGCCGTCGACGACGTCTTGCTGCCGTGATGCGGAACGACAAGCACGTCGGAGCGAAGACGCACCGGTTCACGGCGGATGAGATCGGATTCGGTGCGAGCCTCGATGTCGCCGGTCAACAGCGTGCTTCCGGCTGCGTTGCTGACTCGCAGCACACAGGAGATATCGTTCGGCTTGAGCTTGGGATTGAGGTAATTTGCGGCCACCGGATGAAGCATCGCGAAGTCCACTCCGTCCCATGTCCATTGCTCGCCCGCCAGGCAACGCCGCGTGTCATGTCCCAGATCGACCCGCGCGCGTACGATCGGGTGGTCGGCGTTCAGCGACGATGCAAGCCAACCCACGGGAACAGTTTCGAGCAGCGAAAGTGCTCCGCCGCTGTGATCGCTGTCCTGATGGCTGACGATCATTCCATCGAGCTGCGAGATGCCGCCCGCGCGCAGCACGGGCGCGATGATGCGATTGCCCGCGTCGACCGAATCACTGAAACTCGGTCCGGCGTCGTAAAGAAGCGCGTGGCCGTGCGTCTGCACCAGCACGGCGAGCCCCTGGCCGACGTCCAACACGGTGACCTGGTAAGCGCCCATTGCGGGCAGCAGCGGGACGGCGACGAACAGCGGCGCGAGCCAGACCAAGCCGAGCGCCCGCGCCGGAACGCCTCGCGGCGCGAGCAGCCAGAGCACGCCGACGATCCCGGCGATCGCGGCGAGCATGCCGGGCGCGTGCTGCTGCCACACCGCTGCCGGCATCGCGCTCAACCATTCAAGCAACAGTGCGACCCAGGCGAAAGCCTGGTGGGCAATGATCAGCAACACATCCCATGGAACGACGATCGACGCCAGCGTCAGCGGTACAACGACGAACGTGACCACCGGGATCGCCACCGCATTGGCAAGCGGCGAAACGATCGATATCTGTTGAAAAAGAACCAACATCAGCGGGATGAGCCCGAGCGTGATCGCACCTTGCGCGCGCAGCGCGTCGCGCCATTTCGACGGTCTTCCGATCCGGCCGACGCCGATATAGAGCAGCAATCCAACCGCGCCGAAGGAAAGCCAGAAGCCAGGAGTGAGCGTCGCCCATGGGTCCCATGCGAGCACCACGGCAAGGGCCCAGAGCCACACCACCGACGCGCTGCCGGGCCGCCCGAGCCAAAGCCCGATCGCCGCCACCGCCAGCATGTACAGCGTGCGCTGCGCCGGAACTTCGAAGCCGGCGAGAAGAACGTAGACGAACGCAGCCGTCACGCCTGCGACCGCGGCAGCCTTACGTGCGGGCAGGCGCGTCGTGAGCCGGTGGCTCGTCTTCCATAACCAGTACGCAACTCCGCCGATCAACGCGGCAAAGAAGGT
Source organism: Pseudomonadota bacterium (assembly GCA_030948365.1). Taxonomy (GTDB): domain Bacteria; phylum Pseudomonadota; class Gammaproteobacteria; order Burkholderiales; family Casimicrobiaceae; genus PALSA-1003. Next base: position 15,694 of record JALZAN010000020.1, read on the forward strand.
GATGTGCAGCCCCGAAATCGAAATCAAATGGCCGATGCCCGTGCGGTTGAAGATCAGCCACTGGGCGCTGGGGATCGCCCGCTCGTCTCCGATGGCCAGTGCGGCGATGACACCTGCGTAAGGTCGGCCTTCCAGCGTGCGCAGGATGCGCGCTCGAATCGACTCGCGCGCACGCGCCACATGGTCGGCCGGGCGGCCCGCAAACGCGTCGAGGCGAAGATTGTCGTCGTCGCGCACATAGCCGGTCGCGCGAAGCTCGTTTTGAAGCAGCCATGCCTCGACGACGAATCCGTGCGGATTGACGGTGCCGTGCGGTCGCTTGAGACGCACCGTCAGGCGCCAGCGCTCGCCGGCATGGATTTCCGGAACCGCCGTCTTTGCCTCGCCGCGAGGCCAGCCGCCGTACCAGGCCAGTGATACGCGCGACGGCACGACCGCGCCGGGGGTGATGATCTTTTCCACCGAAAAGGCGAAGCGGGCGCCGCGGGCCGTCGGCTGCGGCAGGTCGTCGACTACACCGACTACGCGAATGTCCTGTCCCTCCCACGCGGGTGGCAGCGCATCGGCAAGCCGCACCTCGGCGCGCAACGCAGCGTAGAAGAATCCGCCCATGACAAAGGCGAAACCCGCGAACATCAGCGCGGCGGCATCGACACCCCTTCGTCGCGCGCCGACCGCCACGCGCCTGGAACAGACCGCAAAAGCGATGGCCGCCACAAGCGGAAGCAGCGTATAAAAAGCGAGCTCCGGCGGCGGCAAGCTCGCCTCCTGCTGAAGAAGCACCACGCCCAGGGAAAATGCGAGAAGCAGGCAGCGCACGATCAGCGCGACATCTTCGCTACCGGCCGCGCGTTACGGCCCGGATCGGCAAAAAAGAAGCCACGCGCGCGGTTGCGCACGTGGCTCTGTTGGTTGATGCGGTACCTGAGACGGTCAGTTCTTGACGGTCTTGAGCATGTCCTGGATCTTGGCCTCGAACTGCGGGTACGGCGCCGCTCCGACGATGCGCACACCCTGGAGCTTGCCATTTTCGATCCGGCCCAGCACGAACGAAGGCGTTCCACTGACGCCGGCCGCCGTGCCTTCGGCGATGTCCTTGTCGATCGCCGCGCGATATTTGTCCGAGTCGACGCAGGCCTGGAACTTCGGCACGTCCAGCGACACCGACTGCGCATACCCGCCTAGCTTGTCGGCCTGGAGCTGATTGGCGTTGACGATCATGGTGTGCCGCAGCTCCCAGAACTTGCCCTGCTCGGCCGCGCAGCGAGCCGCGGTTGCACTGCGCCGTGCATTCTCGTGGAACGGCAGCGGGTAGTCGCGGCTGATGTAGCGCACCTTGCCGGTGTCGATGAAATTCGTTTTGATCTGCGCAAACGCGTCGTTGTGATAGCGCTGGCAGAACGGGCACTGGTAGTCGGTGTACTCGACCAGGACCAGCGGCGCGCTGTCCTTGCCGACGGAGAAGCCGCCGGCCGGGAACGCCATGTCTACCTTGTCGCTGACCGGCGCCGGTGCTTGCGCCTGGGCCGGGGCTACGGGACGCGCGTCGAGCGACTTGCGAATGGCTTTCAACTCGTCGAGGATCTGCTGAGCCTGCTCCGAGGTGATGCCATCGGCGCGCGCCAGCGTCACGCCGCCCAAAAAGGTCGCGGCGATGACGACAGCCGCCAAAGAACGAAACAATCTGATTTTCATGGTCGAGCAGTCCTGTAAGTTTGAAAAATTCCGGTCCTGAGGCTCCGCACGGGGCGAGCGCGCCGGCAGCGCAGAGATTGGACGCCATCATAGGGCTTTGCTGCGGCGGGCGTGCCTTGGACCGATTAGAGGTAACCGAGGCGGAACAAACGGTTAGATGCGGCAAGCCGGCCCGCTGCGTCGCCGCAGACCGACGCCTGACGGCGCGCGCGTTGCGGCGGCGTCGGGCCTGAGTGCCATCGCATTACTTTTGCCGTGGCCACAACACCATCTGTGTACAGCGAAACAGCGCGATCCGCCGCCCGTTTGCCTGATCCGTGACCAGCGCATCCCATACCTGCGTCGCATTGCCCAGATGCGCTGGCGTCGCTACGCAGGCGATGGAGCCGCTACGCGCGGTGCCCAAAAAATTGGTCTTCAATTCCACGGTGGTGAAATTTTCGGCCCCTGGCGGCAGGTGCGCGATGCAGCCGTACCCGCACGCGGTATCGGCAAGCGCAATCACCGTTGCCGCATGCAGATAGCCGTTGGGTGCTAGGAGCTCGTCACGGATGTCGAGCTCGGCGCGGACGCGATTTTCGGCGATCTCGGTGAAGCGCACGCCGATCAGCCCGGGCAGGCGACCCGCTCCGCGGTTCTGAAACTTGTCCAGCGTCGCTTCGGGGCGCAATGGCATGTCGGACCTCCCGCTTGTGTTTGCTGAACCTGGAACCGCGGCGCTACAGGCGCTCCTCGACCCAGCGCTTGACGCTGGCCAGCGCAGCCGGCAACGCGGCCGGGTCGGTGCCGCCGGCCTGCGCCATGTCTGCCCGCCCGCCGCCTTTGCCTCCGACCTGGGTCGCCACATGATTGACAAGGTCGCCGGCCTTGATGCGTCCGGTGAGGTCCGAGGTCACTCCCGCAATAAGTGTCACCTTGGTGCCGTCGGTCGATCCGAGCACGATCGCCGCGCTCTTGAACCGGCCTTTTAGCTGATCGATGGTGTCGCGCAATACTTTCGCGTCCGCGCCGTCGATGGTTGCCGCCAGAACCTGCGCGCCATTGACTTCGACCGCCTGCGAGGCGAGGTCGCCGCCCTGGCTCGACGCGAGCTTGCCCTTAAGACGAGCGAGGTCGCGCTCGAGCGTTTTGGCGCTTTCCAGCAGCTGCTGGATTCTCGAGGTGATTTCCGCGGGAGACGCTTTGAGCATCGCAGCGGCATCGTTCAGCCTAGCCTCCAGCTGATGGGTGTGCGCGACCGCAGCTTCTCCGGTGATTGCCTCGACGCGACGAATGCCGGCTGCAACACCCGACTCGGAAACGATCTTGAAAAAGCCGATGTCACCAGTGCGCTGAACGTGCGTGCCGCCGCACAGCTCGGTCGAAAAATCGCCCATGTTGAGAACACGCACCTCGTCACCGTACTTTTCGCCGAACAATGCCATCGCACCGGCCTTGATCGCATCGTCATAGGGCATGAGCCGGGTCTCCACGGCATGGTTGGCGCGAATCGCGCGATTGACCAGCGCCTCGACGGTGTGAATTTCAACCTCGGTCATCGGCTGCGGGTGCGAGAAATCGAACCGCGTGCGCTCGGCGTCGACGAGCGAGCCTTTTTGCTGCACGTGGTCGCCAAGGACCTTGCGCAACGCAGCGTGCATCAAGTGCGTCGCCGAATGGTTGAGCGCCGCACGTTCGCGCGTGTGGGCGTCGACCTGCGCGGCGACGATGTCGCCCACCCGAAGCTCGCCCGTTTTCACCTCGCCGTGATGGCCGACCACGTCCGGCTGGACCTTTTGCGCGTCTTGGACCGCAAACAGCGTGAGGCAGACGCCGCTCTTGGTGACCTCGCCGCGGTCTCCGACCTGGCCGCCCGATTCGGCATAGAACGGTGTGCGATCGAGCACCACGATCCCTTCCTGACCGGCGCTCAGCGAGTCGACCGACGTTCGGTCGCGAAACAGGGCCGTGACCCGAGCCTCCTCGGCCAGCGTCTTGTAGCCGTCGAAAATGGTCTTGGCACCCGAGTACGGCAGCGACGCGCCGGTCTTGAACGAAGACGCGGCGCGGGCGCGATCGCGTTGTTTCTCCATCGCGGCATCGAAGCCGGCCTGGTCGACGATGAAGCCGCGTTCGCGGCATACGTCCGCCGTCAGGTCCAGCGGAAACCCGAAGGTGTCGTAAAGCGTAAATACGGTTTCACCCGGCACTGTCTTGGTGCCCGCTTTTTCAGCGTCGGCAAGCGCACCTTCGAGCACCTTCATTCCATGCT
>JALZAN010000021.1 GCA_030948365.1 Pseudomonadota bacterium
ATATGCGGCAGGTCATCATGCGCAACGGCACCGTTCTCGACATCGCCGAGCAGGCCAAGAACGAAGGCGTGCGCAATCTGCGACAGTCGGGATTGCTAAAGGTCAAGCAGGGCTTGACGTCCCTCGAGGAAATCGAGGCCGTTACCAACGAGTAATCGACGGGAATCAAAATGGCTACCGCAATCGCACCGCGCAGAGCAAGAGCACCTCAGCGAAAAGAGGTCAAGGAATTTACCTTCCTATGGGAGGGATTCGACCGCAGCAATCGCAACGTTCGCGGGGAGATGAAGGCCGCCTCCGAGACAGTCGTCACCAGCAACCTGCGGCGCCAAGGGATCCGCATCACCAAGCTCCGGCGCCAGACCTTCCGCGGCGGTCGTCGGGTCAACGAAAAAGACATTACGTTCTTTACCCGTCAGCTGGCGACCATGCTCAAGGCGGGCGTTCCGCTGCTGCAGGCATTCGAGATCGTGGCCCGCGGGCACAGCAACGCGCGCTTCGCCCGCCTGATGATGGATATCAAGGGCCGGGTCGAAGCGGGATCGAGCCTGTCGCAGGCATTCCGCGAGCATCCCGCGCAGTTCGACTCGCTTTACTGCAACCTGGTCAATGCCGGAGAAACCGCGGGCATGCTCGACGGTATCCTGGATCGACTGGCGACGTACAAGGAAAAGATCCTCGCCATCAAAAGCAAGATCAAATCCGCGCTGTTCTATCCGATCTCGGTCGTCGTGGTCGCAATTGTGGTGATCTGGGTCATCATGATCTGGGTCATTCCGGCGTTCAAGCAGGTCTTTACGAGCTTCGGCGCCAACCTGCCGGCGCCGACGCTGATCGTGATGTCCATTTCCGACTTCTTCGTCTCGTACTGGTGGGCGATCGCGCTCGTCGTCGGAGGAGCGATCTTCGGTTTCTTCTTCATGCTCCGCCGCTCGCAGACATTCCGCTACGCGGTCGACCGCATTTCGCTGAAGCTGCCGGTCATCGGTCCCATTCTGGAAAAAGCCACCATCGCCCGCTGGACGCGGACCTTGGCCACCATGTTCGCCGCAGGCGTTCCGCTGGTCGAGTCGCTCGACGCGGTCGCCGGCGCGTCGGGAAATGCCGTCTTCGTGGCCGGTACGCGCAAGATTCAAACCGAAGTCAGCACCGGGACGAGCCTGACCAATTCCATGCACAACACCGGCCTGTTCCCGACCATGGTGCTGCAGATGACACAGATCGGCGAGGAGTCGGGCTCGCTCGACGGCATGCTGTCGAAAGTCGCCGATTTCTTCGAGCGAGAGGTCGATGACGCGGTTGCTGCGCTGTCGAGTCTGCTCGAGCCGATCATCATCGTTTTTCTGGGTGTGGTCATCGGCGGACTCGTGGTCGCCATGTACCTGCCGATCTTCAAGCTCGGCGGCGTGGTCTAAAGATCTTGCGAAAGTCCGGACGTGGCCCCGTGTCGATATCGCGGAGCCGCGTCTTGTTTGACCTGGACAAGCCGCGTCGCGACACGGCAGGCCCGCGTCGCGGTCTGACTCTGCGTCCCGCGCGGCCCTCCGCCCGTCGCCTGGCCAGCCCGGCCCGGGATCGATCCCTCATCAAGCCATGGCAATCGAACTCATGACCATGCTCGTCGTCGCCGTCATCGGCCTTTGCGTCGGCAGCTTCCTCAATGTCGTCATCCACCGCCTTCCACGAATGCTGGAGGAAGGATGGCGAACACAGTGCGCCGAGCTGTCGGGGGAAACGGCCGCACCCGCACCGCGCTACAATCTGATGGTCCCCCGCTCGCAGTGCCCGGTATGCGGGCACCGTATTGGAGCTCTGGAAAACATTCCGGTCATCAGCTACCTGTTCTTGCGCGGCCATTGCCTCGCTTGCAAGGCGCCGATCTCGGCGCGCTATCCGATCGTGGAAATAATCACCGCAGCGCTGACGGTGGCGGCGATCGTCCGGTTCGGGCTCACCCCGGTCGGTATCGCGGCGAGCTTCTTCCTTTGGACCCTCGTCGCGCTGACCTTCATCGATTTCGACACCCAGCTTCTTCCGGACAACCTCACGCTTCCCCTGCTGTGGGCGGGCTTGCTCGCCAATGTCCTCGGCGCAGTGCCGACGGTGACGCTGCGCGACGCCGTGGTCGGCGCAATTGCCGGGTATCTCGTGCTGTGGGCCATCTACTGGGCGTTCAAGCTGATCCGCGGCAAGGAGGGCATGGGTTACGGCGACTTCAAGCTGCTTGCCGCCCTGGGCGCGTGGCTGGGCTGGCAGATGCTACCCCTGATCGTGCTCTTGTCGTCGGTCGTTGGCGCGGCGATCGGCATCAGCCTGGTCGCATTCAAAGGCCGCGATCATCAGATTCCCCTGGCATTCGGACCCTATCTTGCGATTGCCGGTGGCATTGCCTTGTTTTTCGGCAAGCCGCTGGTGGCGCTTTATCTTCCGGGCTGAAGCGTGCCCTACGTCGTCGGCCTGACAGGCGGCATCGGCAGTGGCAAATCGGAGGTCGCAAGGGTCTTCACGAGACTGTGCGTCGAAGTCGTCGACGCCGATGCGATCGCGCATCGCGTGGCGATGCCGGGTCAGCCGGGACACGCGGCGATTAAAGCGCTGTTCGGTCAGGAAGTAATGCTGCCGTCGGGAGAAGTCGATCGCGCCGCGCTTCGCCAGCGCGTTTTTGATGACGCGGGCGACCGAGCGCGGCTTGAAGCGGCCCTCCATCCGCTGATCCGGCGCGAAATGCAGCGGGAGATGGCCGCTTGGCGCGGCGCCTATGGCGTCGCGGTGGTCCCGCTGCTGTTCGAGCGCGGCCATTCGGCCAAACAATACGATCGTGTGCTGGTGGTCGATTGTCCCGAGGACGAGCAGGTTCGCCGCGTCGTTGCCCGCAACGGTATTTCGCCAGAGCAAGTCCGCTCCATCATGGCCGCTCAGATCGATCGAGATGCGCGCCTTCGCGAGGCTGACGACGTGCTCGACAACAGCGGGGCGCCCGATGCAATCGCGCCTCAAGTCATCGAGCTGGACCGGCGGTACCGTCAGCTCGCAGGCGAACGGTCCCGCACGACGTAGGCGTCGACGACCAAGATGAAATCATCGCGGGCAGCGGTCGCACATCGGGCAGAATGTCGCAATCTGCGGCGCCGAGCCAGGCCCTAACGTGATCCGCTACGAACATCCGCTGAACGAGCGCATACGAACCATGATGCGGCTCGAAGACCTGTATCGCCGCGCGCTGTTCTTCAATGCGGCGGCGGCTTCGGCGGACCACCACGCCGCGCTGCTCGCGCTGTTCGAGATCGCCGACGTATCGGCGCGAGCCGATCTCAAGACCGACATCCTGCAGGAGCTCGAGCGGCAACGGCAGCTCCTCGCGCCGCTCAGGGACAATCCCGCCATCGAGCACGAAGCGCTGGACACGCTGCTCAACGAAGTCGACGACGTCAGCGCGAGACTGCTCGCGCAGAGCGGCAAGGTCGGCGCGCATCTGCGGGACAACGAGTGGCTGATGGCGATCAAGCAGCGCACGGCGCTGCCCGGCGGCGTGTCGGAGTTCGATCTCCCTGCGTTCCACTATTGGCTGCACCTCGACCCGGCGACGCGTCAGCTCGATCTGCAGGCGTGGCTCGCACCCCTTCTTCCGATCCACGACGGACTGTCCATTGTTCTGCGCATCCTTCGCGAAAACGGCAAGAGCGGCAAACACACGGCGGTTCGCGGCGTGTTCCAGCTCATGCTCACGACGGCCAAGGTTGCGCAACTGCTTCGCCTGTCGCTCGCCACCGACCTATCGTGCGTTCCTGAAATCAGCGCCAACAAGTACGCGTTGAACATTCGCTTCCTGCGAATCGCCGGCATGGATCGCGGAGCGGTCTATGACGGAGATGTTGACTTCGAGCTGATGTTCTGCAATCTATGACGTTCAGGGGCTTCCGTCCGAGCTTTGAATCGCGGACCGAGTCTCGATCAGCGCATCGATTTCCACTGTGGTCAATCCGGCCTCCGCCAGCACCTCACGGGTATGCTGCCCGAACAATGGCGCCGCGCGCGAGATGCCGGGTGGCGTCTCAGATAGCTTGATGGGGCAGCCGATCGCGCGCACCGCGCCTGCCTTCGAGTGCTGCGTTTCGACCACCATGCCGCGCGCGAGGACCTGAGGTTGCTCCAGCATTTCCCCGATGGTCAACACCGCACCGGCGGGAACACCGGCGGCGGTCAGAGCGGGCAGCCATTCCGAGGACGTTTTTCGCCGGAAACGCATCTCGAGTTGCTCCACCAGGGCGCTCAGATTCGCCATGCGTGACGCGTTGTCGCGGAACCGCTCGTCGGCAAGGAGCTCGGGTGCTTTGAGCACTTGGGTCAGGCGTTCATAGTTGGACTGGTTGGATGCGCCGATCGTGATCCAGCCGTCCTGCGTTGCAAATGCCTGATACGGTGCAGTGAGCGGGTGAGCCGAGCCGAGTGGGCCGATTTCCTTGCCGCTTCCCAGGAAAATGGCGCTTTGCCAGAACGTCTGCATGACTCCGGCCTCGAGCAGCGAGGTATCGACCAACTGCCCCTGACCGGTGCGCAGCCGGTGAACATAAGCCGCGACGATGCCTAGCGCAGCCAGAATTCCCGCGTTGATGTCGGTCACCGGCGAGCCGACTTTGGTCGGCGGACCACCGGGCTCGCCGGTGATACGCATCAGTCCGCTCAGTCCTTGCGCCACGAGATCGAAGCCACCCTTGTCCGCGTCGGGTCCGGTCCTGCCATAACCGGAAATGGCGCAGTAGATGAGCCCCGGGCTGGTCCGTCGCAGATGGTCATAACCCAGCTCGAGCTTGTCGAGCGTTCCGACGCGAAAGTTCTCGATCACGACGTCGGCGCCCTCGATCACGCGACGCAGGGCTTCGCGCGCGGGGCCTTGCTTGAGGTCGAGCGCGATGCCGCGCTTGTTGCGGTTCATCATCATGAACGCACTGGCTTCGCCGTTGACTTCGGGTGGAGTGAAGCGCCGTGTGTCGTCTCCTCCCGGGATCTTCTCGACCTTGATGACGTCCGCACCCATGTCGGCGAGCAACATGCCCGCGGTTGGACCGGACATGATATGCGCCAACTCGATGACCTTGATGCCGGTAAGCGCGCCCATCATTCTCCGCGGAAACGGGGGACCTGCTTGCTCAAGAACGCGCGCAAGCCTTCGCGGTAGTCAGCGGTGTCAAAGCAGGCAAAGCCCTCGTTCCATTCATCGGCGGAAAGTTGCTGCGGGAGACCGAGGCGGCGGATGAAGCGTTTGTGCCACCGCGCGACGAGCGGCGCTCCCGCGGCGATTCGCGCGGACGTTGTTTGCACTTCGGTCTCGACCAGCTCGTCAGCAACGACCCGCTGTACGAGACCCTTCTCGCGCGCCTCCTGCGCCCCGAAAATCCGCCCTTCGAGCAAAATCTCGAGCGCTACCGCCGGACCGACCGCCCCCAGCAACGCGGTGAGCTCGCCGTAGCCCATCGTCAGTCCGAGACGATTGATCGGAATGCCAAAGCGGCTGGACTCGCCGCAGATTCGCAGATCACACATCAGCGCGACTTCGAGACCGCCGCCGACGCATGCGCCGTGAATCATCGCAATCGTCGGGTGGGTGCACTCGCCGATCGCCTGCATGGTCGAGTGGATAAGCTCACCGTAGGCGCGGCCCTGCGTCGCATCGGCGCGTACTCTTGGAAATTCGGTAATGTCGGCGCCGGCGCCGAAGGCTTCATCGCCCGAGCCGCGTAGGACCACGCAGCGAAGATCGGGCCGGAGCGAAAGCTCGCGGATGGCGCTTGCGAGCTCACGCCACGACGATTCCGATAGCGCGTTGAGACTTTCCGGGCGATTGAGAACGACGGTCGCGAACGGAACGTCCAGCTGCACCAGCACCGAGTTGGCCATGTGTGCGAGGCTAGCGATAGAACAGGTTGACCAGCCCCATGCCGGTCACCGGGACGTACGTCACCAGGAGGAGCACGGCGATCAGCACCGCGACGAAGTAAACGTTAACCTTGGTGACTTCCCACATGTCGGCCTTGGCAATGGCGCAGCAGGTCATCAGCACGCTCGCCACCGGCGGCGTCTGCTGTCCGATGCCGAGATTGATAGTGACGATCAACCCAAAATGAACCGGATCGATGCCGACCGCCCGGACGAGTGGCATGACCACGGGAACCACAAGGATGATCGCCGCCGCCGAATGTAAAAACAGTCCCAGAATCAGAAACAGCACATTGAGAATCGCCAGCACCGCCCACTTGTTCGAGGTGAATTCCAGGATGCTCTGCGCGAGCTGCTGGGGGAGATGCGTCTCGGTAAGGTATACCCCAAGCAGCGCGCTGGCGGCGACGAGAAGCATGACCACGGCTGTCTGCACTCCTCCTTCGATGATCGCGGTGTGCAGGACCTTGAGATCGAGCTCCCGGTAGACGACGAAGCCGATGAAAAGCGATGCCAGCACCGCCACAGCCGCGCCTTCGGTGGCCGTGACCACGCCGCCGAAAATCGTCCCGAGGATGACGACCGGCAGCAAAAACGCCCACAGCGCGTCCTTGAAGGTTTGCACCACAGTGCTCCAGCGAAACGCCTGCTCGACCGGGAAATGGTATCGCCGCGCAAACCAGTAAGCGACGCCCATCAGGCCGAAGCCGCCGAGAATGCCGGGGACGATGCCGGATACGAACAGCTTGACCACCGACGTCTCGGCGATCACGGCGTAGAGCAGCATCGGAATCGACGGCGGAATGATCACCGCCAGCGTGGCCGACGAAGAGATCACCGCCGCCGCGAACTCCTTGCTGTAGCCGCGGCTCCTCATGGCGGGAATCAGGATTGCCCCGAGCGCCGCCGCGTCGGCGACCGCGGATCCGGAGATCTCGGCAAAGAACATCGAGGTGCCGATCGATACAATGGCCAGGCCACCGCGCATCCAGCCCAGGATCGCCGACGCGAACGCAATCAGCCGCCTGGAGATCCCGGACGCATTCATGATCGCGCCCGAAAGTATGAACAGCGGTATGGCGATCAACGGGAAGCTGGTTGCCCCGTTGTACAGGGTCAGCGCGACATTCGGCAGCGTCGCCGTCCCCTGCGTTACCACCAGGGCCACGATCGCCACGACACCGAGCGCCACAGCAATGGGGATGTCGATCAGCACGAGCGCGAGGACCGAGGCGAAGAGGAGCAGGATCTGCATGGGCTGTCGCCGGGCGCTAGTGAAGATGTTCCGCCAGATCGCTTGCAGAAGCAGACCCCAGCCCGCAGGCCGCTCTCAAGGTGTCCGGCAGATTCAGCAGCTCGGCGAAAACGAACATCGCGCAGCTGATCGGGATGACCGACTGCGCCCACGCCACGGAAATGCTAGGCAAGCTGATCAGAAAATCCGTCGCCAGGATGTCGAGGATCGAATAACCGATCCAGCCCACCAGGCCGATGAATCCGATCACGATGACCTTGCCGGCGACGACCACCGGCAGGCGAAGCGGCGGTGCGAGCGAATTCGCGATGCCCGGAAACCCGATGTGCGCGCGCTTGAGGGCGGCCAGCGCCGAGCCGTAGAAGGTGAGCCAGGCGAGGAGAATGACCGCAACTTCGTCGTACCAGGAAAGCGATTGACCGATGGCCCGGTAGACGACGCCGATGGTCACTTCGATCGCGATCGCGACCATCAGAACGACGACGATCGCGTCCAGCAGTAATCCGTAGGCGCGGCGGATGCGCTCGAGCGACAGGGCGGAACTCCGTCTGGTCAAACGATGCCGGCTATTTGCCGAGCGATATCGCTTGCTGGATCAGCGCCGTCGAGCCGGGGACCTCCTGCCCGAATTCCTCGTAGATCGTCTTGCTTGCGGCGATAAACGCGTCCTTGTCGACCTGGTTGACTTTCATTCCCGATGCCGAGAATTTGGCGCGCAGCTCGTCGTCTTCCTTCTGCGCCTGGGCATAGACGAATGCCTGCGTCTCCTTGGCCGCGTCCTCGACAATCTTGCGCACGTCGGCGGGAAGACTGTTGAACCGGCGCAGGCCCACCGCGACGAATGCGGGCGTATAGACGTGACCGGAAAGCGAAAGATACGACTGCACTTCCTGGAATTTCTGCGAATAGATCTGCGTCAAGGGGTTCTCCTGACCATCCATCACCCCCGTGGACAGCGCGGTGAACACTTCGGACAGCTTCATCGGGCTCGGATTCGCGCCGTAGGTCTGAAACATTTTCAGCCTCCACTTGCCCTCGGGCACGCGCAGCTTGATGCCTTGCAGATCGGCCGGCTTGACGATCGGACGCTTGCTATTGGTGATGTGCCGGTACCCGTTTTCCCACACCGCCAGAATCTTGAGGCCCTTCGCCTCCGCCGCCGGTTCCACCTTAGGCCAGAAGATGTCGCGCTCGATCTTGGCCATGTGCGCGCGATCCTTGACCAGATACGGCATTTCGAACAAACCGAAAAGATCGGCTTCCGAGGACATGACCGTTGACGGCAGCGCAAAATCCAGCGTCCCCAATTTGAGCTTCTGCAGCATCTCCTTGTCGCCGCCAAGCTGGCTGGAGCCGAACACCACCACCTTGGCCTTGTCGCCCAGCTTGGCGTTGGCGCGCTTGGCGAAATCGTTGGCCGATAACTCGAACAACGATCCGGGCTCGCCGACGTGGCCGAACTTGAGCTCCATCTGCGCCGCCACGGGCTGGCATAAAGCAACGAGCAAACCGAAAAGAACAAGTCGAATCGATCGCATGGTGTTTTCCTCGAGTGACGCAGTAAGGCGAATGATCGGGTTGCTATGCCGGATTGAGCGAACGTTCGGCGGTGCGCGGTGCGTCGGTCGCATTGGTGTCATCGAGCTCCGGGTTTGCAGCCGTGCCGCAGAGATAGGCGAGTGCGGCGTCCACGCCACCGCGCTCGTGCGGGACGCCGCTCGCGGCAAGTCCCATTTCCACTCCGCAAAGCGTTCCGCACAAGGTCAGGTCATTGAAGAAACCGAGATGGCCGATTCGAAAAACTCGACCGGCCAGGCGCCCGAGCCCCATCCCGAGAGACATGTCGTAACGCGCCAGCACTTCGCGACGGAAGGCGTCGGCGTCGTGATTTTCCGGCATCATGATCGCGGTCAGCGAGCTGCTGTATTCCGCCGGGTCGCGGCAAAGAATTTCGAGTCCCCACGCTCTCACCGCACGCCGCGTGGCCTCGGCGTGACGATCGTGGCGCGCGAACACGCTGGCGAGACCTTCCTCGAGCAGCATCTCGATCGCCTCGTGCAATCCATAGAGAAGGTTCGTCGCCGGCGTATATGGAAAGTGTCCCTTGCGGTTCGACGCGATCATCTCGTCCCAGCTCCAGTAGGACCGCGGCAGTCGCGCCTGTTTGTTCGCCGCCAGAGCCTTTTCGCTCATTGCGTTGAACGACAAGCCCGGCGGCAACATCAGCCCTTTCTGAGATCCGGCGACAGTTACATCGACACCCCACTCGAAGTGGCGATAGTCGATCGAGGCCAATGACGAGATCGTATCGACCATCAGCAACGCCGGGTGTGCGGCGCGATCGATAGCCTGGCGAATAGGCGGAATACGGCTGGTGACTCCGGTGGAAGTTTCATTGTGGACCACGACCACGGCCTTGATGGCCTGGCCGTTGTCGCGGCCCAATCGGGATTCCACCTCGCCCGCATCGACGCCGCTTCTCCAATCCCCCGGCATGAGCTCGACCGCGAGGCCGAGCTTCTAGGCCATCTTTCGCCACAGCGTCGCGAAATGCCCGGTCTCGAACATCAGCACGCGATCGCCCGGCGAGAGCGTATTGACCAGCGCGGCTTCCCATGCGCCGGTGCCCGATGCGGGGTAGATGGCGACTGGCCCGCGAGTCTGAAAGATCTGCTTCAGTCCCTCGAGAATCTCCAGCGTCAGCCGAGCGAACTCCGGCCCGCGGTGATCGATCGTTGGATGATCGAGCGCGCGCAGGACCCGGTCGGGCACGCTGGTGGGACCGGGAATTTGCAGGAAGTGTCGACCGCTCGGGTGATCGTCGAGTCGCAGCATGGTTTCCTTGCCGAGGTTTCCTTGCCAGGAGCAGCTTGGTATATTGTACAAGAGAGCCGCCCGGCACCGCCGCGGCCATCATATTCGATGAACGCGCCGCACGAACGAGTCGTCACCCTGTCGCCGCGCGTCCGGCGTGCATTCGACGCGTCGCACCTCGCGTCGCGCTTGCGTCGAGAATGCCGCGGCGACGTCCTCTTCGACGTCGGATCGCGCGGGCGCTACGCGACCGACGCCTCAATCTACCAGATCTTTCCCATCGGCATCGTCGCTCCCAGCGATGAAGACGACGCGCGCGCGGCGCTTTCGGTCGCGCGCGAGCTCGAGGCGCCGGTGCTCCCTCGCGGCGCCGGTTCATCTCAATGCGGGCAGACGGTGGGCGAAGCGCTGGTGATTGATCACAGCAAGTCTCTCGACGGCATTGTCGCCTTCGATCTGGCCGCCATGACCGCGACGGTTCAGCCCGGCGTGGTGCTCGACCAGCTGAACGCGTTCCTCCGTCCCCACGGGCTTTGGTTTCCGGTCGACGTGAGCACTTCGGCGCAGGCCACCATTGGCGGCATGGCGGGCAACAACTCGTGCGGGTCGCGCTCGATCGAGTACGGCAACATGGTTCACAACGTGCTCGGTATCGACGCGATCCTCGCCGACGGCAGGCAGATCGCGTTCGGACCGCTGGACGCGATGCGACGCGATCCCGTCGCGAATGCGCTGGTCGACGCGCTCACCGCGATCGGTGTCCGCGAGCGCAACGAAATCGCAACGATGTTCCCTTCGATGCTGCGAAGGGTCGGCGGTTACAACCTCGACGTGTTCAACCCGCAAAGCGTGCGTCCGTATACGACTGACGGATCCGTGAATCTCGCGCATCTGCTGGTCGGCTCGGAGGGAACGCTTGCTTATTTCTCGCGCCTCAAGCTGCAGCTCGCGCCGCTGCCGAGACACAAGGCGCTCGGCGTCGTCAATTTCCCGACGTTTCGCGCCGCCATGGAATCGGCGCAGCACATCGTCAAGCTCGGTCCCACCGCGGTCGAGCTGGTCGACCGGACCATGATCGAGCTCGCCCGCGCGAACCCGGCGTTTCGCGCGATCATCGACGCCGCGCTGATCGGCGAGCCCGATGCCATCCTTCTCGTGGAGTTTGCCGGCGCGGACGCGGCGGCGCATGCGAAGAGCCTTTCCCGCCTCGACGAGCTCATGGCAGATCTCGGACTTCCCGGCGCCGTCGTTGCGATGACCGCGCCTCAGGCGCAGAAAGAGCTGTGGGACGTGCGCAAGGCGGGGCTCAACATCATGATGTCGATGAAGGGCGACGGCAAGCCTGTCTCATTCATCGAGGATTGCGCCGTCCCGCTCGAGCATCTGGCCGACTACACCGACCGTTTGAGTGAAGTGTTTCGCAGGCACGGCACGCAGGGCACGTGGTACGCGCACGCGAGCGTCGGCACCCTGCACGTGCGGCCCATACTCGACATGCGGCGCGATGGGGCGGCCAAGATGCGCGCGATCGCCGAGGAAGCCGCTGTTTTGGTGCGCGAATATAAGGGCGCGTACTCCGGCGAGCACGGCGACGGGCTTTGCCGCGGCGAATGGATCGCCTGGCAGTTCGGACCGCGCCTTAACGCGGCGCTCGGTGAGATCAAGGCGCTGTTCGATCCCGGGAATCGAATGAATCCCGGCAAGATCGTCGATCCGCCGCGAATGGACGACACGAGCCTCTTCCGCTTCGGCCCCGACTATCGTCACCGCGCGCTGCAGCCCGCGCTCGACTGGTCGTCCTGGGACGTCGAGCGGGACCCGATCACCGGCGAGGAAAGCGCCCCGGGAACCGGCGGCGACCCCACCGGCGGTCTCGCCAGGGCCGTCGAGATGTGCAACAACAACGGCCACTGCCGAAAATTCGACGCCGGCACCATGTGCCCCAGCTATCGCGTCACCCGCGACGAGCAGCACACCACGCGCGGACGCGCCAACACGCTTCGGCTCGCGCTGTCGGGCCAGCTCGGCAGCGACGGCTTGGCCAGCGACACGCTTCGAGATGCGCTCGAGCTGTGCGTCTCGTGCAAGGGCTGCCGGCGCGAGTGTCCGACCGGCGTCGACATGGCCAAGCTGAAAATCGAACACCTCGCCGCGCGCAACGCGCGCGACGGCGTGCCATTCGCACAGCGCTTGATTGGCTACCTTCCTCGATATGCACCCGGATTGAGCCGTCTGTCGTGGCTCGCCAACCTGCGCGACCGCGTCGCCGGCGCCGCGCGCCTGTCGGAGCGATGGCTCGGCCTATCGCACAGGCGCTCCTTGCCGCGCTGGCGGGGATCTTTCCTGCGCGAGGCAAGGTCGTCGCCGCTTGGCAAGGGTGTGCAGCGCGAAGTCGTGCTGTTCGTTGATACATTCAGCAACTACTTCGCGCCGGAGAATGCGCATGCCGCCACCCGCGTGCTCGAGGCAGCGGGCTATGCCGTGCACACCCACGCCCCGGCCGACGGGCGGCCGCTGTGCTGCGGCCGCACTTTTCTCGCCGCGGGCTTGGTCGATGAGGCGCGGCTGGAGGCACGGCGCACGCTCGACGCGTTGCTGCCCTATGTGCGCCGCGGGGTCGCCATCATCGGGCTCGAACCGTCGTGCCTGCTGACCTTTCGCGACGAGTTCCTCACCTATCGTCTGGGCGAAGACGCGCGGCTGCTAGCGCAACACGCGCTGCTGTTCGAGGAATTCCTGCTGCGCGAGAAAAGCGCCGGGCGGCTTTCGCTCAAGCTCAGGCCGATGTCGGGAACCGAGGCGCTTCTTCACGGTCACTGTCATCAGAAAGCATTCGCGGCTTTCGACGCGGCGAGGACTGTTCTGAGCTGGATTCCGGAGCTCGCGACACGTGTGGTCGAATCAAGCTGCTGCGGCATGGCGGGATCGTTCGGTTACGAGGCGAAACATTTCGACGTTTCCATGAAAATGGCCGAGCTCACCCTGCTGCCGGCGGTTCGCGCCGCGTCGCCGGATACGCTGATCGTCGCCGATGGATTCAGCTGTCGGCAGCAGATCGCCGACGGCAGCGGCCGCGACGCAATGCATGTCGCCCGAGTGCTCGATCGGGCGCTGGACATCGCGTAGCGATTTCGACGGAGGACCGAGCGATGAACGCACGACGACGCAGTGTTCCCTGCCCGCAATGCGCCAAGGCGGTCGAGTGGATACCGGAGAACCGCTACCGTCCGTTCTGCTCGGAACGCTGCAAGCTGATCGATCTTGGCGCGTGGGCGTCGGAAGCCTATCGCGCGCCGGTCGTCGAAGATCCCGTCGAACCGGACGACTCGGAGGCGGGCACGGGCAGGTCCTGAGCCGCGCCCCACGCATCGCGCCGAAGCGCGACGCCATGCGCGCCGAGCTGTATGGCGCGGTCGAGATTGCCGCGCACGAGGCCACCCAACGCATAGACAGGCACCGGCATCGCTCGAACCAATGCCGCGAATCGATCCCAGCCGAGCGGTCGTGCCGCCGGATGCGAGGGCGTCGGCAGCAGCGGGCCCAGAACGATGAAATCGATGCCCAGCTCGACCGCGCGCGCGAGCTCGTCCTCATCATGACACGACGCCGCACAAAGCATGCCTTCCGGTCGGCCCTGCGCGGACCGCAACGCCGCTGACGTCCAGTGCACGCCGGCGCACCCCAGGCGGCGCGCGAGGTCGGCGTCGCCGTTGAGGAGCACTCGCGCGCCGACTCGCTGCGCCAGCGAGAGCAGCCGCTCCGCCAGCCGGCCAAGCTCAACTTCCGAAAATGATTTTTCGCGCAGCTGGATCAGCCTCACGCCGCGCTCGATCGCAATGGCGGCGCGCGCGAGAAACGAATCGACGCCGAAATCCTCCGCCATCGTGATCGCATAGACGGGCGGCAGCTGCAAGGCGCGCAATACAGCCGCGTTGGCGGGCAGCAGCGGTGCCACGTCGAAGGCACCGGGTCTTTGCCAGGCCAGTGCCTGCCCGTCGCAGCCACGCGGGTCGCCCTGCCAACCGAACACCCGAAAAAAGTGGAGCTCCACCTCGGCATGCGGATAGACGTAGCGCTGCACCAGCCAAGGCACTGCACGTGTGACGCGGATCGAGAGTTCTTCCCGCAATTCGCGCACCAGCGCGTCGCGCGCGGATTCGCCGGCCTCGAGTTTTCCGCCCGGAAATTCCCAGTACCCGGGATAAGGCGTTCCGGGGAGGCGTTGCGCGAGCAGCACCGTGCCGTCATCGCGGAGCATCACCGCGACCGCGACGCGCAGGAAGCGACCCGCGCTGGTCTCCTTCACTTGCGCGAAGGTCGCGTCCGGCTACCGGCGGACGTCGTTCCGCGTGCCTGAAGCGCCCGCGCGCCCGCGCGATCCCGCGCGAATTGCCAGGCGATGCGGCCGCTGCGAGATCCGCGCTGGAGCGAGAACTGGATCGCGTCGCGATGCAGCGCCTCCAGTGGCCTGGCGTCCTTCGGGATCGGCACGCCGTGATATTCGAGCCAGCTGGCGACTGCGACTAAGTAGTCGTCCTGGCTGAAGGGGTAAAACGAAATCCACAACCCGAATCGCTCCGACAGCGAGATCTTCTCCTCGATCGATTCTCCCGCATGAACTTCCTCGCCGATATGCCGCGTCTCCAGGTTTTCGCTGAAATATTCCGGAAGCAGGTGCCGGCGGTTCGACGTCGCGTAAATGAGCACGTTCGACGATGCCGCGGCGATGGTGCCGTCGAGCATCACCTTGAGCGCCTTGTAGCCCGGCTCGTCGGCGTCGAACGAGAGGTCGTCGCAGAACACGATGTATCGACCGGGGCGCTCGGCGATCAAATCAACGATGTCGGGCAGGTCGACCAGGTCGCCTTTGTCGACCTCGATCAGGCGCAGTCCCTTGTTGCCGTACCTGGCGAGCATCGCCTTGACCAGCGAGGACTTGCCGGTTCCGCGCGATCCGGTAAGAAGGACGTTGTTAGCTGGCAAGCCGGCTAGAAACTGGCGCGTGTTGAGGTCGATCACCCGCTTCTGCTCGCCGATCGCGACCAGTTCGTCGAGACCGACGACATGCGGGCGCATCACTGCCTGCAGGTATCCGCGCTCGCCGCGCTTTCGCCACCGAAACGCACGCGCTTTCCAGTCCGGCTGCGGAGCGGGCGCCGGGAGCAGCAATTCGAGGCGAGCGAGCACCGCTTCGGCGCGCTTCACCAGCGCTTGCAGGGAATCGTCGCCGGAAGCAGGTGCCTTCAACTCCGGTAATCCGCGTTGATGCTGACATAGCCATGCGACAAGTCGCAGGTCCAAACCGTTGCCGCGGCATTGCCGCGGCCCAATGCAACCCGGACAGCGATTTCCGGCTTGGCCATCACTCGCTGCCCGTCCTCCTCTCGATAAGTGGGGGCGCGACCACCGTCGGCGACCACGCGAACCTCGTCCAGCCAGAACGACACGCGACGCGTATCGAGGTCGGCAATGCCGCCGTTGCCGATGGCGCAGACGATCCTGCCCAGATTCGGGTCGGAGGCAAAAAACGCCGTCTTGACCAAAGGCGAATGCGCGATCGTCCGTGCGACGCGGTCGCATTCCGCGGCATCACGTCCGCCTTCGACGGTGATGGCGATGAATTTGGTCGCGCCCTCGCCATCGCGCACGATCGCTTGCGAGAGCTCGATCGCGACTTCTTCGAACGCGGCGCGAACGGCGACAAGGCGCGGATCGTCGTCGCGCTCGATCAGGTCCAACGAAGCCTGTCCGGATGACATCAGCACTAAGCTGTCATTGGTCGACGTGTCGCCGTCAATCGTGACCCGATTGAACGATCGGTCGGCGATTGCGGCGGCGAGTTCATGAACCAAGGCACCGGCAATCGGAGCATCGGTGGCGACGAACGCGAGCATGGTCGCCATGTTCGGCGCCATCATGCCGGCGCCTTTGGCGATGCCGGTGACCGTAACGGGGGTTCCGTCGACATCGATGCGACGCGACGCGCCTTTGGGCACCGTGTCGGTGGTCATGATCGCGCGTACTGCCGCGTACCATCCGCCGGGCGTCAGCGCGGCGGCGCAGCGCGGCAATGCGTCGATGATCTTGTCGACCGGCAGCGGCTCCATGATTACGCCGGTCGAGAACGGCAGCACCTCTTCAGGAGCGCAGCCGAGCTGCGTCGCAACGGCGGCGCAGGTGCGTCGCGCGTCAGCAATACCAGCCTCGCCGGTGCCCGCGTTGGCGTTGCCGGCGTTGATCAAGAGAGCCCGCGTGTGCCCGCGCTGCGCCAGATGCTCGCGACAGACAATGACCGGAGCCGCGCAAAACCGGTTTTGGGTGAAGACGCCCGAAGCATGACTGCCGGGCGCGAGCTTGATCAATAGCACGTCATCGCGCGTCCAGCGTTTGATGCCGGCCGCCGCGGTGCCGAGCGTGATGCCGCGCACCGGGAGCAGCTGCTCTGGCGTCGGCGGGGTGTAGTTGACCGGCATGGGTTCGGCGTCTCGCGGAAATCGGCGCGAAGAGTGCGCGCGCTTGTTCGCAGGATTCTACCGCAGAGTAATCATCTCCAAGCGCGCAACGACGCGAAGATGGATCGAGAGCGTTGCCCGCGCGACGGCGCGAATTGTGCGGGAGCCTGTGGTCGCGTGCACGACCGGCTGCCGCGAATTCAGCCGAGTCGGCCGTGGCAGTGCTTGTATTTCTTGCCGGACCCGCAAGGGCACATATCGTTGCGGCCGACCTTCTGCCCCGCGCGCGTAAACGGCGGAGGCGAGGTGGCGGGCGGCGGGTCGTCGGGTGCCG
This sequence comes from Pseudomonadota bacterium, assembly GCA_030948365.1. GTDB lineage: Bacteria > Pseudomonadota > Gammaproteobacteria > Burkholderiales > Casimicrobiaceae > PALSA-1003. The sequence goes on from JALZAN010000021.1 coordinate 16,790, forward strand.
CGGCGAGCGCCTGCTCGTAATCCGCGTGCTGGTAGCGCACGTTCGACACCGGAGGCGGCTCCTCGACCGCCTGGACATCCTGCTCGGAGCGGACCTGAACCGTCAGCACGATCTTGACCACGTCCTGCTTGATGCGGTCAAGCATGTCGGAGAACAGCTCGAACGCTTCGCGCTTGTATTCCTGCTTCGGATTCTTTTGCGCGTAACCGCGCAGGTGGATGCCCTGGCGAAGGTGATCGAGCGCGGCGAGATGCTCGCGCCAATGCTGGTCGACCGTCTGCAGCATCAGATTGCGCTCGAACTTGTGGAACATCTCGGGACCCACCAGCTCCAGCTTGCCCTCGTATTGCTTTTTCGCGACCTCGCGCACGCGGACGCGCACCTGTTCGTCCGACAGCTCCGGCTCGGACTTGAGCCACTCGTCGATCGGCGCTTCGATCTGATAGTCGGCTGCCAGAGTCGACATCAGGCCCGGAATGTCCCATTGCTCCTCGACCGACTCGGGCGGAATCGACAGGCGCAGCGTGTCCTCGACTTGTCCCTCGATCATGTTGCGGATGGTTTCCGATACGTCGTCGGTCTCCAGCAACTCGTTGCGCTGCTGATAGATCACGCGGCGCTGATCGTTTGCCACGTCGTCGTATTCGAGAAGCTGCTTGCGAATGTCGAAGTTGCGCGACTCGACCCGGGTCTGCGCCTTGGCGATCGAGCGGTTGACGATGGCGTGCTCGATCGGCTCGCCCTCTGGCATCTTCAGACGCTGCATGATTCCCGACAGCCGCTCCCCGCCGAAAATGCGCAGCAGCGGATCTTCGAGCGAAAGGTAAAAGCGTGAAGATCCGGGGTCGCCCTGACGACCCGAGCGTCCGCGCAGCTGATTGTCGATGCGCCGTGACTCATGGCGCTCGGTGCCGATGATGTGGAGGCCGCCGGCGGCGGTGACCTGATCGTGCAGAACCTTCCAGTCGCCGCGCATCTTGGCGACGCGCAAATCGCGCTCGGCCTGCGACAGCGTCTCGTCTTCCCGAACGAGCAGCACCTGCGGCTCGACCGCGCCGCCGAGCACGATGTCGGTTCCGCGGCCGGCCATGTTGGTCGCGATCGTGATCGCCTTCGGGCGGCCCGCCTGCGCGACGATCTCCGCCTCGCGCGCGTGTTGCTTCGCGTTGAGCACCTGGTGAGGAAGCTTCTGCTTTTCCAGGATCGACGACAGCAGCTCAGAATTCTCGATCGACGTGGTACCGACCAGCACGGGCTGGCCGCGATGGTGGCAATCCTTGATGTCGGTGACGATGGCGTCGGCCTTTTCCTGGAAGGTCCGGAACACGAGGTCGTTCTCGTCCTTCCGGATCATCGGCAGGTTGGTCGGGATCACCATCGTTTCCAGGTGATAGATCTGCTGAAATTCGAATGCTTCGGTGTCCGCGGTGCCGGTCATGCCGGCGAGCTTGCCGTACATGCGAAAGTAGTTCTGAAACGTGATCGAGGCGAGCGTCTGGTTCTCGCGCTGGATCGCGACGCCCTCCTTCGCTTCGACGGCCTGATGAAGTCCGTCGGACCAGCGGCGCCCGGACATGAGGCGCCCGGTGAATTCGTCGACGATGACGACCTCGCCGTCCTGCACCACATAGTGCTGATCGCGATGAAAGAGCGCGTGCGCGCGAAGCGCCGCGTACATGTGATGCACCAGCGAGATGTTGTGGGCGTCATACAGGCTGCTGCCCGATGGCAGCAACCCGGCGTTGAAGAGGATGCCCTCCGCGTGCTCGTGGCCCTCTTCCGACAGCAGAACCGTGTGCGCTTTCTCGTCCACCCAATAGTCGCCTGAGCCCGTCTCCTCGGTCTGCCGGACTAGCTTGGGGGCAAGCTCGTTCAACCTGTAGTAAAGATCGACGTTATCGTCGGCCTGGCCGGATATGATCAACGGCGTTCGCGCTTCGTCGATCAGGATCGAGTCGACCTCATCGACGATGGCATAGACGAGCCCGCGCTGGACCTTCTCCGTCGCGTGGAAGACCATGTTGTCGCGCAGATAGTCGAAGCCGAATTCGTTGTTGGTTCCGTAGGTGATGTCCGCCGCGTAAGCCGCCTGCTTGAGGTCGTGGCTCATCTGCGACAGGTTGACGCCGACGGTCAGGCCCAGGAATCGGTAGATTCGCCCCATCCAGTCGGCATCACGCTGAGCCAGATAATCATTGACGGTGACGATATGCACGCCGCGTCCGGTCAGCGCATTCAGATATGCCGGCAGCGTGGCGACCAGCGTCTTACCCTCGCCGGTGCGCATCTCGGCGATCTTCCCGTAATGCAGGCCCATGCCGCCGATGAGCTGCATGTCGAAATGGCGCATTTGCAGCGTCCGCTTGCCGGCTTCGCGCACCACCGCGAACGCCTCCGGCAACACCGCATCGAGCGATTCCCCCTTGGCGACGCGGTCCTTGAGCGTCGGCGTCTTGGCCCGCAACTCGTCGTCCGACAGCGCGGCA
>JALZAN010000022.1 GCA_030948365.1 Pseudomonadota bacterium
TCGGCGACGAGGCTGGAGTTGAAGATGATCTCGCCGACGCGGCGCCGAATCGAGTGCCCGTCGGTCGGCACTTCCGCGAATTCCGGCGCCAGCTGGACTACGATCAGATCGTCCGCGAGGCCGCTGTGGATCATCGGCCACAGCGTCGGATTGCCGCAGTAGCCGCCATCCCAATAGCGCTCGCCGTCGAGCTCGACTGCCTGGAACAGCTCCGGCACGCAGGCCGACGCGAGCAGCGCGTCGATCGACATGGCGTCGTTGGCGATGACGCGCGGAAGGCCGGTCTTGACGTTGGTCACCGTGACGAACAGCGCGGGTGCGGACTTGCTGCGGATCGCGTCGATGTCGACGTGCGCCTCGATGGCGTCGCGCAGCGGGTTCAGTCCGAGCGGGTTGGAGTTGTAGGGCGTCACCGCCCCGCTCGACAGCAGCCACGCGCCGAACGACTGCCTGAAGCTCTTTTCCGCGGGCCCCCAGATCTTGCGCGCAAGATCGGCCAGTGCCGGATCGGCGATGCGCAGCCAGAACGCCCGCAGCGACCTGCGCGCTTCGGCCGCGGATCCCTTGGCCAGCGCGCTGGCGACGATGGCCGCATTGATCGCGCCGGCGCTGGTCCCGCTCAGTTGCGCGATGCTGATGGTTCGGCTGGCGAGCAGCGCATCGAGCACCCCCCAGGTATAGGCACCCCAGGAGCCGCCGCCCTGCAAGGCCAGGCCGACCTTCTTGCGCACAGGTGGCTGGCCACCCCTGCGACGGGGGCTCGCCGGGGTCTTGGGAGATCGCTCGGTGGCGACCATACGCGGTTTCAGCGGGGCAATTTGTCCGTTAATATTGCGATGCATCAATGCAAGATAGGGATCTTGAAGTCTAAAGTCAATCGTAAATTCCTATGCTTATGATTCCAAATCATAATGGAACCCATTTAATATGTTGCAGCGCACACAGCTGATGTGTGCACACACTTACAATTGCTTGGATCGGCCGGATCGGAATACATCCAATCGACGGGCTCCCGGTAGGCCCGCGCGCAGCGCGCTATGGCGTCCCTGCGCTGGTCGAGCAATGCCGTATTAGCGATGCGGAAGCGCACGATGTGACTCTCGATCGAGGGGATGTCATCGCCGCGACCGACGACACGTATCTTGCGCTGCTCGATCGCGCCGAGTCCGAACGGCGGCGCGGACCAGCCCAGGTCGACCTCATCCGACATCACCCCAAGTTTTGTCACTGCCGCAATGCGGTCAGACGGCTCAGCAGCGCATTGGCCAGGATTGCCACCAGAAATATTACGATCAGCAGCGCGTACATGGTCGCGATGTCGAACCGCGTGTAGGCCTGGATCACCAGATACCCCAGACCCTTGTTGGACAGCTTGGTCTCGGCCAGGAGTACGCCGATGACGGCCACGCCGAGGCCAAGGCGGAAGCCGGTAAGCATTGCCGCGCGCATCGCCGGCAGATAGAGCTTGGCTAACATTTGCGTCCGCGTCGCGCCAAAGCTCCTGCCCACGCGGATCAGCACGGCATCGATGCCGCGCATGCCGACCGCGGTCGATATCGCCACCGGAAAAAAGCACGAAAGCGCGCCCATCGCCATTTTCGAGCCGCCGCCGACGCCGAACCACATGATCATGATCGGGAAAAAGATGATCTTGGGCGTCGGGCCCAGATAGTGCAGATACGGCTCGAAGGCGCGCCCGAGGAAGCGGTTACCGCCGAGCAGCGCACCGACCGCGACGCCCGCAACGCCGCCGATCACGAGTGACACGGCGACTTCGATTGCCGTGGTGCCGAGATTGGCGTAGAGCTCCGGATCGACGACCAGCTTCGCCAGCGCGACGGCGATCTTTTCCAGCGGCGGCACCACGTCGCGAAAAAGCAGGCCGGAGAGCGCGACGGCTTCCCACACCGCAAACACGACAGCCAAGGTGACGATCCGGGCCCGCAACACCGCCCTGGATGTCCTCGCGCCGCGCGCGCCGATCGCGTTCAGCCTCGCGACAGCCATCGTTCCAGCCGTTCGGTCACCATGAAAAATCCGACGCTGACCAGGATCACGAAAAAGATCGCGGCATACATCGCCGGCAGGTCGTAGCGCTCGGCGAGCTCGTTGACCATCTGCCCCAGGCCGCCGAAGTTGATGAGGAACTCCACGCCGACGATGTTGATCAGTGCAAACATCAAACCCAGGCGCAGACCGACGAAGATGGTCGGCAGCGCCGCCGGGAGGAGAATTTTCCAGAACTGCTGCGAGGCATTCAGGTTGAAGCTGCGGCCGACGTCGACCAGCACGCGACGGGTGCCGGCCAGGCCTTCGACGGTCTTCAGGATCGCCGGCGGCAGCCCGGAGACAAATCCGATCATGACGATGGTGACCGCGTTGCGCCCGAAGATGACCAGGAACAGCGGATAGATCAGCACCAGCGGCGCCGCCGCGAGCGCCGCCACCCAAGTCTCGAAGGCCCGGCGCAATACGCTGCGGCGATACAGCAGCACGCCAAGGGGCAGTGCGACGAGCGCAACCATGACCGCCGCGGCGAGCGCCTCCGCCGCGGTCATCGCGAATCGCGACAGCACGTCTTCCTCCACGATGATGCGGGGAAAGCTCATCAGCACCGCGGATGGCAGCGGGACCACGAAGCGATTGATCCAGCCGACCCGGAGCAGCGCTTCGACGAGCGCCAGCGAGACCGCCAACGTCGCAAAACCGGTAAGCGCCGGGGCCCACGGCTTCGTTGCGGCGGGGCGGTCGAACGTGCTCACGACGTCGCCGACCGCAGCGATCGCGCTTCGGCGTCCTGCATGCCGCGGCTCGCCTCTTCGCGCAAATCGTTCCAGATCTCGGCGACGTAGTGGCCGAACTCCCCGCTGCCGACGACTTCGGAGCTGCGTGGGCGCGGCAGGTCGATCGACACGATGCGCTTCACGCGTCCCGGCCGATAAGTCATGACCACCACCCGATCGGAGAGCTGCACCGCTTCGGCGATGTTGTGGGTGATGAGCAGAGTCGTCTGGGCGAGCTGCTGCTGGATCTGCAGCACCTTATCGCCGAGCAGGAACCGCGTCTGCTCGTCGAGGGCCGCGAACGGCTCGTCCATGAGCAGGATCTTCGGTCCGAAGGCGAGCGTGCGCGCGATGGCGACGCGCTGGCGCATGCCGCCCGAAAGCTCGGACGGATAGTGGCGCTCGAAGCCTCGCAGTCCGACCAGCTGCAGATAGTCGCGAGCGCGCAGCAGACGCTCGTCTTTCGCCATCCCGGCGAGCTCGAGCGGAAAGGAGACGTTCTCGATCACGGTACGCCACGGAAAGGTCGATTCCTCCTGGAACACCATGCCGATCGCGGCGTGCGGGCCCGACACTATGCTTCCCTCGACCGTGACGCGGCCCTCATCGCCTTCGATCAAACCGCCGATGATGTTGAACAGGGTCGATTTGCCGCAGCCCGAGGGGCCGATGACCGACACGACCTCGCCCGCTTGCACCGCAAAAGATACGTGATCGACCGCGATCACGCGCTCACCGATGGCGTCGAACCCCTTGACGATGTCGGCGACCTCAAGCGCCACCGGCGCGGCCGCGGCATCGCCATCGCGCGACGAGGATGTGCTCGGCGCGGGCTGGGCGCTCGACGGACTCATGGCAAGCTGCACATCAGCCGCGCCCTAAGGCGAAGTCGAGGATATGGGCTTGGTTGGTGCATAAAATCGTCTGCCGCATTGCAAAGGTGCACGCCAGGTTCCTCCAACGCGAGCGAAAACGCGTTAACCCTTTGTTCCAACTCGCGGTGTGAATCATACGTCGCTTTGGCATGAGCCTTGCGGGAAAAATCAATTGATGACGTCACCCTGCATTGCGTTCGTCCGGCCAACATCGAGAACGACTTGAGTGTCGCCGCGGCGTTATCGCTGCTCGCCTGGCTCAAGCCGGGCCGGGGCGCGACCCGCCGCGCGCGCGACAAGCGAAATCCTCGGGGCAGGGCGAGCAATGCGCAACCTCCGCGCAACGAGCCAGCGCCGATCTCTTCACATCGCGACGCAAGCGCTGAAACGACGCGACGCTATTGGCTGTGGCTCGATCACGCCGTCGTGGGACTGTGGATCATCCTGCTGTTGTCGATCATCGCCTGCCTCGTCGTCGACGGTGGCGTCGTGATGGCCCGACTCGACGGCTTCGACTTCGTCGCCACCCACTCCCTGCAGCCGTGACACCCCGGTGTCCTGGGTCAGAAATTCGCTCGACAGTTCGCGGCTAAATCGGGCGCCATGCCAGCGCTATAGCGCCAGCGCAACCCTCGTTCCCTGATCGATCGCGCGTTTGGCGTCCAGCTCGAGCGCGACGTCGGCTCCGCCGATCAGCTTGGGCGCGATGCCTACCGCTTCGAGGCTCGCCATCAACTCGCGGCGCGGCTCCTGTCCGGCGCAGATGACGATCGTATCGACGTCGAGCGTTTGCGGCTTGCCGTCGATGTTGATGTGCAGGCCCGCGTCGTCGATGGCAACGTACTCGACGCCGGAGAGCATGGCGACGCCGCGGCGCTTGAGCAGCGTCCTGCGGATCCAGCCCGTCGTCTTGGCCAGCCCTGCGCCGACCTTTTCGGACTTGCGCTGGAGCAGCCACACCTGCCGCGGCGGTGGATTTTCGTGCGCGGGCTTGACCCCGCCGCGGTGCGCGAACTCGGAGTCGATACCCCACTCGGCGCAGAACGCAGCGATCGCAGGGTCGTCTCGTCGTCCATCGCTGGCGTGACCGTCAGCGGGATGGTCTTCGGTGAGGAATTCTGCAACGTCGAAGCCGATGCCTCCGGCGCCGACGATCGCCACCCGCTTGCCCGCAAGCTTCGTCCCGTTGACGATCTCGACATAGCTCGCGACCTTGTGATGCTCGATGCCCGGGATCGCAGGGGTGCGCGGGACGATTCCGGTGGCGAGGATCACGTCGTCGAACGCACGCAGATCCTCCACGCCGACGCGCCGGTTCAACGCAACACGAGCGCCCATGCGCTCGAGGCGGGTCCGAAAATAGCGCAGCGTCTCGGCGAATTCCTCCTTGCCCGGAATACGCCGCGCCAGGTTGAATTGTCCGCCGATTTCCGCGGCGGCCTCGAACAAGGTCACCTCATGCCCGCGCTCGGCGGCCGTCGCCGCGCACGCCATTCCCGCCGGGCCTGCGCCAACCACCGCGACTCTCCTCCGCTCGGTCGCAGATGTGAGACTTAGCTCGGTCTCGCGGCACGCGAACGGGTTGACCAGGCAGGTCGCGGTCTCACGTTCGAAGATCTGGTCGAGGCAAGCCTGGTTGCAGCCGATGCAGGTGTTGATTTCGGCGGCGCGGTCCTGCGCCGCCTTGTTCACGAAGTCGGGATCAGCGAGGAAAGGCCGCGCCATCGACACCATGTCGGCGTCCCCTCGCGCAAGCAGCGTCTCGGCGGTCGCGGGATCGTTGATGCGGTTGGTCGTGATCAGCGGAATCGTCACGCTGCTTTTCATCCGCCGCGTCACCCAGGCGAAAGCGGCGCGCGGAACCATGGTGGCGATCGTCGGAATGCGCGCCTCGTGCCAGCCGATGCCGGTGTTGATGATCGTTGCGCCGGCGGCCTCGATAGCCTTTGCGAGCGCGACGACCTCATCCCAGGTGCTGCCGCCTTCGACCAGGTCGAGCATCGACAGGCGATAGATGATGATGAAGTTCGGGCCTACCGCCTCGCGCGTGCGGCGCACGATGGCGACCGGGAAGCGGATGCGGTTCAGGAACGAGCCCCCCCACTCATCGTCGCGGTGATTGGTCTGCGGCGCGATGAACTGGTTGATAAGGTAACCCTCGGAGCCCATGATCTCGACGCCGTCGTAGCCGGCCCTCTGGGCGAGCTTCGCACAGCGGACGTAGGCGGAAATCGTCCTCCTCACGCCCCAGCCGGTGAGCGCGCGGGGACGAAAAGGCGTAATCGGCGACTTGAGCGACGAAGGCGCGACCGACAGCGGGTGATATGCGTAGCGGCCCGCATGAAGAATCTGCATCGCGATCTTGCCGCCTGCCGCGTGCACCGCGTCGGCGATGATGCGGTGCTTGGACAGTTGCCACGGAAACGACAGCTGCGAAGCTCGCGGCTCGACCCGGCCGGCGAAGTTAGGCGCGATGCCGCCGGTAACGATCAGCCCGGCGCCACCCCTGGCCCGAGCCGCATAATAGGCCGCGAGCTTGTTGAACCCGTCCGGCGCCTCCTCGAGACCGGTATGCATCGAGCCCATGAGGACGCGGTTCTTGATCGTCGTGAAGCCGAGCGGAAGCGGTGCGAGGAGGTGCGGGTAGGGGTTGATGGGTCCGCTCATGGCGGGCCACCGAGGCGGCGCCGAAGTCAAGGAGGGTAAATCATAGCGCCCGCGCAATCCAGCGCGCGCTATGTAACCCTACTCCTGCATAAGAGACCGACGCTCGCGCAGACTCGGTTGAAGCTACTCGACCTTCAGCGTCGCCTTCATCGTTGGATGGAGAAGGCAGACATAGGCGAACTCGCCCTTTTTCGTCGCGGTGTACTTCCACGACTTGCCGGGCGCGATCTCGTGTGAATCGAAGCCGCCGGCGGTTGACGTCACCGTATGCGGAAAAGGATCCTTGTTGGTCCACGTGACCGAATCGCCGACCTTCACCGCGAGCATCGCCGGCTGAAAATTGGTGCCATCGATGGCCACCGCGTGACTTGCGGGCTTGGGTGCATCGGCCGCCGTGACCGGGCCCATGCTCAAAGCGAGCAGGGCCAGCGCCGCGGCGAAAAACGCAACGGTGCGATACGAGGTCGTATTCACCGGAGTCTGATTATTTCTTGGCCGGGGCGCCCATCGACGACTGGAGCATCTTGGCGTGCTCGAGGTGGGCCACGAACGCCGGCCGCACCTTGACCAGAAGCGCCTTCAGCTCTTCGTTCTTGGCACCGGGAATGAGCGTCTTGTCGACGGCGTCGAGGACCTGCTGGTGATAGACGACTTCATGTTCGATATACGCCTTGTCGAAGTCCGCGCCTTTCAGCGTCTTCAGCTTGGCGACGTTCGACTCACCACCCGACTTGAGGCTCTTGCTGGTCGCATTGTCCTCCGGGGTGACCTTGAGCTTGGTGACCAGATCGACCGCGGACTTGTTGACTCCGGTGTGGTCGGTAATCATGCGCTCCGCGAATTTCTTGACTTCGGCGTTGCTGGAGGTCGACTGCGCGAGCTTGCCGGCATCGATGTCGACCTGGTTGGCGGTGACGACGATCGACGCGATCTGCGCGTCGTTGACGCCTTGCGCGGACGCACCTGCGACCGCGAACAGCAAGGTACTGGCAATGGCAATAGCTGGAATTTTCATTATGTGACTCCTCAGTGGTGGATCGACGCCTTGTCCCTGGCGAAGGACGGGCGAGCGGCGAATGCTCTCATCCTGCCCCCGACGTCGGGCCTCATACTATACGAAGACGCCTGGCGATCGGATGCGGATTGGATGCGGGTGCGGGTCGCGGCGTTCCCGCAAGGGAGGAAACGGTGCCTTACCGCGGGATGGACGCGCCATCGGCGGGCAAATCCGGGGCCCAGTCCCGCGATCGCGCGAGCACCCGCGCGACGATGCGATCGCAGCGTTCGCCGGCAAAGCCGAACACGTCGACGGTCGCCATGTCCATGTCGCGTGCCAATGCCTCGCGCAGCAGCGCGCGCGCTCGGAACAGGCGGGTGCGCACGGTCGCGGTGGGAATGGACAGGCACTCCGCCGTTTCCTCGACCGTCATGTCCTCGACCTCGCGCATCACGAACACGGTGCGGAAGGCAGTCGGCAGCTCGTCGATCCTCCGCTCGAGTGCGCGACGGATTTCGGCACGCAGCGTGGCGGCCGGCGGAGATTCGCTTCGTTCATCGGCCACGTCGGCCTCCGGTGAGTCCGCTTCCGCCCCGTCGCGCACGATCGGCACCACAACGCCGTCACGCTTGTTTCGGCGCAAGCGCATCAGCGCATGATTGATGACGATGCGCGTCAGCCAGGTCGACAGCCTGGCGCGTCCACGGAAGCCATCAATGTGCCGAAAGGCGTCGAGATAGGCGTCCTGGAGCGCATCCTCCGCTTCGGCGTCGTCCTTGAGGATCGCGCGGGCGACACGGAACAGCTTGCCGTTGTAGCGCCGCATCAAGGCTTCAAATGCCGCCTCGTCGCGCACGGCAATGCGCTCGACGAGCGCGGCATCGTCGAGTGCGGACGCGGGCTTACGTGCGGCTTCGGCGGCGGGTCGATTGGCCATCGTCGTATGGTTCCTTCTTCACCGATTGGATGGTGATCGGCGAGCTTGCGTTCCCGGCCGCCGCCGCCACTCTTCGTTGGGCATGGGCCGGCGGTTTCGCGTAACCTATTCAACCGGTTTGCGGCCCATGACAATCACGCTCGCACCCTGGCGCAATGCCGCGGCAGCCGCCGCGGCATGTGCGTTCGCCGCCGCGGCGATGGCTGCGCCGACGATGAACGTCGGCTCCAAGCGCTTCACCGAATCTTACATCCTCGGAGAGATCATCAGGCAGTCGGCGTTGGCGGCAGGCGAATCGCCGGCCGCGCACAGCCAGGGGCTCGGCAATACCGCGATCGTGCTCAATGCGCTGACCACCGGCAGCATCGACGTCTATCCCGAGTACACCGGCACCATCGCGCGGGAGATTCTCAAGCTGGACGCGGTGCCGCCGCTCGCCGAGCTCAGTGCCAAGCTTGCGCCGATGGGACTGGCGGTGGCGGTGCCGCTCGGCTTCAACAACACCTACGCGCTGGCGATGCGCGGCGACGACGCGCGCGCCAAGAGCATCGCGCGCCTGTCCGACCTGAAGGCGCATCCCGAGCTCCGCCTGGGTCTTTCGCAAGAGTTCATCGGCCGCGCCGACGGCTGGCCAGGGCTCAAGCGCGCCTACGAATTACCCTTCGCGACGCCGCGCGGGCTCGACCACGGTCTGGCCTACGAAGCCATCGCCGAGCGACAGGTCGACGCGATAGACATTTACTCGACCGACGCCAAGATCGACAAGTACGGCCTGACGGTGCTCGCCGACGACCGGCAATACTTTCCCCGTTACGACGCAGTGCTGCTTTATCGGTCGGACCTCCCGCAACGTCTGCCGAAGACCTGGGAGGCGCTGATGCGCCTCCAGGGCACCATCGACGATGCCGCGATGCGGCGCATGAATGCCGCCGCGGAACTGGAGCACAAGGACTTCGCGACGGTCGCCGCGGAATTTCTCGCCGGCCGTGCAACTGCGTCGACGACACCGACACCGGCCGTGACCGCGGCAGGCACTCCGCCGTCGAACGATCTGTGGCACAAAATATTCGGCGCCGATTTCGGCCGGCTGACCTACGAGCATCTCACGCTCGTTTTCCTGTCGCTGGCGGCGAGCATCCTGATCGGCGTTCCGCTCGGCATCGTCGCCGCCAAGCGCCCCGCCACCGAAGCGGCGATCCTGGGCGCGACGGGCATCGTGCAGACCATTCCCTCGCTGGCGCTGCTCGCGGTGCTGATCCCGCTCACCGGACGCATCGGCGTTCTGCCGGCGTTCATCGCGCTCAGCCTCTACGCGCTGCTGCCGATCGTGCGCAACACGCATGCGGCGCTGACGCAGGTCACGCGCGGAATGAAGGATGCCGCGCTTTCGCTGGGAATGCGCTCGGCAACCATCCTGCACAAGATCGAGCTGCCGCTTGCCGCGCCGACGATCATGGCCGGGATCAAGACTTCGGCGGTGATCAATGTCGGCACCGCCACCATCGCCGCCTTCATCGGCGCAGGCGGCTACGGCGAGCGCATCGTCACCGGCTTGGCGCTCAACGATCACGGCATGCTGCTGGCCGGCGCCCTGCCGGCCGCTGCGCTTGCGCTGTTGATCGAAGGCGCCTTCCGAGTCGCCGAGCGGTGGCTGATTCCCGCCGGCTTGCGCAGGCTGCCGCAGCGCTAACTTTTCGCCTCTTCGCCTCTTCGCTTTTGCACCTTTGCGCTGCCGCGTCGGTGTACGAACACGCCAACGCCTAAATGCTGACCCTTCCGTGAAGACGAATCTCGCGACGTTACGATGTTCGCTTCATGATCAGCTTGAACATGGTGACCCACGAGTCCTTTGTTTGCATCTCGCTCCACGCCTCGTAGGACGCGTCGTCGATCAGCGTCCAGCGAACGCGGTATGTCAGCGACTGGCCGTCGGCGACGTATTGCGTCGCCGGAAAGACCAGCGCGCCCGGCGTGCTCTCCATGCTCCCGCGGCTGATGCCGCCGAAGTTCTCGACGTAGAGATATTCGACCCGCTTCGATCCCGAGTCCCAGTAATACGTCGTCTCGCCGATGTAGTCGGGCCGGCCGGGTGCGCGCACGGTGTGCGTATCGCGCAGCGCCTTGCCGTTGTACATCCATTGGAAGCAATGCTCGTCGACCTGTTTGGTGCTTGGGAATTCCCCTTTCCAGCAATGTCCTGCCAGGAACGCCATCGCCTTAAGCCCCTCGACCGGGCTCGGTGCACCCTCGGTCATTTCGGCAGCGTACGCCGCAAACACGATCGGACAAAAGAAAAGGAAGCCTACGAGCCATCGACGCACGGCGCACCTCATTGAAAATGGGCAAACACCAGACCGAGAACCATGAACTGCACGGCGTGAAAGCCACCGTTGATAAGGCTGAGCTCGAGGCGCCTGCCCCGGGTCAGCCTCGACCGGGGGTTCCTGATGAAGGCGGTGGCGATCCATACCATGCCGGCGCCGCACCCGGTGAGCACCGCGACCCGCATCGAGGGATGCGGTCCGAGAAAAATCGCAAACATCAGCGCGGCGATCAGCGACAACAGAAACCCGGCCCCGAAGATGAGCGCCGGCTTGTGCGCGCGCAAATGCTCGGGCAGGCGGGGGTCGGTCTGCCAGCCGTCGCCGAAAAGAAGCGGCGCGTACCAGATTCCGCCGGCCGCGAATGCCGCGATCGCGGCGGCGAGTACCGCCAGAAGATCGATCCCTGCCATTGCCCTCTCCCTCATTTGCGCCCGGATTTGCGCCTGCCTGGCGCCCGGCCGGGTATAGTCACGCGCGGTGCAAGCGCGGACACGGAACCTAGAGCCGCGTCGCGCTCGAGATAGCCGAAATACGTCCTCAATTGACGTACCGCGCGGTCGAAATAGGCGACGTCACGGTGCGTGCGCGCCTGCATTACGCCGCCCTCCATCGTCGTCAGCACGAACTCCGCAAGCTCGCGTCGATCGAGACCTTTGGGCAGGCGCAAATCAGCCTCAAGCAAGCACTGTTCCACGGCGTCGACCCAGGCTTTGAAGTTGTCGGCGAGCGCCTCGCGCACCGGTGGGTCGGGCTCGTGGATCTCCAGCGCCAGCGAGCCGATGGGACAGCCGTAAACACAATCGGTTTGAACCACGCTTTGCCGATAGCGCGCCAGCAGCGCGAATATTTTTTCGACCGGGTCGCGGAGGCCCTTCCACGCCGGCGCAAGCAGCATTTCGGCGATGCCGCCACGATAGGCCCGGAGCACCGCGAGCAGCAGGTCCTGCTTGCCGGGGAAGAAATGATACAGGCTGCCGCTGTTGACCTTGGCCGCCTGCAGAATGTCGGCCACGCTGGTCGAGCCATAGCCTTTTTCCCAGAAGAGCTGCATCGCGGTCATGACGAGGCGGTCGCGCGTGGCCAGTGGCGGCCTTGGTGGCGTGCTCGGAGGCGTAGTCCGCATTTGATTGATCGTTCAACTAAGACGATACGGATTCAGCCCGGGCAAGTCAAGCGGTTTCTTGGTTCCCCGGCCCGAGCCCCCGCCCGCGACCCGGCGCTCCGCGCCGTTGCACCCGAAACATTCTGCGGCGTCCGCCGAAAGCGCGTTGACCTGCACAAGCGCCTCACTCAGACTTCACGCTTCCAAGGAGGCGCTCATGATCTATCTGATCCTCGGCCTCGTCATCTTTCTTGGCGTGCACTCGGTGCGCATCGTTGCCGACGATTGGCGATCGGCGCGCGTCGCTCGCCTCGGTGAAGGCCCGTGGAAGGGCCTCTATGCGCTGGCGTCGCTGGCGGGGTTTGCGCTGATCGTGTGGGGCTACGGCCAGGCGCGTGTCGACTCCGTGGTCCTGTGGTCTCCGCCGGGATGGACGCGGCAGCTCCTCCCGCCGCTTACCTTGCTCGCGTTTGTGCTGGTCGTTGCGGCGTACGTGCCGGACACGCACCTCAAGGCGTGGCTGGGCAGCCCCATGGTGTTGGGCGTGAAGCTGTGGGCGTTCGCGCACCTGATTGCCAATGGAACGCTGGCCGGCACGGTATTGTTCGGAAGTTTTCTGGTCTGGGCGGTGGTGGATTTCGCGTCGTCGCGCAGGCGCGATCGCGCCGCGCAGGTGAAGTATCCCGCCGGCTCGCTGGCCCGAGATGCGTTGGCGGTGGTCGTGGGAATTGCGGCGTGGGCGGCGTTTGCGTTCTGGCTGCACGAATGGCTCATCGGCGTGCGGCCGTTTGGCTAGCCGACCAGTCGCTGGCTCCGCCCGGACGTGATTCGAGCTACTCGTTCAACCGCACCGGCGCCAAATACAGTCGGCGGTAGGTCTCGAACGGCAGTGTGTCGGCGGCTTCGATCCGGCGCTGCTCAACGATCGATGCTTCCGCCTCAGCGGCGAAGCGGTTGACAACTTCCTGCGACAGCGGCAGCTTCATGATGGTGTCGCGATGGGCGCGCGACTGCGCGAGCACAAAATGAACGTAGGAGTTGTCGTGATCGCGCGCCATCGACCGCAGGACGCGCGCGGAAGGTGTCGACGCGGGATCGGCGATCGCAGCGGCCGCCGCCGAAAGCGCCTGGCGATGCAGGTTGCCCTCGGTCGCCGCGTCGAGCGCCGCGGCGATCTGCTCGCACTCGGCAAGCACCTCCGCGCCCCAATCGGCGAGTTGCACTTCGGCGGCCTCCCTAGTCAAGCGCAGCCCCGGCTCGCGCCCGCGTGAAGCGACGCGCTGCTTGTTGCCGGCGATTGCCGAGAGCTCCTGAGGCGTGTCCGGCGGACTATCGCTCAGCAGGCAATGCAGAAGGAACACGTCGAGGAGCCGGATCGTGCCGGCGACGATACCGACTGGATGAAAGGGATCGAGGTCCATCAGGCGCACTTCGACGTATTCCACGCCACGATCGCGCAACGCGTGCAGTGGACGCTCGCCGGGCCGGATCACCCGCTTCGGACGTATCGTGCCGTAGAACTCGTTCTCGATCTGCAGCAGGCTGGTGGCGAGCTGGCGATAGTCCTCCCCTTTGCGGATGCCGATCGCCTCGTAGGCCGGATACGGTCGCGTCAGCGCTTCTTGCAACGAAGCGCCGTAGCCTTCAAGGCTGTTATAGCTCACCGCGAGCGACAACTGCGCATCGCTTTGGTATCCCAGCCGCCCCATGCGCAGCGAGGTCGCATAGGGCAGATAGAGCGTGTCGCCGCTCAACCGATCGAGGCCGTGCTCGCGGCCTTCGACGAACGTCGAGCACACCGCCGGCGACGCGCCGAAGAGATACAGCAGCAGCCACGAGTGTCGGCGAAAATTGCGGATCAGCGAGAAGTAGGCGTCGTTCGAAAGGCTGCCCGGCAGCGAGAAATTGTAGTGGATGCCCGAGATCGTCTGCATCCGCCGCCCATAACGATGCGAGAGGCCCATGCGGTACACGCTCTTCGCTCGGCCGACGTTGGACGTTCCGTAACGACCGAGCGGAATCTTGTCCTCCGCAGGCAGGCGGCAGGGCATGCTCGCCGCCCAGAGCAGCTCTTCGCCGATCACCCGGTAAACGAACTGGTGAATCTCGGTGAGCTCGTTGAGGCACGCGTCGGCGCTGGCGTGCACGCCGGTGATGAGCTCGAGCTGCGACTCGCTGAAGTCGGTCGTGATGTTCGGATGCGTCAGCGCCGAGCCGAGGCGAGCCGGGTGCGGCGTGCTAGCGAGCATGCCGTCGGGCTGCACGCGCAGGCTCTCTTTTTCGATGCCGCGGCGCAGGGAGTTCAGCGTCTCGCGCGGCAGTGCGCTCAGACGTTCTTCGAGAGGCAATACGAGGTCGGACAGCAAGAGAGTCACTCCGGATTCGAGTCACGACGCAGCGGTGCGCTCGCCCTCGAAGGTCTCATGGTGTCGTGCTCATGCGACCGGGAGGCAAGTTCCACGATGCGACTTGGCGACGCTTTACAAGGCTAAGCGCACGCAATTTACTACGTTTACGGATATTGCCAAGGCGTTTGGTCAAAAAAAGTGCGAGGCGGTCGTCAGCGCAAGCCGCCGAGTATCTCCAGCGTGGTCAGGCGCAGCAGCTGCATCTCGTCGGTAATTTTCACCATCGCTTCGTCCTTGGTGCCCAGCTCTTCGACATTGTCGCGCCACGCGACCCACAGGCGCTCCGCTTCCGCCGGGCCCGGCGCAGGCAACACCTGCGCGAGATCGCGAATATAGATCATGCGGCCCCACCCTTGCACGGGATCACCGAGCAGGCGGTTTTTCTGGAAGTGCAGATATTCGACGACGATCTGCGCTTCGCCCAGATTCTTGAGGGTCTCGAATGCGGCGATGCGAACGCTGTGGTTGATCTCGGTCTTCTCGTTGCGCCATGTGTTGTACGCCATCCCCGAGAGAGCGACGATGATGCTGAAGATGGCCACGATGTTGGCGCGGATCTGCGAGAGGATCTGCGCGCGGTTGATCACGATTTTCATTGGAACGTCTCCGCATGCTGCTTGAGCCCGGGATTGTCCCTCAGAAAATCGAAACAATGTAGCGTAGCGGTCCAACGGCGCATACGGAGACGATGGTATTGGCGGGTGAGGGGGCGATTCAGCGTCGCGCAAGCAGGGGGCCCCATCGGAAAGCCTCAGTTGCGTTAAGATTGAATGCGACAGGCCATACGCCGTCCGAGCCTTGCAAGCTCGGCAGCGCAATGACAAAAACAGGGGATTCATGTCCGGATCGAACAGCTGCGCACGCATCATCGCCGATCGCCTTGAAGCAGTGCGGACATTGCATGCGCCGCGGCATCGGCAAGCGCTCTCGCCTGGCGGACGCGCGCAATAGCGAGCTCGGCGAGTGACCTCAAGCAGCATCGCATATCGAGGCGACCCTCCATGGCCCAGAACACCCGAGTAAGCGCCGACGCCCACGCGCCGCCGGTCACGAAAATCCTGGCCGAGTTCGTCGCCACGCACCCTTCCAAGGGCTGGGACGCGACCGTGGACAGGGAAGCGCATCGGACCGTGCTGAACTGGGTCGGCTGCGCCATCGGCGCGGCGCGGCATCCGACGGTCGGCGCGGCCCTTGCCGCAGTAATCGAGCTCGACCCCTCCGCGCAGGCGACCATTCTCGGGCGGGGCGAGCGGGTCGACGTCGCCAGCGCCGCCCTGCTTAACGGAATCACCTCGCACACCTTCGATTTCGACGACACCCATCTTCGGACCATCATTCATCCCGCCGGCCCGGTCGCGTCGGCGTCGCTGGCGGTTGCGGAGCACTACGGCGCGACGGGCAGGCAATTCATCGACGCCGTCGTCCTCGGCGTCGATGTCGAGTGCCGCATCGGCAACATGATTTACCCCGAGCACTACGACCGCGGCTGGCACATCACCGGCTCGACCGGGATGCTCGGCGCCGCGGCCGCGTGCGCCCGGCTGCTCGGGCTCGACTCGGGTAAGACGACTATGGCGCTGGGCCTCGCCGCGTCGCAGCCCATCGGTGTGCGGGAGCAGTTCGGGTCGATGACCAAGGCATTTCACATCGGCGGTGCGGCGCGCGCAGGGTTGATGTCGGCGCTGATGGCGAAGCAAGGCTATACATCGTCGCCGCGCGCCATCGAGGCGCCGCGCGGGCTGGCGCAAACCTACTCGACGAAATGCGACTGGAGCGAGATCAGCGACGAGCTAGGCAAGCGCTTCGAGATCTCGTTCAATACCTATAAGCCGTTCGCCTGCGGTATCGTGATTCATCCGAGCATCGATGGCTGCCTGCAGCTTAGAAACGCCAACCGCCTGCCGGTCGAAGACATCGAGCGGATCGATCTCAAGGTGCATTCGCTGGTGCTCGAGCTGACGGCCAAATCCGCGCCGCGTAACGGGCTCGAGGCGAAGTTCAGCGTGTACCACGCGTGCGCCGCGGGCATCCTCCTCGGTGAAGTCGGCGAGCACGCTTTCTCCGATGAGGTGGTCGCCCGCGCCGATGTGATCGCGCTTCGCGATCGCGTCAAGGCCAGCGTCGACGACGGCATCGACGAAGCATCCGCGGACGTCACCATCCTCTGCAAGGACGGCCGCAAGTTGCACGTCTTTGTCGAGCATGCGATCGGCAGCGTAGAGCGGCCGATGAGCGACGCCGATCTGCAGCGCAAGTTCCACGGCCTGGTCGATCCGATCCTGGGTAGTTCAAGCGCCGCGCACCTGATCGAGCTGTGCGCGAGGCTCGCGGATGCGGCGGACGTTCGCGAGCTGACCACATCGGCTCGCGTTTCGGCCGAAGCCGTCGCCGCCGAGTAAGGCTTGTTCTTATTCCGCGGAAACGCCGCTCGCGAGCAAGGTCGGGGAGACCAAGTCCAGCGAGACCACCGGCGCGGAGGTCAAGACAAAAAACCGTCGCGTGTAGTCGAATTCGCCGATCCCACCCACGCACACACGGCACAGCTGCGCTGTGCGAACGCGGACGCGATGAGAGCCGGGCGCAAGTGCGACCACGGTGGTCGCTCCGCTGCTGGTGAACGTCAGCGCCGAATTCGGGATCCGCTTGCCGTCGAGCTCGACCACCGGGCCCATGCCAAGACCGCCACTGGGCCAGGAAAGTCGAATGGTCACCGGTATCAGAGCATCGGTGCCGCTGATCAGGTCGTTTTCGCGCGGGGAAATGTCGAGCGAAGTGCAGCCGCAAACCAGCGCCGTCAGCACAAGGGCGAAAATCCAGCGAATCGGCATATTCCCTCCAAGATAAATCGAATCGTGGCCGCTTCCGCGCGCTCGCCTGACGATCAGCGGCGCCCCGAGCGACCGGGCTTGGTCGTCACTATGCGCTGCCGGCGCGCGCGAGGCAACCCGCGACCGAACTACCGCGAGACCGCGACTCGCTTTTTCGAGCCGAAGCGATGCGCGTCGACGAACTCGCGTATGGCGTCGGGAACGATCTCCAGCTCCTGAACGCGATGCGGGCTCATTGCGCCGCCGGTCTCCCACGGCCACCTGTGCCGCGTGGATCGGCGGCCCATCCCTACGACGCCGAGTTCGAATACGGATCGAGCGTGTGCATATTTCATACTGCCTCCTGTGCTTGCCGCGCGCGATTACGCCGGGCAGCCACGCGCCGCGAACGGCATCTGCAGGCTACCCGACGCGGGTCCGGTTGCGCATGCAAATCCCTGCCGTGTGATCATGAATATTCACCGCCTGCCGGCCGCGCGCGGAACACGCGGCTGCCGAGCGCCGTTGAAGCGGCCGCTCAGCGCGCGTCGCCGGGCGGCGCGATCGCGGCACCCGCGACGTGGTGCCGCGCCAGCGAATCCGCGACGAAGCCGGACGCCTTCATCTTCTCGACGAAGTCTCGCAGATACATGGCGCCCGCATCGCGGCCTCGCCGGGCGGCCATCGCCTGGTTGATGACCATGAACCGGCCCTCGAGCAGGCGCATGCCGGGGATGCGCCGGGCATCCTCCTCGAGCTGCTGCCTGACACCGGCGCGAACCTCGAGCTTCTGCGCCACGAACATGTCGGCAACCTCGCCGGAAACCGGCGTGCGAACGAGGGTCGCGTGCTTCAGCTCTCGCGTCAGATACAAGTCGTAGGCGCTGCCGGTGCCCACGGCGACGCGAACGCCGGGCCGATCGACGTCGGCGTTGCTCCGGATGAGCGAATCGCGCGGCACCAGGTACGCACCTTCGATGATGACGTACGGTGGGCTGAAGCTGATCTCCACCGCGCGGGCCGGGTCGATCGCGAGAAAGGCGACGTCCCAGGCGCCGGACTTGAGCGCCTCGGTGACCTTGCCGGCGGCATCGTAGGCGACCAACTCGACCGGAACGCCTAAGCGCCGCCCGAGCTCCCGCGCGAGATCGATCGAAACGCCCTGCGCTTCGCCGGTCGCCTTGTCCTTGAAGGCGAGCACCGGGTTGCCGAAGTTGATTGCGGCGCGCAGTTTTCCGGTCGGCGCCAGATCCGCGACTACCGCGGCGCGGGTTGCGGGGGTCCCGTTCGAGGGAGTGATAGGCGTCATCGAACACGATCCCGCGAGGAAGCAATCGAGAGTGATGAGCGCGAGCTTGAGCATCTTGCGACGTGTCAAAGGCAGCAGCGACCGAATCATTATGCCGCAGCGCCAACGGCGCGGGTTTCATTTTCGCGCGCCGCCCGGGTACAAGCCTCGCCGCCCTTGTATACTTTCCGCGCCATGCTCACGGGAGACACGGTGGCGATGTGCGCAGGTGTGGACGGACTGACGACGACCCGTCGGCAAAACGCCCACTGTCGGGAGTAGACGTTGGAATAGTGCGTGATGCGAGCCGACATCGACTACTACGCCGGCCTGCCGATCTTCGACGGGTTCGCCAACATTATGGATCCCGCGCGCTATCAACCGCTGCCGGACGACTGGCTGTTGGGCCTCACCGATGTCGTCAGCTCCACCAAGGCGATCGAAAATGGGCGCTACAAGGCCGTCAACACCGCGGGAGCATCGGTCATCGCAGCGCTCTCGAACGCGCTCGGCGGACGCAAGTTTCCTTTCGTCTTCGGCGGCGACGGCGCGAGCTTCGCGGTCTCCGGCGACGACGAGGGGGCGGCACATGCGGCGCTCGCCGCGACCGCGGCCTGGACGCGAGACGATCTGCAACTCGACCTTCGGGTTGCGCTGGTGCCGGTCTCCGCGGTGAGAGAACAGCGACTCAACGTGAGCGTGGCCCGGTTCGCGGCGTCGAAGAACGTTTCGTACGCGATGTTTTCCGGCGGCGGACTTGCGTGGGCCGATCGTGCGATGAAGCAGGGCCGCTTTGGCGTGCCGCCGGCGCCGCCCGGGACGCGCCCCGACCTGACCGGTCTGTCATGCCGCTGGAACGACATCCCCGCCTCGCACGGATTGATCCTGTCGCTGGTCGTGGCGCCGGTGACCAACGGCGATCCCGCATTTCGCAAGCTGGTCGAGGAGCTGCTGGCGGAGCTGGAGAGCAGCACTGAAG
>JALZAN010000119.1 GCA_030948365.1 Pseudomonadota bacterium
ATCCGGCGACGGCGATAAAGATCGGCACCGGTCCGATGATGGGCGCGCCGGAAACCGCGCGCGCCATCGCGGCGGCGGACCGCGCGTGGCCGGCATGGCGCGACAAAACGGCCAAGGAGCGCTCGGCAATCATCCGCAAGTGGTCCGAGCTTCAGCTCGCGCACGCCGACGATCTGGCCCTGATCCTGACCAGCGAACAGGGCAAGCCGCTCGCCGAGTCCAAAGGCGAAATCACTATCGGCGCCGGATATTGCGAATGGTTCGCCGAGGAAGCGCGACGCGTCTACGGCGACGTGATCCCGACCATCGGCAACGACCGCAGGCTGGTGGTGATCAAGCAGCCTATCGGCGTCTGTGCCGCGATTACGCCGTGGAACTTTCCATCATCGATGATCACCCGCAAGGTCGCCCCGGCGCTCGCCGCCGGTTGCACGGTAGTGATCAAACCCGCGCTCGCCACCCCGCTCTCGGCGCTGGCGCTGGCCGAGCTCGCCGCGCGGGCAGGATTTCCGCCAGGCGTCCTCAATGTCATCACCGGCAAGTCGTCGGCTATCGGCGGCGAGATGACCTCGAATCCGACCGTCCGCAAGCTGTCGTTCACCGGCTCGACCGCGATCGGACGCGTGCTGATGAGCCAGGTTGCGCCGACGGTGAAGAAAATATCGCTGGAGCTGGGCGGCAACGCGCCGTTCATCGTCTTCGACGACGCCGACCTCGATGCCGCCGCCGAAGGCGCGATCATTTCCAAGTACCGCAACACCGGACAGACCTGCGTCTGCGCCAATCGCCTGTTCGTGCACGACAAGATCTACGACGCCTTCGCGGCCAAACTCTCCGAGCGGGTGCGCGCGCTCAGGGTCGGATCCGGCATCGAAGCAGGCGTCACCCAGGGTCCGCTGATCAATCGCGATGCGCTCGACAAGGTCGAGGAGCATGTCGCCGACGCCACTGCGCACGGCGCGAAGGTGATGGTCGGCGGCAAGCGGCACGCGCTGGGCGGAACCTTCTACGAGCCCACCGTGCTCACCGGCGTGACTCCCGACATGAAAATCTTCAGCGAGGAGACGTTCGGCCCGGTCGCACCGCTGTTCCGATTCAAGACCGACGAAGAAGTGATAGAGCTCGCCAATCGGACCGAGTTCGGCCT
Source organism: Pseudomonadota bacterium (assembly GCA_030948365.1). GTDB lineage: Bacteria > Pseudomonadota > Gammaproteobacteria > Burkholderiales > Casimicrobiaceae > PALSA-1003. The sequence continues at coordinate 1,148 of JALZAN010000119.1, forward strand.
CGCGGCGTACTTTTACTCGCGCGACATCGGTCGCATCTGGCGCGTTGCCGAAGCGCTCGAATATGGCATGGTTGGCGTCAACACCGGCCTCATCACCACCGAGGTGGCGCCCTTTGGCGGGGTCAAGCAGTCAGGCATCGGACGCGAAGGCTCGAAATACGGCATCGACGAGTATGTCGAGGCGAAATATGTCTGCATGGGCGGCATCTGACCGTCTCGATCGCATCGCGATGGACGATCCTTCCATGTTTTCGCGCACGAATCGCCTCGTACCGCGCGGTAGGCGCCGCAACGCCCAGTCGCCGGCCCCGATGAGCAAATCGTGCGTGCTCGTCCTGCTCGCCTTCTCGGCGTTGCTCGGCGCGTGTGCCGCACCCACGCCCCGCGACGCCGCGGACACCGCGCGCGCCGAGCGCGAGGTCACCGACACCGAGCGCGCGTTCGCCAAATCCATGGCCGACCGCGATTTCTCCGCGTTCAAATCCTTTCTCGCCGAAGACACCGTTTTCTTCTCGGGACCGACGCCGCTGCGCGGCAAGCAGCGCGTCGCCGATTTCTGGCAGCGCTTTTTCGACAAGCCCCAGGCGCCGTTCTCGTGGCAACCCGATCAGGTGCAAGTGCTCGAATCGGGCGACCTGGCGTTGAGCAGCGGGCCGGTGCGCGACCCTGGCGGCAAGCTGTTCGCCACCTTCACCTCGATCTGGCGGCGCGAGGCACCGGGGCAATGGCGCATCGTCTTCGACAAGGGCAACGACGTCTGCGACTGCGCCAAGCCCTGACCGCCCGTCTCAGAATGACGGAGGTTGCGCTTCGACCTCGCCGCGCGGCGGCGCGAACTGGCCCGGGAAATACACCGGCAGCTGCTCCGAAGCGGACGAGCGAACGATCGATTCTCCGGCCGCGGCCGGGTCGGCTGCGGTCATCGTCTGCTGCTGCGGTGAATATAGGCTCTGCTCGACCGTTGCCTGCGACTGTTTCGGCGATGCGGTCAGACGCGGCTGCTCGAGAACGACGGTCACGAACGCCAGCGCGGCAAACAATGCCGCGACCTTGATCGCCGTGTTCAAGCGTCTCCTCTTGGCAAAAGAAAGTCTCGAATGCCTCATGGTGAACTCCTCGAACGACGTGGACTAAAGCGGCGGAGCCCTCGATCGGGCCCGTCGATCATCCGGCGGTTGATGTTTCGCCGACGGATGTGTCCACGGTAGCAGCGCGCTCAAGGTCGTCGCGCCGGAGGATTCCGCGAAAATGATGCAGAAAATTCACGGTCCGCTCTGCGCCGCGCGTCGCGGGCGCGGAAGCAACGGCGGAATGCGAGGCTGGCGCAGCGCCTACCAGCCGGGCGGCGGCTTTTTCAGGACGGTGATGGTTCGATCGGCGATGCTTAAGTAGCCGCCCGCGACCAGATCCTTGAACAACCGGCTGATCATGTCGCGCGACGCGCCGACGCGCTCGGCGATGTCCTGCTGGGTCAGGCGCTCCGGCACGGTGAGCACCCCATCGCGCTCGACCGCCAGCGCCATGATCAGCCGCACCAACCGGCTGTAGACATCGGAGAGCGCGAGGCTCTTGACGGTGTCGGTGGTGATGCGCACGCGCTGGATCAGCTTTTCGATCAGATGCAGCGCAAAATCGGGGTGATCGAGCACGAACTGGCGGAAGCTGGCGCGATTCACGATCGCGCACGTCGTCGGCTCCATGGTCATCACCGAGGCGGAACGCGGGCTGCCGTCGAGTGACATTTCCCCCACGTACTCACCATGACCGAAGAAGCTAAGCACGATTTCGCGGCCGGCTTCGTTGCTCGCGAAGACCTTGACCCTGCCGCTCAAGACGATAAACAGCGAATCGGCGGTGTCGCCCTCGTTGATCAGAACCGTGTTTTTGGGAAACGTGCGAACCACGCCCGTGGCCGCAATCGCGTTCAACGTCTCTTCGGCGAGCGGCGTCACTGAAGTGGCAACGGAAGCGGTTTTGACCATGATGGAGATTCCTCGCCGATCGTAGCACGGCGAGGCACTCAATCATAACGCCGGAGGTCGTCGATCACTTTGCCGTCGTTGGCGAGCTCGCCGGGAGCATGCACCTTGACCTCGCCGCGAAGCTTGGTCACGTCGCGAACGCTGGCTACGATCGCCTCGCGCGCCGATGCATCGTCGGCAGCCATTTCGACGTGCAGCGTCATGGTGTCTGTTCCCTGCCGGTTGTCGACCACCAGCCGCGCTTTCGCGATTCCGGGATGACGCGAAACGATGGCCGCGATCTGCGACGGATGCACGAACATGCCCTTGACCTTGGTCGTCTGATCGGCTCGCCCCAGCCAGCCCTTGATGCGCACGTTGGTGCGGCCGCAGGATGAGGCCGTCGACAGCGACGACGGTACGATGGCGGAAAGATCGCCGGTGCCGAACCGGATCAGCGGGTAGGCCCGGTTGGAGAGCAGCGTGACCACGACTTCGCCCACCTCGCCGGCGGCGACAGGATCGCCGGTTCCCGCGCGCACGATCTCGACCAGCACGCCTTCGTCGACGATCAGGCCCTCGTGCGCGTCGGACTCGTAGGCGATCGATCCGACGTCGGCCGTAGCGTAGACCTGGTGCGTGCTCATCCCCCGTGCGGAGAGCGCATCGCGCAGCGACTGCGTAACCGCTTCGCCGGAGAGAAGCGTCTTCTTCAGGCTCGGCATGGCAAGCTGACGCTCGTCCGCCTTGTCGAGGATGATCTTCAGGAACGAGGGCGTTCCGACATAACCGTCGGGCTGAAGGTGGATCATCGCCTCGACCTGCTGGTCGGTCTGGCCGGTGCCGCCACGAAAGACGGTGCAGCCGAGCGCGCGAGCGCCGCTTTCCAGCATTGCCCCACCGGGCGTGAAGTGATACGAGAAACAGTTGTGGACCAGGTCGCCGCGACGAAATCCCGCCGCATGAAGCGCGCGAGCGATTCGCCAGTAGTCGGCGTCGCGGCCCTCGGGCTCGTAAATCGGACCCGGCGAGGCGAAGGCGAGCGCGGCGTCGCCCCAACCGACCGTGGAGAACCCGCCGAACGGCCGGTCCAGTCGCTGCAACTCGATCAGCTCGGACTTTCGCACCACCGGCAGCCTGGCCAGCGCGGCGCGCGAGGTGACGTCCTCGGGATCGACGCCGGCGAGCAGTCTCGCGTACGCCGGCGCCAGCGCCTTGGCGTAAGCGACTTGCGCCGGGAGCCCCGCCAGCAGCACGCGCTCGCGCAGTTCCGGGTCGCGCGTCTCGAGGAGATCGAAAGGGTCGGCGATCATTGCCTACGCAGGCGCGGGATCATGCTGCGATTCATTGCCGACGCGCTGCCGTTGAAGTCCAAAGACACGGTCGAACGCTCGCGCACCGCGACCTGATATTGCGCGAGCAGGCGGCGTACACCGTCACCCGGTCGCGCCAGGAAGCGATGTTGGATTCGAACACCTCGCGCATGTTGCTCATGTCGAGCTTGAGCGCCACCATGTCCCCGGCGCCTCCAAAGGTGTCGATGCAGTCGATGTGCGCACCCTCCCCGGTGACGATATTCTCCAGCAGCCAGCAGGTCGACCAGCCTTCGAAGGTGCCGATTTCGAGCACGCGAAGACCGGCCTTGGCCTTGAATTCCTGCAGCAGTCTCGACCAGATCGGGATGTGCTGCGAGAACCAGTCTTGGCTGAATTGCATCGCCGTGGGACGCCTCTGGCGGTTCGACGCGATCCGTTGCGGTGACGTTCAGGCAAGCCAGCGCTTGCGACGGCGATAATGCTTGACGTCGCGGAAGCTCTTGCGGCCGGCGCTCGACAGTCCGAGGTAAAACTCCTTGACGTCCTCGTTCTTGGCCAGTTCGTTGGCGGCACCGTCCATGACCACGCGTCCGCTTTCCAGAATGTAGCCGTAGTCGGCAAAGCGCAGCGCGATATTGGTGTTCTGCTCGGCGAGCAAAAAGCTCACCCCTTCCTTCTGATTCAAGTCGCGCACGATCTCGAAGATCTCCTCAACGATTTGCGGCGCGAGGCCCATCGACGGCTCGTCGAGCAGGATCATCGACGGCTGTGCCATCAGCGCGCGCCCGACCGCGGTCATCTGCTGCTCGCCGCCGGAGGTGTAGCCGGCCAGGCTGGTTCGGCGCTGCTTGAGCCGGGGAAAGTATCGGTACACCTTCTCCAGCGCGTCGCGCATTTCGCCGCGCGAGATTTTGCGCGTGAACGCGCCGGTGAGCAGGTTTTCCTCCACGGTCAGATGGGCGAAGCAGTGGCGGCCTTCCATCACCTGGCATACGCCGAGTCGAACCAGCGCATTGGGGGTGAGCTTGTCGACGCGCTGGCGGCGAAATTCGATGGTGCCCTTGGTCACTTCGCCGCGCTCGGCGCGCAGGAGGTTGGAGATCGCCTTGAGCGTCGTGGTCTTGCCGGCGCCGTTGGCGCCGAGGAGCGCCACGATCTTGCCCTGCGGTACCTCGAGCGATACGCCCTTGAGCACCAGGATAACGTGGTCGTAGATGACCTCGATGTTGTTGACCGAGATCAGGGTGGAGCGCGCGGCCCCCGGCGCCGCGGGTGCGGTGGTGGACATCGCTCGTCGATGCTCGGCGGCCG
>JALZAN010000120.1 GCA_030948365.1 Pseudomonadota bacterium
GCCGTCTGCAGGTCGGGAGTACGCGCCTTGCTGCTCGTGCACGGTCGGCGTCGATGGGCGGTGAAAACAAACGGCGCTGGCTATCAGCCGCGCCGGCGCGGTGCCGAGAATCGCGCTATACAAAACATTCGGCGGAGGCAGATCGGCCAGCCGCCGCGGCGCCCGCTTGCAGGCAAAGCGTGGATACGCGTTCCCTGCGCGACGCTTTTGTCGTGCTCACGGCCATGCACGCCGATGCGAAAACGCAGGCAGGTCCCGGCGCACTTGCGCCAGGCGCAAGGCCTCCACGTCGCCGATGACAATCCCGGCACCCTGGTCGAGCTCGGCGACGATGATGCCCCAGGGATCGATGAACAGGCTGTGGCCGAAGGTCCGGCGACCGTTGGGATGGAGACCGCCCTGCGCGGTGGCGAGAACGTAGCATTGGTTTTCGATCGCACGCGCCCGCAACAGCACGTGCCAGTGCGCCGCGCCGGTGACGGTGGTGAAGGCCGACGGCACGAGAATCAGCGACAAGTCGGTGAACTGCCGATAAAGCTCGGGGAACCGCATGTCGTAACAGATCGAAAGCGCCACGCGGCCGCACGGCGCTTCGAAGGAGACGGGCGTATCGCCGGGCTCGATCGTCCTTCCTTCGTCGTATCGTTCGTCTCCCTGATGGAAGGTGAACAAATGCATCTTGTCGTAACGCGCGACACGACGGCCCTCCGGATCGAACACCAGCGACGCACTGCGAACGCGCGCCGGATCGTCAATCGCGATCGGCGACGCGCCGCCGACGATCCACACCCGGAGGTCGCGCGCGGCGCGGGCCAGGAAATCCTGCTGTGGTCCGCCGCCATCTTCTTCCCGCGCAACGACCTTGTCGCTGGCGCGCGCGCCGAAGATGCCGAAATACTCCGGCAGCAGCACCAGTTGCGCGCCGCCCTCGACAGCTTTGACGATGCGCGGCTCGATCGCGGCGAGATTCTCGCCAACGTCCCCGCCGGAAACGGTCTGCACTGCGGCGACGCGAAAGCGCTCGACGCTCATTGCTTGGCCGCGTCGGCGGGAGCAGCTGCCGTCGCGCTGCGGCCGGCACGCTCGACCAGAGGATCGGACCAGGTGCCGCTGACGCTATATTCGTTCGCGAACATCTGCTCGATCGGATCCTTCATCGCCGTTTGAGCGAGCAGCGTGCCGGCGCCCACCGCTGCGCCCAGGATCGGATTGGCAAGCAGGAACGCCGCCGCGCCCAGCGAAACCGTTCCGCTGAGCGTCGGCTGCACTCGCACCCGCAATTTCTGCGTTTCGTTGGCAAGATTGGTTTCGCCGGCGATCGCTACGCGGGCCGACGGGCCGACGATCTTGAGGTTGTCGCTTTTCATCACGCCATCCTGCACCCGCACGTCGCCGGTAATTTCGTCGAAGGCGAAGCCCTCGCCGAAGAGATCCTGAAAATCGAATGTCAGCCGGCGCTTGAGCGCTTGCAGTGAAAGGACACCGAGCAGTTTTCCGAATCCGGGATCGAGCTTGAGGAACTGACCGCTGCCGGTTTCCACGCTGAACGTGCCGTTGAGCGTCGGATAGTCGAAGTCCTGCGGGCTGCCCGACCACTGCAGCTTTCCGCGAATGTGCGTGTGCCCTCCGAGGACCGCGTCGGGCATGCCGAAGCGGGCAAGATATCGTCGCGCATCGCGCACCTCGAGGTCGGTGTCGAGCTCCGTCCTCGGCGCGCGGCCCGCGCTCCTCCACCATCCGGACGCGGTCAAACTGCCGTCGTCGCTGCTGAGCTTCAGGGTCTCGATCCGCCAGTCGCTCTCGCTCGGCTGCGCGATGAGCTCCAGCTTGCCCAGATCGCGATCCTTGTGCCGAAAGCTTTCGGCGACGATATCGACCGAGGGCCAGGGATTGGCCGCCGGCGCGGCACCGTCTTTGTCCGGCGTGGCAATCATGGATGGCGGCGAAGACGACGGCGCGGTCAAGCGTTGCAGGCGGGCGATGATCCGTCCGTTCAGGCGACCGGGCGCGGGCGCTTGCCAGCGCGCGGTCCCGGCCAGCTCCCGGCCGCGCAAGTCCATTTGCCAGTCATCCCCACCGCGGCTGGCGGCGATGCGGAGGTCGGTGAATTGACGACCAAAAACGTCCAGCGTGCCCACGGAAATATCGACTCCGGCCAGCGGCAACGCCTGCGCACCCGCATCGAGCTCGCGCTTGACCACCAGCCATCCGTCGAGATCGAGCGTTCGAAGCTCTCCACGTACCCATAGGCCGGGTCGCTCGGCGTGGTCGGCGGCGCTGGCCAGCGCCAGCAGCGCGCGCTCGATGACAGGCCCGGCGGGAGTCAGCCGACGCTGCAGGTTCAGGTTTCCGAGCGCGCCATAGCGAATCGACAGTGCGTCGTGTCCGGCATCGATGGCCTGGCGCTGAACCTTGAGTGGCGCCGCATCGGCGGCGCCCTTTGCCATCGGCACCGGCAAGTCGACGGCGGCGCCGCGAAGCGTGGAATCGAGCGTCCAGGTCGAGGCATCGCTCGCGACCTGCATGCCGAGTTGCCAATCGGTCATGCCGGAGACTCGGGCCAGCAGCGGCTGGGACGGATATTCGACGCGCAGAACGCCGAGGTTGGCGGTTCCCTGCGCGTCTACCCGGACCCGGCCGTCGGCGCTGGCGATGTTCACGCGCGCCGGTCCGCCCATGATCTCCGCGGTCAACGACGGTGCGTGCACCTCATGATTGGAAAATGCCAGCTTGCCGTTCAGCTGCGCCAGCGCGGGCACATCGCCGGCCAGCTTGACGCGATCGTTGGCGAAAGCATATTCCCCGACGACCTGATTGCCTTCCGGCTTACCCAGCGGCAGCTCGAGCCGGAACGACAGGATGCCGGAGCCGGTGCCTTCGGCTCGATCGGTGAAGTGATCGATCCAGCCTGCGACGGGACTGTCGGCGATGAAGCGCAAGGCGTCCGCGATCGGCCCCGGCGCCTCGCCCTCGACTCGCAGCACCGGATTGGGAAGACGCCAATCGGCAATGTCGGCCTTGAGCATGCTCAACTCGGTGGTGTAGGCATGCGCATGGTGCGCGTCGATGGTCATGCGTGCGCCGTCGAACCGAAGCTCGGCGTCCATCCCGCTCAGCAACGGCCATCCATGCGCGTAATCAAGGGTGACGCCCTGCCCCTTGATCGACGCCTGGAATTGACCGCCCTTGCCCTCGGCAAATGGAAAATCGGCCAGGTTGCCAACGAGCTTGATGCGCGTATCGGACGCGGTGCCGGCAACCAACAGCGACCGCAGCCGATCGCGGATCGCCGGCGAACTTGCGAGCGGCACATAGCGATAGGCCTGCCTGGCGTCGAGACGGGCGAGCTGGGCAGTGCCATTGATCGTTCCCGGTCCTTCGGCCGTGGTCCCATATTCGCCGCTCGCGCTGCCCGAGACATCGGCGTTGGCAAAGACGAGCTTGTCCGCAGCCACCGTGGTCCCATCGTGTTGGCGGCGCCAGCGAAGCTGCCCCTGCGCGTGCGCGAACACCAGCGGCTCGGCGAACACGCGCGGCAGTTCCAGCGTCAGAGCGTGGCTTTCCAGCTTGAGCGCGCCACCGAGGTTCGTCGCTTCGACGCTTCCCGATAGCCCGCTCACCCCCGGATGCCAATCCAGCGAGGCAAAGCCGACGTCGACCAGACGTACGCTCGCGTTGAACGACTGCGGTGCGGCGGCCTCGCCATTCCACTCCAGCTTTCCCTGTTCGAGCGTGCCGCGCGGCGCGAGCCGCGCCAGCTGATCGCGCATGTGCGCGGGCAACGGCAACGCCGTGGACACCCGGCGCAGCGGGGTGAGCTCGAGGCGATCGAATTCGATCCGCCCATCGTTCATCGTCTCGGCGGCGCCACGCAAGGTGAGCTTGAGATCGGTCGGGTCCAGTCGAAGGCCGTCGCGACCGGCAAACGCAAGCTGACGCGCAAAAAGCTCGCGTTGATTGTCATCGATTCGCCAACCGACGCGGCCCTCGAGGCGGTCGAGCACGAGCTCCGGCAAATCGTCGGCGAGACGGGCCTCGACGTTGGCGAGAACGAGGTCGGCCACGAGCTCGCGCGCCTGGCCGCGCGCTAACTGGAACCAGAGCCTTATCGCACCCGTCCCACTCTTGATCGGCACCGGGAGCGGCAGCCACGAGCGCCACGCGGCGACGTCCGCATAATCGAGGCGGGCGTAGAAGCGTCCGCTCGCGCCGCCCCATTCCGCGAGCGACACGTCGGTGACGTCGCCTCGAAGGTCGAGCGGCGATGCGAGCGCCGCGGGAGGAACGCCGGTAAGCCCGAAGCGGTGATGACCGAAGCTGTTTTCGAGCCGAAATTCGACGTGCTCGAGAGTCAGCGGCGCGACATCGCGCATCTCGTCGCGCCAAACAATGACGGCATCGTGCACGACGATGCGGCTCTGCCGGAAAAGCCATTCGGCAAGGCGCTGATCGTCGGTGCGTTCGCCGGGATCGATGGTCATGCCGGCGACATGCAGCTTGCCGGCAACGTCGCGGCGGATCGCAAGCCGCGCCTGATCGATGCTCAATTCCTTAAAACGCAGGTCCAGAAAATACACCGATGTCCAGGCGACGGTCAGGCGCATCGCCGGCAAAATCAGAACCGGTGCGCCGGCGCCGTGCTCGAGAATGCGCACGCCCCTGAGCTCGACCCGCGGGTTCCATCCGTCCCAACCGGTGGCGAGGCTGTCGATCTCGACCGGCTGTCCGATCTGGCGCTCCAGCAGGTGGATCAGGCCGTCGCGGTTGTTCTCGAGTCGCGGAAATATCACCAGCCGCACCGCCAGCAGCAGCAGACAAAAGGCGACGACGGCGGCAATCAGCAGCGCGCGGATCGCACGAGCGGTCGTTTGCAACCATCGGGGATATGCGGCGGGGAATTTCGGCGGTGCGCGCACGGAGGGCATAATAACCGGCTATACCCCCGTACGGAAAGGGACGGCGCCGCATTGGGATCTTCGATGGACCTCACCGACGCGCTTGAGTTCAGTCTTTACGCGCGCCGCCTTCGCGCCGCACAGCCCGAGCTATTCGCCGACATCACCGCAAGTCTGGCCTCGCCTTTCATTCTCGGCGAGGACGATGCAGCGGCGCTGCGGCAAGCAGCCGATCCGCACGCATTGGAAGCTTTGTCGCGCACGCTGCGGCAAAAGGTGTTTCTGGGCTCGATGCTGCGCGACCTGACCGGGCACGCCGATCTGCTCGAGGTCTGTGCGGCGACGACCGGCCTGGCCGAGGTTGTGATTGCGGCGGCGGTCGACGCTCATCACCAGTGGCTCGCCGAGGCGCACGGTGACCCGATCGGCTCCGACAGCGGTGCGACGCAGAACCTTATCGTCGTCGGCATGGGCAAGCTCGGCGGCGGCGAGCTCAACGTCTCATCGGACGTTGATCTCGTCTTCGTCTATCCGGAGGCCGGGGTTACGGACGGCAAGAAGTCGATCACCAATCAGGAATTCTTCGAGCGTCTGGGGCGCCGCGTCATCGCCACGCTCGACGAAGCGACCGCGGATGGATGGGTGTTCAGGGTCGACATGCGTCTGCGTCCGTACGGCGGCAGCGGCCCGCTCTGCTCATCAT
>JALZAN010000023.1 GCA_030948365.1 Pseudomonadota bacterium
CCGACGTAAGCCGGAACGCCGATGCGCACCGGCAGGTGAAAGACTTCCTCGCCGAGCTCGACCATCCCCTGCAGCAGCGCCGAGCCGCCGGTGAGCACGATCCCGGACGAAAGCAGCTCCTCGAGGCCGCTGCGGCGCAATTCCGCCTGCGCCAGCGTGTACAGCTCCTCGATCCGCGGCTCGATAACCTCGGCCAGCATCTGCCGCGAAAGCTTGCGCGGACCGCGCTCGCCTACGCCCGGAACTTCGATGACGTCGTTGGGATCGGCAAGCTGGCGCAGCGCGCAGCCGTGACGGATCTTCAGCTCCTCGGCTTCCTTGGTCGGCGTGCGTAAGGTCATCGCGATATCGTTGGTGACCTGATCGCCGGCGATCGGAATCACCGCGGTATGGCGGATCGCGCCGCCGGTGAAGACGGCCAGATCGGTCGTTCCGCCGCCGATATCCATGACGCAGACGCCGAGGTCCTTTTCATCGTCGTTGAGCACCGCAAGCGCCGAGGCCAGCGGCTGCAGCATGACGTCCTTGACGACCAGTCCGCAGCGGCGCACGCATTTGGTGATGTTCTCGACCGCGGACACCGCGCCGGTGACGATGTGCACCTTCACTTCGAGCCGGACGCCGCTCATGCCCAGCGGCTCGCGCACATCCTCCTGGCCGTCGACGATGAACTCTTGCGGCAGAATGTGCAGCACCTGCTGATCGTTGGGGATGGCGATCGCCTTGGCCGTCTCGACCACGCGGTCGATGTCGGCCTGGGTGACTTCCTTTTCCTTGATCGCCACCATGCCGCTGGAGTTGAGGCTGCGGATATGGCTTCCCGCAATGCCGGTAAAGACCTCGGTGATCGCGCAATCGGCCATCAGCTCCGCCTCTTCCAGCACGCGCTGGATCGAGGCCATGGTCGCCTCGATATTCACGACCACGCCTTTTTTCAGGCCGCGCGAGGGCTGCGTTCCCAGGCCGATGATGTTCAACTTTTTCTCGGGCGTGATCTCGGCGACGATGGCGACGATCTTCGAGGTGCCGATGTCGAGCCCGACGATCAGATTCTTCGCGTCTTTCACCATGCGTCTTTCACGATGCTTTTTCCACCAGGTTTGCTCCGGGCGCGCATGTCAAGCCGCCTTCTTAGGTGGGCGTTCCTTGAATCCCGGAACGCGCGCGGCGAAGCCGTTGCGATATCGCAAATCGGCGTACTCGACGCGGGTGCCGGCACGCGCAAGCGCACCGACGGTTCTTGGGTAATAGTCGACGAAGCGGCCAAGGCGCTGTCCGGGGTCGTTGCGTCCGAGCGCGATGGTCAGCGCCGGCGCGCCGGTGGTCCTTAACTCCCAACCGCCACGCGCCGAAAGCCGGATCTCGCCGATCGCGAGCCGCACGCGGGCGAGCGCGATGCCGAATTCCGCGAAGCGCGCGCTCATCTCCGCGGCCGAACCCTCGGGGCCGGTGAATTGCGGCAGCTCGCCGTCGTAGTCGGCAATGAACACTTCGCCCTCCTGGTTGACGAGCGCGTTGTCGTTCCAGCGCGCAAGCGGCGAGTGTTCGGTGACGAAGATCTCCAGCTGGTTCGGCCATTGGCGTCGCAGCGCCACGTTGCGGACCCAGGGCACGCGCTGCAGCGACTGGCGCGCGTCGGGAAGTCGCATGGTGAAGAAGTTTCCGCGCAGCTCCTCGCGGACCACGGCCTCGAGATTGGCGGGATTGACCTGCGACAAGGTGCCCGCGATCACGACCTGGCGCAGCGCGAACACGGGCTGGCGCACCGCCCACGCGGCAGCGCCCCAGCCCAGCAGCGACAGCGCGAGCAGCGCGAAGCCGAGCGCGATCGCGGTCAGCTGGCGAGGGTCATCCCACATGCGCGCCTCGCAGAATTTCCACGCACAGATCCGGAAACTCGAGCCCTACCCGGCGCGCCGCCATCGGCACCAGGCTGTGCGCGGTCATGCCGGGAGAGGTGTTCACTTCGAGGAACGTCCACGAACCGTCTTCCTCGAGAATGAGGTCGACCCGGCCCCACCCCCGGCAACCGATCAGGCGAAACGACTCCATCGACTGCGCGAGGATCGCGCGCTCGACTTCGCCGTCGATCCCCGACGGACAGAAATACTTCGTCTCGTCGGAGAAGTACTTGTTGTGATAATCGTAATTGCCTCCCGGAGCTTCGATCCTGATCAGCGGAAGCGCGCGCTCGCCGAGAACCGACGCGGTCAATTCGACACCGCCGACAAGCTCCTCCACCAGCACCAGATCATCGTGCTCGGCCGCCGCGCGGTAGGCGATGGCGAGCTCGTCGTGATCGACGCCGGTGACACGCGTGATGCCTATGGTCGAGCCCTCGCGCGCCGGCTTGACGATAAGGGGCAGCCCGAGCTCGGCCACGACCGCCCACCAATCCGTGCCTTCATCGACCACCTCGTAGCGCGGCGTCGGAATACCGCCGGCGATCCAGACCAGCTTGGTGCGCCACTTGTCCATCGCCAGCGCGGAGGCCATCACCCCGCTGCCGGTGTATGGAATTCCAAGCACCTCCAGTGCGCCCTGGACCGTGCCGTCCTCGCCGAAGCGCCCGTGGAGCGCGATGAACGCTCTTTCGAATCGATCGTGTTTGAGGTCGCACAGCGCGCGCCCGGCGGGATCGAAGGCGTGGGCGTCGACGCCGCGGCTCTTGAGTGCCTCAAGCACCGCGTTGCCCGACAGGAACGAGATTTCTCTTTCGGAGGAAGGTCCACCCATAAGTACGGCCACCTTTCCGAACTCGTTCATGCGGCGACCCCGATGATTCGCACTTCGGGCTCGAGCAAGACACCCGTTTTGTCGGCGACGACGCGGCGGACGTGCGCAATCAGCGATTCGATCTCGGACGCCTTGGCCGCGCCGCTCGGATTGACGATGAAGTTGGCGTGCTTTTCCGACACGCACGCGCCTCCGATGACATATCCCTTGAGCCCGCACCTCTCGATCAAACGCGCCGCGTGATCGCCGTACGGGTTGCGGAACACCGATCCCGCATTCGGCAGGTTGAGAGGCTGGGTCGCGATCCGCCTCGCCAGGAGCTCCTTGATGCGCGCCCGGGCGCGCGTCGAATCGCCGTGCGGAAAGCGGAACCACGCCGCGGTGAACACGCCGTCGACGGCCTGACCATCGGCGCGCAGAACGCTGCGGTAGCCGATCGAAAAATCCTTCGGTTCGAGGATCGCGAACGTGCCGTCTCGCTGCGCGATTTCGACCCTCGCTACGTGCCGCCAGGTCTCGCCACCATAGCAACCGGCATTCATCGCCAGCGCGCCACCCACCGTGCCCGGCACGCCGGCGAGGAACTCGGCCTCCGCGCAATCGTGCATCGCGGCGAAACGGGCGAGCTTGGGACTCGCCACCCCCGCCTCCGCATAGACGAGGCCGTCGGCGACGGCCAGCACGCCGCCCGGCGCATGCATCAGCACCACGGCGCCGCGAACGCCGCCGTCGCGAATCAGGAGATTGCTGCCGAGGCCGATAACGGTCAGCGGCGCGTCCTGCGACAGTTGACGAAGGAACGCCGCAAGGTCGTCGCGGTCCGCCGGGGCATACGCGAGATCCGCGTTGCCGCCGCAGCGCCACGAGATATGCCGCGCCAGCGGCTCGTCGCGGAGGAGCTTGCCGCGCATCCCGGTGAATTGGAGAGGCTCGGTCATGATCATGTGCTGGCGGCCACCAGGGGCGACACCTGCCCGATCGATCCTGCCCCCATCGTCAGCACGACGTCGCCGTCGCGGACGATGGCGCGAATAGCCGCCAGCATGTCGGCGACGTCTTCGACGAACACCGGCTCGATCCGGCCGCCAATGCGCAAGGCGCGAGTGAGCGCGCGCCCGTCGGCGGCGACGATCGGTGCTTCGCCCGCGGCATAGACATCGGCCACCAGCACCACGTCGGCGGTCGACAGCACCTTGACGAAATCCTCGAACAGGTCGCGCGTGCGCGTGTAACGGTGCGGCTGGAAGGCAAGCACCAGACGCCGCCCCGGAAAGCTGCGGCGCGCGGCGTCGAGCGTTGCCGCCATCTCGGTGGGATGGTGGCCGTAGTCGTCGATCAGCGTGAAGGAGCCGCCGCGGCCAATCGCGACTTCGCCGAAGCGCTGAAACCTGCGGCCGACACCCTTGAAGTCCGACAAGGCCTTGGCGATCGCCGCGTCCGCGACCCCAGCTTCGCGCCCGACGGCGATCGCGGCAAGCGCGTTCTGCACGTTGTGAACGCCGGCGAGATTGAGCTCCACCGGCAACGGCGCAACGCCGTCACGCGCCGCCACGAAGCGCATGCGCCCTCCAGCGTGGTCGACGTCGACGGCACGAAGGTGCGCGTCTTCGGCGAATCCATAGGTGACGATCGACTTGGTGATCGCCGGAACGATTTCGCGAACGTTGGCATCGTCGATACAAAGCACCGCGGTGCCATAAAAAGGCAGCCGCTGCGCGAAATTGACGAATGCTTCCTTGAGCTTGGCGAAGTCGTGCGCGTAGGTCTCCATGTGATCGGCGTCGATGTTGGTGATCACCGCGAGCACCGGCTGCAGGACCAGAAAGGAGGCGTCGGATTCGTCGGCCTCGGCGACCAGGAACTCGCCCGTGCCGAGCCTCGCGTTCGCATCCGCGGAGACCAGCCTTCCGCCGATGACGAAGGTCGGGTCCAGCCCGCCCTCGGCAAGCACGCTGGCAATCAGGCTGGTGGTCGTGGTCTTGCCGTGGGTTCCGGCGACCGCAATCCCCTGCTTGAGGCGCATCAACTCCGCCAGCATCAGCGCACGCGGCACCACCGGAATGTTTTTTTCCCGCGCCGCGACGATTTCCGGATTGTCGGAAGGCACTGCCGCCGATACGACGACCACATCCGCGCCGGCAATATTGTCGGCGGCATGACCCGCGGCGATGCGGGCGCCCAATGCGACGAGTCGGCGAGTCACCGGTGTCGCCGCGACATCCGATCCGCTGACCTGGTAGCCTTGGGTCAGCAGCACCTCGGCGATGCCGCTCATGCCGGCGCCGCCGATGCCGACGAAGTGCACGCGCTTGACTTTGTGCTTCATCGCGATTGCGCCAGATCGATGCACGCTTCGGCGACGCGTTCGGTCGCGTCGGTTCGGGCGACGCTGCGCGCCGCAATTCCCATCGCGAGCAAAGTCTCGCGGTCATAGGCGGCAAGCATGTCGGCGAGCAGCCGGGCGGTCAGCTCGGTCTGCGGAATCAGCGATGCGGCACCGGCATCGACGAGAAAGCGCGCGTTGTGCGTCTGCTCGTCGGCGATCGCGCCCGGGAGAGGAATGATCACGCTCCCCACGCCGACCGCGGCGATTTCGGCGATGGTCAGCGCACCCCCGCGACAGACGACGAGGTCGGCTTCCGCGTAATGGCGCGCCATGTCGGAGATGAACGACACGCATTCGGCCGTCGCACCTGCATCCGCATACGCGCGCCGCAGCGTGTCGATATGCGCGGTACCCGCCTGATGCGTCACCTGCGGACGTTGCACTGGCGCCAGCAGGCCGAGCGCCGCGGGCACGCGCTCATTCAGCGCTTTGGCCCCCAGGCTGCCGCCGATCACCAGCAGTCTCAACGGTCCGCTACGCCCGGCAAAACGGTTCCGCGGCGGCGCCACCGCGACAATGTCCGCGCGCAGCGGGTTACCCACCCACTGCACCTTGGACGCGTGCTTGCCGCGCATGGCATCCGGAAAGCCAAGAAGGATGCGGTCGGCGCCGTACGCGAGCACCCGATTGGCAAGCCCGGCGACGGCGTTGGCATCGTGGATCGCCAGCGGGCGTCCACAGGCGATCCCCATCAGCGCACCGGGAAACGACGCGAACCCGCCAAAGCCGAGGACGACGTCCGGTGCGCGGCGACGGATCACTCGCAGGCTCTGCCAGAAGGCGAGCAGCAACGCGAACGGACCGAGCAGCAGACGCCTGAAGCCCTTGCCCCGCACCCCCGGGAAACGGATGGCTTCGAAATCGACGCCGTGCTGCGGCACCAGCCGCGCTTCGATGCCTTCACGCGTGCCGAGCCAGAACACCTGAAAGCCTTGGGTGACCAGCCGTGCGGCGACTGCCAGCCCGGGAAAGATGTGGCCGCCGGTGCCGCCGGTGGTGATCATCACGATGGCGCTCATACGGTAAACCCGCGCAGCAGCCGGCGGTTCTCGAAATCGATGCGCATCAGAATCGCCACCGCGACGCAGTTGGCGAGGATGCCGCTGCCGCCGAACGACAACAGCGGTAGCGTCAGGCCCTTGGTCGGCAGCACGCCCATGTTCACGCCGATATTGATGAAGGTCTGCACGCCCAGCCAGATGCCGATGCCGTGCGCCACCAGGGCCGAGAACGGCAGCTCGAGGCGGGCCGCCTGACGCCCGATCGCGTACGCGCGCACCAGGAGCCACGCGAATAGCGCGACGACCAGCGCAACGCCGGCAAAGCCGAGTTCCTCGGCGACCACCGCGAGCAGGAAATCGGTGTGCGCTTCGGGCAGGTAGAGCAGCTTCTCGACGCTCGCGCCCAAGCCGACACCCAACCATTCGCCTCGACCGAAGGCGATCAGCGAATGCGTCAACTGGTAGCCCTTTCCCAGAGGATCGGACCATGGGTCGAGAAATCCGGAGAAGCGCTGCAGCCGGTACGGCGCGAAACGGATCATCAGCCACAATCCGATCGGCAGCAGAAAGCCGAGGCCGATCAGCAGGCGCCAATCGAGCCCGCCGAGAAAGAGGATGCCGAAGGCGATCGCGACGATGACTACGCAGGCGCCGAAATCGGGCTCGTGCAGGAGCAGCGCGCTGATCGCAATCATCACCGCCAGCAGCGGCAGAAAGCCCTTGAGCAGCGTCTGCCGCAGCGGTTGCTCGGCATGCAGGAACGAGGCCTTGCGCACCGCGTAGCTCGCCGCATAGAGCACCACGAACAGCTTCATCAGCTCCGACGGCTGCAGATTGACGACGTAGAGCGACAGCCAGCGCTTGCTGCCGTTGACCTGCTTGCCGAGAACCGGGACCAGCACCGCCACCAGGAGCATCGCTCCAAGAACGAACAAATAGGGCGCGGCGCGTTGCCATCCCTTGAGCGGCACCTGGAAGGCGATCAGCGCCGCGAGAAGACCGACCACAACGAACGTCGCGTGCCGTGCGAGGAAGTACCACGGCCGGTAACCGGTATGCGCCGACGCCTCGGCCATCGCGATCGACGCTGAATACACCATCACCAGGCCTATCGCGAGCAGCAGCAACGACGCCCACGCCAGCGTCACGTCGTAGTTCTGCATGGCTCGACTCTCGCGCGGCAGCGCGCCGAGGGTCGACAATCGCGGCAGACCCCGCAGCAGTCCCGCGTCCCTAGGCATGCGCGCCCTCCATCGCATGCGCTGCAACTGCAGCCTTGAAGCGGTCTCCGCGATCGAGGTAATCGCGGAACATGTCCAGGCTCGCGCAAGCCGGCGACAACAGCACCGCATCGCCGGGCTTGGCGTGGGTGATCGCGCGTGCCACCGCGACTTCGAGCGCGGGCGCCAATTCGATCGCCGGCGTCACGCCGGACAATGCGGCTGCGATGGCGGGTGCATCGCGTCCAAGCAATAGCACCGCGCGGCAGTGGCTCTCGACACTTGCCTTGAGCGGGAGAAAATCCTGTCCCTTGCCGTCGCCGCCGGCAATCAGCACCGTGGGACGGCCGATTCCCTCCAATGCCGCCAGCGTCGCCGCGACAGTCGTCCCCTTGGAATCGTTGACGAAGAGGAGTCCGCCGATCTCGGCGACCCGCTCCATGCGGTGCGGCAAGCCCTGAAACGCGGTGAGCGCGGCCAGCACCGTCGCATCGATCTCGGCGACAACCGAGGTCAGCGCAAGCGCGGCGAGCGCGTTGAGCGCGTTGTGACGGCCGACCAGCGCGAGCTCGCTTGCCCGAACGAGCAGCGTCTTTCCATGCGCAAGCCAGGCTGAGCCGTCGCGATCGACGAGACCCCAGTCGTCAGCGGCAGGGGGAGCGCCGGCGCCGAATGTTTGCACCGCGCGTCCGGGAATGCGCATCGCCAGCGAGCGCGGATCGTCGCGGTTGAGCACCTGTTGTCCGCCGCCAACGAATATGCGCTGCTTCGTTACGGCATAGTCGTCGATGTCGCGGTAGCGATCGAGGTGATTCTCGGTGACGTTGAGCACCGTTGCGACGGTCGGTCGCAGGCTGCGGGTGGTTTCCAGCTGGAAGCTCGACAGCTCGACCACGAACACGTCCGGCCACGGTTCGCCGGTCTCGTGCTCGACCAGCGCGTCGAGCACCGGCTCGCCGATGTTTCCGACGACATCGACGCCTAAGCCGGCGGCACGAAGAAGCTCGCCGGTCAGCGCCGACACCGTGGTTTTGCCGTTGGACCCGGTAACGGCGACCACACGCTGACGCGCCGGCAACGCGCGCGCGAACAACTCGACGTCGCCGACCAGCTCGACGCCGCGCTCCACCGACGCCGCGATCGGAGGAAGCGCCTTGGCGACACCGGGACTAATGACGATCATTTCGGCGTCGGCCAGGGTGTCGTCGGAGAACGGTCCCAGCACAACGGCCACTTCCGGAAGTTCGATGGCGACCTGCGCCGCGCGCGGCGGATCGTCGCGCGTGTCCGCCACGGTAACGCGTGCGCCGCGACGCACCGCCCAGCGCGCCGCTGAGAAGCCGGTCACGCCGAGGCCGAGAACGGTCACCTTCCGGTTGCGCAGGCTCGTCATCGCAGCTTCAAGGTCGAAAGCCCGAACAGGACCAGCATCATGGTGACGATCCAGAATCGCACCACCACCTGATTCTCCTTCCACCCCTTGAGCTCGTAGTGGTGATGCAGCGGCGCCATGCGGAAGACGCGCCTGCCGGTCAACTTGAACGACAGCACCTGTATGACCACCGACAGCGTCTCGACCACGAATACACCACCCATGATGAAGAGGACGATTTCCTGGCGAACGATGATGGCGATCGCACCGAGCGCGGCACCCAGGCCGAGCGCGCCTACGTCGCCCATGAACACTTCCGCCGGATAGGCGTTGAACCACAGGAAGCCGAGGCCCGCGCCGGCGATCGCCGCGCAGAACACCGTCAGCTCCCCCGCGCCGGGAATGTGCGGGAGAAAAAGATAGGAGGAGAAATCCGCGCGGCCCGTGACGTAGGCGAAAACGCCGAGTGCCGCGCCGACCATGACCGTCGGCATGATCGCCAATCCATCGAGCCCGTCGGTCAGATTCACGGCGTTGCTCGCGCCGACGATGACGCAGTACGAGAGGACGATGAAGCCCCAGACGCCGAGCGGATACGACACCGTCTTGAAAAAAGGAACGATCAAGTCGGCCTTGGGTGGGAGGGCGAGATTGAAGCCGGTCGAGAGCCAGGAGAAAAACAACTGAGGCACTTGTGCCGTCGTCGGTGCCGACACCGAAAAGGCCAGATACACCGCGGCGACGAGACCGATCAGCGACTGCCAGAACAGCTTCTGCCGCGCCGAGAGCCCTTTCGGATTGCGGTGCACGACCTTCCGATAATCGTCGATCCAGCCGATCGCTCCGAAACCGATCGTCACCAGCAGGACCACCCATATGAACCGGTTGCGCAGGTCCGCCCAGAGCAGGGTGGTGATCCCGATCGACACCAGGATCAGCGCGCCGCCCATGGTCGGCGTTCCGGCCTTGGTCAGGTGCGTCTGCGGACCATCATCGCGAACCGATTGCCCGATCTTGTACTGGGCCAGCTTCCGTATCATCCTCGGTCCCACCACAAAGGAGATGGTCAGCGCGGTCAGCGTCGCCAGCACCGCGCGCAGCGTGATGTAGCTGAAGACGTTGAAGGTCCGGACGTCGGATGCGATCCAGTTGGCGAGAGCGAGCAGCATCAGTGGCCGCCCGCCGTCGGCTGACCGGGCTCGACTAGCCGTTCGACCACGCGATCCATGGCCATGAACCGCGAACCTTTGACCAGGACCGTGGTTCCGCGCAACGGACCTTGTTCGATCTCGCTGACGAGCTCGTCCTGATCGGCGTAGTGCTTTCCACCCGGCCCGAACGCCGCCACCGCGTGCGTCGCCAGCTCTCCCACGGTCAACAGCCGGTTGACCCCAGCCGCGCGCGCGTACTCGCCGATTTCGCGATGAAAGGCCGGCCCCTTGTCGCCGACCTCGCCCATGTCGCCCAGCACCATCCACTTCGGACCCGGCGCACGCGCGAGCACGGCTACGGCGGCCTTGACCGAGTCTGGATTGGCGTTATAGGTGTCGTCGATGATCGTCGCGCCGCCAATGCCGGCGCGGGGATGCAAGCGGCCGCGAATCGGCCGAAACGCGGCCAAGGCGATGGCCGCGCCGCTGAGGCTTGCGCCCGCGGCGGTGCCAGCCGCAATCGCCGCCAGCGCGTTGGAGACGTTGTGTCGACCGGGCACCTTGAGCTCGAACCTTGCCGCGCCTTCGGGCGTCGTCACCTCGACCAGGCTTCCCCATGCCGCGGTTTCGCAGCGCGCACTGATCAGTGCCGGTGCCCGCAAGCCGAAATCGCGCACGGTGAGCGATGCGCCGTCGACATCGCGGCGGGCCACGACTTCGCGCCAGAACCCCGCGAAGTCGTCATCGGCGTTGATCACCGCCACACCATCCACAGGCAGCGCTCCAAACAGCGACGCGTGCTCGGCGGCAACATCGGCGACGCTGTTCATGAATTCCTGGTGTTCGCGCTGGGCGTTGTTGATCACGCCCACCGTCGGCTGGGCAATCGCCGACAGCTCCGCGGTCTCGCCCGGATGATTCATGCCGATCTCGATCGCCGCCGCGGCATGCACGCTGCGAAGGCGAAGGACAGTCAGCGGCAGGCCGATCGAATTGTTGAGGTTACCCGCCGTCGCAAGCACGTTTTCGGCGCCAACTTCCACGCGCAGAATGGCGGCGATCATTTCCTTGACCGTGGTCTTGCCGTTGCTGCCGGCGATGCCGACAACCGGAAGCGAGAACCGACCCCGCCAGAATTTCGCCAGCGCCCCCAGCGACCGGACCGGGTCGGCGACCCCGAGCAGCGTTGCGGCGGCGGCCCTGCCGTCGGTGGCGAGCTCGACCGCCCGGTCGGCGGCGACGAGGGCCGCCGCAGCGCCGCGATCGAAGGCCTGCGACACGTAGTCGTGACCGTCGAACTTGTCGCCCTTGATGGCGACAAACAAGTCGCCGGGCACGAGCGAGCGCGAGTCGGTCGAGACACCGCTGAACCACGCGTTCGGCCCGCGCAGCGCGCCGTTGATCGCCTGCGCCGCGGTAACGGTGTCCATCATCGGCCGCTCCATGCGGCAAGCGCCCGCGACGCATGATCCCAGTCGAGAAATGGCTGACGCTCGCCCGCGGCTTCCTGGTACGGC
This sequence comes from Pseudomonadota bacterium, assembly GCA_030948365.1. GTDB lineage: Bacteria > Pseudomonadota > Gammaproteobacteria > Burkholderiales > Casimicrobiaceae > PALSA-1003. The sequence continues at coordinate 11,384 of JALZAN010000023.1, forward strand.
TCGTGTCCCTTGCCGGCCAACAGCACCACGTCGCCGACGTGCGCGCTGGCGATCGCACCAGCGATCGCGGCGGCACGATCGAGCTGCACGCCGTAGCGGCGGTTTCCGGTGTCTCGAATGCCGTGCACGATCTCGCTTGCAATCTGCTCCGGATCTTCGCTACGGGGATTGTCGTTGGTGATGACCACGCGATTGGCGAGTTTGGCCGCAACGCGCCCCATTTCCGGACGCTTGCCACGATCGCGCTCGCCACCGCAGCCGAAGACGCACACCAGCTCGCCGCCGTGCGCCACCGCCGGCCGCAGCGCGGTAAGCACCTTCTCCAGGGCATCGGGCGTATGCGCGTAATCGACCACCACCAGCGGCGCGTAGCCTCCGCCGCTGCGCTGCATGCGTCCCGGCGGCGCCTCCGCCCGCGCGATAAAGCCGAGTGCCTCATCGAATCCGATGCCGCTGACCAGAAGCACGCCCAGCACGCCGAGCAGATTGGACGCGTTGAACGCGCCGACCAATGCGGTCTCGACCTCGCCCTTGCCCCAAGGCGTGTGGACTTCGAACGCGAGTCCGGCCGGCGACGGCATCAGGCGCGAGCCTCCGATATCCGCGGCGCCGAAGCCGTAAGTGAGCACCTTGCGTCCCTTCGGGCGTGCCGACTCGATCAGGCTTTGACCGAAGGGATCGTCGGCGTTGATGACCGCAACGCGCAGCCCGGGCCAGGCCATGAGCCTCGCCTTGGCCGCGCCATAGGCGCCCATCGTGCCGTGATAGTCGAGATGATCGCGGGAGAGGTTGGTGAACAGCGCGACATCGAAGGCGACGCCGTTGATGCGGCCCTGCTCGAGCCCGTGCGAGGACACCTCCATCGCCACCGCTTCGGCGCCGGCCGCTTTCAGCGCGGCCAGCGTCTCCTGCAGCAGAGCCGCGTCGGGCGTGGTATTGGTCGCCGGCGAGAGCGCGCTGATCATGCCGTTGCCAAGCGTGCCCAGCACCGCGCTCCTGCGGCCCGACGCCTCGAGTCCGGTGGCGATCCAGTGCGCGCAAGAGGTCTTGCCGTTGGTGCCGGTGACGCCGACCATCCACAAATCGCGCGATGGATGGCCGTAGATGAAATCGGCGATGGCGCCGACCTTCGACTTGAGGTCGTCAAGCGGAAGATGCGGAATCCTCCAGGCGTGATTCCAGTTGAAGCCGGCGATTTCCCACAGCACGGCGCCGGCACCGCGATCGATCGCGTCGGCGATGAAGGCACGTCCGTCCTGGCGCGTGCCCGGATACGCGGCGAATGCGTCGCCGGCGCGAACGTCGCGGCTGTCGGAAGTGATCCGATGCAATTCGACGCCAAGACGCGCGAGCAGCGCGGTCATTTCGGCGTCGGCGGCCATGGCGCTGGTCACGTTTCTTCCCGCACGTCGGCGCCCTCGGGAGGGAGCACGACATTGTCGATCGGCGCGTCGGCGGGAACGCCGAGCAGTCGAAGCGCCGTGCCCATGATGCTGCTGAAAGCCGGCGCGGCGACGCTGCCGCCGTAGTACTGGCCCGCGCCGGGCTCGTCGATCATGACCGCGATCACCAGGCGCGGATTGGACGCCGGCGCGAATCCGACGAAGGTCGACACGTACTTGTCGACGTAGACGCGACCTTCGAGCTTGTGCGCGGTGCCCGTCTTGCCTGCGACGCGATAGCCGGGTACCTGGGCCCTGGGCGCCGTTCCGCTCGGCGACACCGCCATCTCCAGCATGCGTCGTACGGCGTGAGCGGTGGCCGCGCTGATCACCGGCCGGCCGGCGATCACGCCGTCGACCTTGAGCAGCGACACCGGCTTCAATTCGCCGTCGGTCGCGAACATCGTGTAGGCGCGCGCCAGCTGTACGAGATTGACCGAGATCCCGTGACCATAGGCCATCGTCGCCTGCTCGATCGGACGCCAGGTCTTGGCCGGCCGCAGCCGGCCGGACACTTCGCCCGGAAATCCGGTCATCGGCGCGGCGCCGAATCCGCTCGCCGAAAGCGTCTGCCACATCGTCTCCGGCGGCAGCGACAGCGCGATCTTCGCGGCGCCGACGTTCGATGATTTCTGGATCACCTGCTCGACCGTCAACGCGCCTTCGCGATGCGCGTCGTGGATCACAGCGCGGCCGATGGTGAGCGTTCCCGGCGCGGTGTCGATGATCGTCCCCGGACGAACCTTGCCGGAGTCCAGCGCGGCGGCGATGGTGAACGGCTTGAGCGTCGATCCCGGCTCGAAGGTATCGATCAGCGCGCGGTTGCGCATCTTGTCGCGCGTGGTGCGAAGGCGATTGTTCGGGTTGTAGCTCGGCCAATTCACCAGCGCCAGAATCTCGCCGGTCTTGACGTCGAGAATGACCGCGGCGCCGGCGTGCGCCTTGTTCGCCTCCACCGCCGCCTTGATCTCTCGGAAGGCGAGATATTGCAGACGGCTGTCAACCGACAGCGCCAAATCGCGGCCTTCCTGCGGCGCGCGAATGCTTTTGACGTCCTCGACGATATCGCCGCGACGATTGATGATCACCCGCCTGCTGCCCGACTTGCCGCCGAGCCAAGTCTGCTGGGCCAGCTCGAGGCCCTCCTGGCCAACGTCGTGATCGCCGGTGAAGCCGACGATGTGGCTCATCACTTCGCCACCGGGGTAGTAGCGCCAGTATTCGCTCTCGTCGTGCACGCCGGCGATCTTGAGCGTGGCCGCGCGATCGGCCACTTCCGGCGCGACCGGCTTTTTCACATAGACGAAGTCGCCGCCCTGGGCGAGCTTCTGATTGAGCGACGCGGGCGTCATTTCCAGCGCCGCGGCGAGCAATCGCAATTGATCGGGCGTCGCCACGACCCGATCCGGCCAGGCCCACACCGCTTTGACCGGCGTGCTGATGGCGAGCGGCTCGCCGAACCGGTCGACGATGCGGCCGCGATGCGCGGGAACGTCGATCTCACGGCTGTAGCGTGAGCTGCCCTGCTCCTGCAAAAATGCGTTGTCGATGCGCTGCAGATAGAGCGAGCGGCCGAGCAACCCGGCCAGAAGCAGGAGCATGCCGCCGAATACGATCGGCGCTCGCAGGCGCGGAAGCTTGGGCGTCGCGGTGGCGATGGAATGTCTCGCCCGCATTTTACCGGCTTCGCTCCAGCACTTCGACACGCCCCGTGGGCGGAAGCTGCATGTGCAACTGCTCGCGTCCGATTTTCTCGATCCGCGCCGGCATCGCCCACGTCGACTGCTCGATCTGGAGCTGTCCGTACTCGACCTCGTAGGCCCTGCTGCGGCCCTGCTCGCGCTCGAGATCGACAAACAACTTGCGCGCCTGGTGGCGCGATGTCACCAGCGACAACGCGCAGACGACGAGCATGGCGAGCAGCAGTAGGTTCACGCGGGTAATCACGTGAGCGCCGCTTCGGTGCGTTCCGCAACACGCAAGGTCGCGCTTCGCGCACGCGGATTGGCCGCCACTTCGGCGTTCCCGGCGCGAACCGCGCGTCCGACGAGCTTCAGCGGCGGCTGCGGCAGCGCGTTGCTGGCGATCGCCAGCCGCGCCAGCCGCGCGTCGCCCTCGAACGGCGTGCTACGCCGGCGTAGAAACTGTTTCACCAGACGATCCTCGAGCGAGTGGAAGCTGATCACTGCCAGGCGAGCGCCGCTGGCCAGGTACGGCAGGAGCGCATCGAGCGTCAGCGGCAATTCTTGCAGCTCCTGGTTGACGTGAATCCGTACAGCCTGGAAGGTCCGCGTAGCCGGATCCTGACTCCGATCACCCCGCGCCCGCGCGCCGAGGGCTTTGGCCACGATCGCGGCCAGTTGCCGCGTGCGTACGATGGGCTCGTGCGCGCGAGCCGCAACAATCGCTCTTGCAATCTGTTGAGCAAACCGTTCTTCGCCATAATTCTCGATCACTCCCTTCAGCTCGGTTTCGCTTGCCGTGGCGAGCCATTGCGCGGCACTCTGTCCGCGCGCCGGATCCATGCGCATGTCGAGCGGACCGTCGGCGCGGAATGAAAATCCGCGCTCCGGTTCATCGATCTGCGGTGACGCGATACCGAGATCGAGCAGCGCGCCGTCGACGCGGTCGACCCCCTCGCGCTCGAGGGCCTCGGAGAGCGTCGAGAACCAGGCTCGATGGAAGGTAAATCGCGGGTCGGTCCACGCGCGCGCGGTTGCTTCCGCGGACGGATCGCGATCGAGCGCGATGAGGCGGCCGCGACGGCCCAAAGTCTCGAGAATGCGCAGCGCGTGTCCCCCGCGCCCAAAGGTACAGTCGAGATAGATTCCGTCGGGCTTGACCGCCAGCGCGGCCACGGCTTCTTGGAGCAGGACCGGAACATGATCGCCACGCGGCATCAGAGCGAAAAGCCGTCGAGCTCGGGTGGCAGACTGCCGGCCGGAAACGCGACTGCTTGCGCGGTGCGGTTCTGCCATTGCTCCTCGTCCCAGATCTCGAACTTGTTGCCTTGCCCGACCAGCACCACACGCTTGTCGAGCGTCGCGAATTGTCGCAGCGAAGGCGGCACCAGGATGCGGCCGGCGCCGTCGAGGTCGACGTCGTCGGCATGTCCGACCAGAAGGCGTTGCAGCCCGCGGATTTTTTCGTCGAAGCTGGACAGCCCCATCAGCCGCTTCTGGATCGGCTCCCACTCCGGAAACGGATAAAGCAGAAGGCATCGGCTCGGGTCGGCGGTCAGCACCATGTGGCCGTCGGCTCGCGTCAGCAAGGCCTCGCGATGCTTGGCAGGAATTGCCAGTCGCCCCTTGTTGTCGAGCGCTAAATGCGTGACGCCTCGAAACACGACTCCTCCCTCGGAACGCTGCCTGCCTCGCAAGCGCCCACTTTGACCCACTTTTTACCACCGTGTGTCACTATAAGGAATCGGGACTGGGACGTCAACACACTTTCGTTTTGCTTACAAAGACTTAGCCTCGGTGTTGTACGCGACATGAAATTGCATTTAAAATAGATACTTAGCGAACCTCTGGTAGGTATTCTCGTAAGAGTCCTGCCGAACTTCCTGAAACGCCGTTCCGCCCATGCTTCCCAGTGGCCCACGGCGTTCCACGAGCGCAACCAGGCCCGACAGGACGTCATGCCAACAGCATCACTTTGGCCAATTCGGCCTTCCTGTGCGGAAACACACAAAACGTTACACAAGCGGGGTCAACTGCGACCCTGGAGAGGCGTTACTCTGTCAGGGAGACCTGTGTCCGCGCGCAGCACACGGGAGCGAGTCACACACGGAAGGAGATTCATGTCATTCCCGCCATTTGCACGGAAGACACGCGTGCTGACGCTTGCGGCTGCCGTGATCGGGGCGGTAGGCGCGCAGGGTGTCTCGGCAATCGAGCCCACCGCCAACGTCATCGAGTATTACAACGCAACACTGAATCATTTTTTCATCACCGCCTATGCCGATGAAGCGGCGATGCTCGATCAGGGCATCATCGTCAAAGGCTGGACGCGGACGGGCGTGACCTGGAGCGCGTGGGCCAATCCGGCGGGCAGCGCATCTGCGGTCCCGGTGTGCCGCTTTTTCGGGACGCCTGGAAAGGGACCGAATTCACACTTCTACACTGCCGACGCGGCCGAGTGCGCGTTGGTGAAGAAGAATCCGCTGTGGTCGTTCGAGGCCGTCGCGTTTTACATCGAGATGCCGACTTCCGGAGCCTGCAAATCCGGCGCCGCGCCGGTGTATCGAAGCTTCTATCCGGGCGCCGACGTCTCGCAGTCGAACCATCGCTTTCTCCCCGATCTGACCATGTTTGAACACATGGCAGGATCGTCGATCCTCGAGGGTCTGGTCATGTGCTCACCGTTGTCCTCCGCGCAAGCGCAGGCCGACGCGATCCGACTGCTCGAGCAGGCGACGTTCGGCCCGACCGATACTTTGCTCGCTCACGTGCAGGGCGTGGGCACGCAAGGTTTTCTAAATGAGCAATTCGCTGCTCCGGCGAGCCAATACCCGGCATTCAAGTACGTTCCCACGGGCCAACAGGTAACGTTTTGTCCCACCGACCCCGACCCACAGTGTGCACGCGACTACTACTCGCTGTTCCTGCTTCAGAACGGTTTCTTTCAAAACGCATTGTCGGCAAGCGACCAGCTAAGGCAGCGCGTCGCGTTCGCACTTTCGCAGATTCTGGTCACGTCGGGCACCGACATCAATCTCGCGTACGGAATGGCCAAGTACCAGCAGATATTTCTCGATAACGCGTTCGGCAACTACGAAGACATCCTGACCAAAGTGACCCTGTCGTCGGTCATGGGCGACTACCTGAACATGGTCAACAACGACAAGCCGGCCAATGGCGTCAGTCCCAACGAGAACTATGCGCGAGAGATCATGCAACTGTTCTCGATCGGCGTCTTTGAGCTCAATCAGGATGGCACCCGGATACTTGATGCCGGCGGGTCGCCGATTCCGACCTACGACCAGAGTGACGCCATCGAGGGTTTCGCGCATGTGTTTACGGGTTGGACGTACCCCATTCTTTCCGGAATCCCTGCGAAGACACACAACCCGAAGAACTTCCTCGGCGACATGACTCCGGTCGACTCGAACCATGACAAGGGCGCGAAGACGCTGCTCAACGGAGTGACGCTTCCCGCAGGGCAGTCGATACAGTCGGACCTGACCAACGCAATCCACAATATCTTCATGCACCCGAACGTCGGTCCGTTTGTCGGCAAGCAACTCATCCAGAAGCTGGTGACCGGCGATCCGACACCGCAATACGTAGGTCGAGTCGCTGCGGTGTTCAACAACAACGGGCAAGGCGTGCGCGGAGATATGAAAGCGACGGTCAACGCCATCCTGACCGACG
>JALZAN010000121.1 GCA_030948365.1 Pseudomonadota bacterium
GTGATCGCCTGCGCGCCGCCCTTGTACGGGATGTACGCCCAGCTGATGCCGGCGCGGCTCGCGAAGTCGACCCCGGCGAGATGCGGTGCGCTGGCGACGCTGCTGGCGGCGTAATTGAGCTTGCCGGGCTTGGATTTGGCCAGTGCAATCAATTCGCTCACCGATTTGACCGGCACGTCGGGATTGACCGCCAGAATGTGCGGCGAGTACGCGACCGTCGTCACCGGCGCGAAGTCCTTGTTGGGGTCGAATCCGAGGGTCGTATACACGCTCGGGCTGATCGCCAGCGCACCGACGTCGCAGAGCAGCAGCGTGTAACCGTCCGGCGATGCCTTGGCGACGAAATCCGCGCCGACGTTGCCGTTTGCGCCCGGCTTGTTTTCGACGACGATCGCCTGGCCCCAGATCTCCGACAGCTTTTGCCCGAGCGTGCGCGCAAGAATGTCCGACGTTCCGCCGGCCGGATAGGGCACGATGATGCGCACCGGCTTGACCGGCCACGATTGCGCGTGCACTTGCGGCGGCATCATCCATAAACCCGCGGCCAGCGCGTGGACCAGCATGGCAAAGCACTTCATAATTCCCCCTTCTGGCTTGCTGCAGGCGAATGGTGGCCCGCGGGTGCCGATGCTTCGGCTCCGCAGGTCGGCGCCTGCATCGACTCAGCCCGGCAGACCCGGGCCGCCTGACACAGGACTCGCCGCAATGGCCCTCGCGGGACACGCTTTCCTCGCCTTGTGGAACGACATCGCCCGCGCCCGGGAGCCCGAATACGATCAGTGGCACACGGTCGAGCACGTGCCGGAGCGCGTCAGCGTGACCGGCTTTCATGGCGCGCGGCGCTACGTGAATCGCTCGCGCCAATTCCACCGCTATTTTACGCTGTACGATGTCGCTTCGCTGGCCGTATTCGAAAGCGGCGAGTATGTCGACCTGCTCAACCATCCGACGCCATGGTCGGCGTCGATGCGACCGGACTTCAGCAACTTTCTGCGTTCGATTTGCAGCGTGATTGCAAGCCGGGGAACGGGAATCGGCGCGGCGCTGGCGATCCTGTGTGTGCCGCCCGAGACCGACGATGCATCGCTCCGCGCAACGCTCGACGAGACATCGCCCCTGCCGCGCGTCACCGCAGTTCACCTCGGCCGGACCGCGCCCGTCGGGTCAGCGGTGTCTTTCAGCAAGCCTCCGCCGGAGTCTGCCCCGCTCAGATCCTTCGACCGCATCGCCCTGATCGAGACACTCGACCGCGATGCTGCCGCGCGCGCGCTCGCCGAAGTCAAGCGCCGGCTGGGTCTCGACGCGTTGCCGGCGGACTTCGGTGCGGACGTTTATGATCTCGCGTTTGTCTTCCCCGGCAGCGATGCCGGCGAGCGGCTGCCTCACCGCCGTCCAGGATGGGATGCCGCGGCACTATGAATTCCGGACCAAGGTTTTTTCCACGCCGCACGTAACGAGGAACTCCTCATGAGGCAACGTCGTCGCTGCATCGCTCGTATCGCACTCGCTGTGCTCGCTGTCGTGCTCGCTCCGGCGGCGCCTGCTCAGCCCTATCCCGCGCGACCCATCTCGATGGTGGTCGTATTCGCTGCCGGCGGAACGGCGGATATCGTCGGCCGCACCCTCGCCGCGCAGCTCTCGACGCAACTCGTCAAGCAGGTCGTCGTCGACAACAAGCCGGGCGCCGGAGGCACCATCGGCGCCACCGCGGTCGCGCGGTCGAAACCCGACGGCTACACGATATTGATGCTGGTCTCGACCCACACCACTGCGGAGACGCTGTTCAAGGGACGCCAGTATGACCTGCTCAAGGACTTCGCGCCGGTCACGACCATCGGCACCTCGGCGTACTGGGTGCTCGTCAATCCCGAGGTGACCAAGGCGAACACCATGCAGGAGCTTGTCGCCACGATGCGCGCGAACCCGGGCAAGATGACTTACGCCTCCGGCGGCTCGGGCGGCATCACGCATCTCGCCAGCGAGATGATGAAGCTGCAGGGCAAGCTCGATGTCGTGCATATCCCCTTCAAAGGCAATGCGCCCGCGCTGACCGAGTTGATGGCGGGTCGCGTCGACATGCTGATCGACCAGCCCGCGTCGTCGGAGGCGTTCGTGAAGGCGGGCAAGCTCAAACCGCTTGCCGTCACCTCTCGATCGCGCCTCCCGACGGCGCCGAGCGTGCCGACCATGAGTGAATCCGGCTTTCCCGGCTTCGAGGCGATCGCCTGGTTCGGACTCGGCTTTCCCGCCGGCACGCCGGCGGAGATTGTCGACCGGATGAACCGCGAGGTTGCGACCGCGTTGGCCACGCCGGAGCTCAAGCAGAAGCTCGAAGCGGCGGGCATCACGCCGCTGCCGATGTCGCCGGCTCAATTCACCGAGCTCATCAAGTCCGACATCGCCCGCTGGCGCACGGTGATCAACGACGCGAAAATTACCGCCGAATAGAGCTTAAGGTGGACGCGGATTTCGTCATCATCGGCGGCGGCACCGCGGGTTGTGTCCTCGCCAACCGCCTTTCCGCCGATTCGCGTCTGCAGGTCTTCGTGCTCGAGGCGGGCGACGAGGCGACGAGCCCATGGATCGCGATGCCGGCGGGCGTCGCCAGGCTCTTTCATCACCCGCGCCTGAACTGGCGCTACCGCACCGAGCCCGAGCAGGCGCTTGGCGGCCGGCGCCTGTACTGGCCGCGGGGCAAGGTGCTCGGCGGCACCTCGAGCATCAATGGCATGACGTTCGTGCGCGGACAGGCCGCCGACTACGATTCGTGGAGCAGCCTGACCGCAGGCGCGTGGTCGTGGCGCACGGTGTTGCCGTATTTCAAGCGCCTCGAGGACAGTCCTTTCGGCACGCGCGAGCTCAGAGGTACCGGCGGCCCGTTGCGGATCGACCGGGTGCGGAATCGTCATCCGCTGTCGGAAGCGTTCCTGCAGTCGAGCGTCGCCGCCGGCGTGAAAGAGAACGACGACTACAACGGCGCCACGCAGGACGGGATCGGCTATACGCAAGCGATGATGCGCGACGGCATACGCTCGTCCGCGGCGAGCGCGTATCTGGCGCCGGTGCGCTCGCGGCCGAACCTGCGTGTCCTCACGCGTAGCCTGGTCCGCCGAATCATCGTCGAAGATGGACGCGCCGTCGGCGTCGAGTTCGAGCGCCGCCGCCGCGTCGAGACGATTCGCGCGCGGCGCGAAGTGCTGCTTTGCGGCGGCACGATCGCATCGCCACAGCTGTTGCTGCTCTCGGGCATCGGCGACGCGCGCGCGCTGGCCGCGCTCGACATCCCGGTGCGCGTGGATCGGCCTGCGGTCGGGCGCAATCTTCAGGAGCACGTCCGTGTCCAGCTCCTCTACCGGACTCGCGTACCGTCGTTCAACCGTGACGCGCGAGGTGTGCGTCTTCTGGCTCAAGTCGCGCGCTACGTCGCGCAGCGGCAAGGTCTGCTTGCCGTCACCGCGAGCCAGGTGAACGGGTTCGTGCGCTCGTCGCCGGAGGTCGAGCGTCCGGACCTGCAGCTGGTGTTCCGGCCGTCTAGCGGCGAGTACGCGGAGCGGCACTACGTCGTTCACGATTATCAGGGTGTGATGGCGATGGTCGGCTTGCTCCGACCGAAGAGCCGAGGTCACATCGCGCTGCGCTCGGCGGACCCGCGGGCGGCGCCCGTGATCGTGGTCGGTCATCTTTCCGATGCCGCGGATTACGAGCCCTTGATTCGCGGCGTTGCGCTCATACGCAGGATCTTTGCAACCCCACCGCTCTCCGAGCACGTGACCGAGGAAGTGCGGCCCGGCAAGCAAGTCGACGACGATGCCACGCTGCGCGCCTACATCCGCGACACCGCCGATTCGCTGTATCACGCCGTCGGCACCTGCGCCATGGGCGCGAGCGTGGATAGCGTCACGACGCCCGAGTTCGCCGTTCGCGGGGTCGCCGGTCTTCGCGTCGTCGATGCGTCGGTCATGCCGCGGGTGCCGTCGGGCAACACTACGGCGGCGGTGCTGATGATCGCGGAGCGCGCGTCGGACCTGATTCTCGGCCGCCAGTCCGTGACCGAGCTCGAGAGCGCCGGGGCGCTGGCGTGATCGACCCGGTAGAGCGGCGCCGCATCGGCGAAACGTCGCTCGCGGTATCGCGTCTCGGTGTCGGCGGCGGCAGCTCGTTCGCCCGCGCCGGCGCCAAAGGGCCCGCGATCATCGACGCCGCGTGGGACACTGGCCTGCGCTATTTCGACACCGCGCCGCTCTACGGCGGCGGCGAAAGCGAAACCCGGTTCGGCAGCGCACTCCAACAACGGCCGCGTGAGCAGTACGTGCTTTCGACCAAGGTCGGGCGCAAGGCGGCGGCCGAATTCGACTACAGCGCGGCCGGCGTCGTCGATTCGCTCGGGCAAAGCCTGGAGCGGCTCGGGCTGTCACGAATCGACATTGCGATCATCCACGACGTCGATCCCGACCAGCACGGGCAGCGCTTCGAGCAGGCCTTCGACGAGGCGATGGGCCACGGTTATCCGGCGCTGGCGCGGCTTCGCGACGCCGGCACCCTCGGCGCGATCGGCGTCGGCCTCAAGGACTGGAGCGTCGCGCTGCGGATGGCGCGCGCGGCGCGGCTCGATTGCATCATGCTTGCCGGCGGTTACACGCTGTTGCAGCACGGCGGCCTCGCCGAGCTGCTTCCCTGGTGCGTCGACAACGCGGTGTCGGTGCTACTCGCCGCGCCGTTCAACACCGGCATCCTCGCCACCGGCGCGATCGACGGCGCTCGCTACTACTACCAGCCGGCCCCAGCGGCAATCCTGCAAAAAACCCGCGAGCTCGAATCGGCGTGCGCCGCGCACGCGGTGCCGTTGGCGGCGGCCGCGTTGCAATTTCCACTGCATCACCCCGCGGTCGTAAGCGTTGTCGCCGGCCACCAAAGCGCAGGCGAGGTCGAGGAGAATATTGCTTTGCTCCGCTATCCCATCCCGCCCGCGCTGTGGAGCGAACTCAAGGATCGAGGTCTGATTCCACGCCATGCGCCCACACCTTGAAACGCGCGACTGCATGTTTTCGGTCGAATGCTGAAAATTGCCCTCGCCGTGCTGGCGCTGCTGATGGCGGCGCTCGTCCTCGCCGCATGCTCGCCGGTCAGGGTGCTCAATGCGCTCGCCGAATCCGGCGCGAGCCGGATGCTTACCGGCATCGCCTATGGCGGCGACCCGCGCCAACAGCTCGATCTGTACATTCCTGCGAACGCGCGAGGACCTTTTCCGGTGGTGCTATTCTTTTTCGGCGGATCCTGGAACAGCGGCAATCGCGCGGACTACCGGTTCGTGGGCGAAGCGCTCGCGTCACGAGGGATCATGGTGGTCATCGCCGACTATCGTCTCTACCCGCAGGTTCGCTATCCGGAATTTCTGGACGACAGTGCGCTGGCCGCGGCGTGGACGATCGCCAACGCGGCCACGCACGGTGGGGATTCG
>JALZAN010000024.1 GCA_030948365.1 Pseudomonadota bacterium
GCTCGATCCGGCCCAAAAGGAATCATATGACCGCGCTGCGAGGCGTGCCCGTGCGGCGCCGCAGCCTGCCTTGGCGACGATGATCGCGGACACGCTTGCCGTTTACGGCGGCGCAATGGAGCAGCCGCGGAACGCGTCGACGTCGAAGCCAATCGCGGCGTCGAGATGCCTCGCCGCATTGCACTACATCCCGTGGTTCCCGTCGACGAGCGCGCCACCGCTGCCGCATGCAGCCGCGCCTGCGACAGCGGACGGCGCCATCGCCGGCATGGCACGCGTCGCCCTGCGCATCCGGCACACCTTGCCGGGACGCGTGCTTTTCCGCCTGACGCCCAGAGCGCTGCGCGAAGCGCTCAAGGCAAGAATCCCGCGATGATCGAAACGGAGTATGGCGAATGGCTCGCGCGCGGCCAAGCACACCAGCAAGCGTCGCGGCTCATCGACGCGATGTTGTGTTATCGGCAGGCGCTGAAATCGAACCGCAATGCAGTCCAGGTGCAATTTCAGCTTGGCGAAGTATTGCGCGACCTTGGCCGTCGCGACGAAGCGCTGGCCGCCTTTCGGATGGCGCTGACCTGGCAGCCGAAGCATCTTGCTTCGCTTATTGCGGCGGGAGACTTGCTTCGCGCCGCTGAACCGCGCGAGGCGGCGGCGCATTACAAACGTGCCGCGAGCCTGGATCCGCGCGATGACGCGGCCCGCGAGGGCCTCGCTCTGTCCTCGCTCGCCTTCGGGGAAACGGGTGCGCTGGACCAGCTGTCGCATCTGTTGCGCGCCGGCACATTATCTCCTGGCGCCTGGGACGAGCTCGCGCGCCTGCTTGCCGCGGTCGATCCGTCTCCGGACCGGACGAAGCTGCTGCGCTCGATCGCAGCGCGTGCGGATTTTCCGCCGTCGGCGCTCCTGCTCGCCATCGTCATCGAGAACGCGTCCGGTGCGCCGGAGGACCCGGACCTCGTCGTCAAATTGTTCCACGAAGCGGAGCGGCGTGAGGCAACGATCGACGATCCGGAAGCACTGCGGCGACTGGCGATGGCAGCGGGCGCGAGCGGGCGGGTCGACGTGTCCTCGACATGGGCAAAACGCTATGCCCAGCGCTGCATCGCGATGCACGCTCCTCCAGTTCCGCTCCTATGGCCACGCCGAACCGCGGGTGGTGCGCTGCGCGTCGCCTATCTTGTCCCGCGCGACTCGCCGTCGATAGCTGGCCTGACGATCGATATCGACGCCTTTTTGCGCCATGTCGTCGCGAAGCACGCGCGCGAGCGGTTTGCGCCTTCGATTCTCTTTGTCGGGGACAGTGCGCGACAGGGCGTCGACACGCCACACTTCCAGGGCATTCCGTTGGCGACGCTCGGAATTGCTCCGGGGTTGGCGACGGCCAGGCTGGTCGCCGAGACCGATTACGACGCGCTGATCGATCTTGGCGGCATGGCCGAAGCGACCGGGACGTTTCTTGCCGCCAGACCGGCGCGTACCGTATGGACTTATTCGGCGCTGCGTGGCGCGCATGTCGAGCCGCTGATCACTCACCTGTTGCCTTCGATGGCCATCCGTGACGGGAACATGAGCGAGTCCTCGTGGTCGGACCAACGCGAAGCGATCGAGCATGCGTTGACGGCGGCTTGCGCGAACGCGACCACGCCGGCTGCCACGGCAGCGCTCACTCCCGCTGCGATGGCGAGTCTCTGGCACCAGAGCGTCGCCGCGCATCAGCGGCGCGACCTCGACGCCGCCCTTGAAGGCTACCGCGCGGTGCTTGCGGAGCAGCCTGGTCACGCGCCCGCGCTCTACCTCCAGGGCCTGTTGTTGCGCGATCGTGGAAATGACTCCGTTGCGCGATCGTCGCTCGCGGCGGCAATCGCCGCGGCGCCCTTGTCGGTGGACGCGCGAATCGCTCTAGCCAATCTCGAGCGCGAACGCGGCGACGTGGACTCCGCGCTCGCGCTTTGTCGCGCCGGCCTGGCGCTCGCGCCCGATGAGAGATCGCGGCTGGCGCTCCGGCGCGCGGTCGGCTTGGCCGAGCTCGCGCGGCACGACGCCACCGCCGCTCGCGCCGCATTCGAGGAAGTCCTCAAAGGCGCGCCCACCGACGCCGACGCGCACTACAACCACGGCGTCGCGCTGCAGATGATGCATTTGGGCGAGGATGCCCTGCGGGCCTATCAGCGTGCGCTTGCGCTCGACGCGGGGCTGATCGCCGCCGACTTCAACATCGGCGTGATTCTCCAGGAGCAGGGCCGTACCGACGCCGCGATCACCGCATTCGAGCAGGTCATCGCACGCGATCCGCGCCATGTTCCCGCCCACAAGGCGCTCGGCGACACCTTGCTGGGAGCGCGCCGGGTCGACGACTGGCTGCGGGTGTTCGCGCGCTTCGAAGCCAGCTGTCCGCAGGCGCTGTCGCTGGCGGTGCAGGCCCTCGAGGTGTACCAGTATCGCGGCGATTTCGCCGGGTTGGACCGTTATCTCGATCGCTTGCGCCAGGATGAGTTCAAGCCGGAGAACGAGACCGACCTTGCCGACTGCCTCGAGCAGTTGCTGTTTCTGCTTCTCTATTTCGACATCGAGCCGGACGCTCAACTCGGACTTTATCGCACCTACGACGCGGTGGCGCAGCGCGTGTATGGCAAGCCGCTGCCGGCGCCCGAACGCCGCCGCGAGGGACGCACGCGCATCGGCTATCTCTCCGGCGACCTTCGGAATCAAGTGATGGGCAAGATGATGTGGTCGGCGATCCAGCATCACGATCGCGACCGGTACGAGATCCACTTCTATTCGCTGACGTCGGATGACGACGAGTGGACCGAGCGCTATCGCAGGTTTGGCGACCATTTCGAAGCGCTCGGCGACCTTCCTGAGCGCGAGGCGGCACGCCGCATCGCTGCGAGCGACCTTGACCTGCTGGTGGACCTGTCGACGCACACCAAGGGCGCGAAGCCCGGCATTCTCGCGCTCAAACCGGCGCGGGTTCAGATCACGCACGTCGCCAGCGCCGGAGTGGTTGGGTTGAGCGCGATCGACTTCAAGCTGACCGACGCCTTTGCCGATACGCCCGAGAATCAGTCGTTTCAGATCGAGACGCTGCTGCCGATGGCCGGATGCGTGTATCCCTACCGTCACATCGAGCCCGCGGCCGAGCATCCGTTTCATCGGAGCCGATTGAGCATCCGCGGCGACGCCATCGTCATCGGCGCATTCGTCACTCCGCTCAAGCTGTCGCGGCGCTGTCTTTCGCTGTGGCGCGAAGTCATGGAGCGCGCGCCCGGCGCGCTGCTCGCGATATCACCGCTGTCGGCCGATGCGCGCGGCATCTACGGGCGACTGTTTTCCGCAGCGAACATTCCGCTCACCCGCGTCATCGTGCTGCCTCAAGGGCGCAACGATGAAGAAAACCAGGCTCGATACAGAGTGATCGACTTTACCCTCGATCCGCTCCCCTACGGCGGTGTCAATGGCACGCTGGAAGCGCTCGACATGGGTGTCCCGGTGGTAACGCTTTGCGGAAAAAAACACGGAGAGCGGACGTCCTACAGCATCCTGGAAAACCTGGGGGTTAGAGAGACGGTCGCCGGCAGCGGCAGCGAGTACGTGGATATCGCCGTGCGGCTCGCGACCGACGCGCAATTCATGTCCACGGTCCGGGCCGCGATCCGATCCGGGCTGGCGCATTCCGCGCTCACCGATATGCCGCGGCACACGCGGTCGCTGGAGTCGGCTTACGATGCGGCACTCGCGCGCGCGCAGCGGGTTGCGTCGGGCGGCATGGCTCCATGACCGAACGCGGCCGTATCGAGCGCGCGCGAGGGCTCCTTCTCGCCGGCGACATCGCCGGGGCGCGTCTTATGTGCGAGACGTGTTTGCTTGCGCCATCCGACGCCAGCGAGCTGGCGGGCGCGCACCTGATCCTGGCCGCGTGCAGCCGTCGACAGGGTGATCAGGCGGCGATGCTGGCGCACGCCACGAGTGCGGTCACCGCAACGCCCGACGATGCACTGGCGCACTATGCGCTTGCCGAGTGCGCCGACGAGGCCGGAGATAAGGCGCGCGCCATCGCTGAGCTGCGCCGTGCGATCGAACGTGACGCGAACATGGTGCAGGCGCAACGCTATCTCGGGGCGCTGCTGCTCGACGCAGGGAATGTGGATCTCGCTGTCGTGGCCCTGCAGCGAGCAGTGGCGCTCGACGAGACCCATGCGGAAGCATGGAACAATCTGGGCACGGCCTTGCACCGCGCGAATCGTCTCGCGGACGCCGAAGCCGCGTATCGTCGCGCGTTGGCGCTCAAGCCGGAATACCCGCGGGCCGTCTGCAATCTGGCGGTTCTCCAGCGCGATCAGGGTCGTGCCGACCTGGCCGAAGAGACGCTGCGCGCGTTGATTGTCAGGCAATCGCCTGCGACCGCGCAGCAATCGCCAACGCCCGGCCATCCGCTCACCAGTGATTCGTCGCCTCCAAGGGTGTTTCGACCGGCGCTGACCGCGCTGGCCGATCTTCTCCGGGCACGCGGCGAGCTCGACGAGGCCGCGGAGCTTTATTTACGAGCGGCCAAACTCGCGCCGGACGCGAGCGCGACTGAAATGCTCGACCTGGGGATGGTGCTGTCCGAACGCGGCGATCCGGTGCAGGCGAGGAAAGCGTTTGGTGTGGCGTTACGGCAGAACCCGGGCTACCTTCGCGCCGCGCTGGCGATGAATCTGACGCTGCCGATGATTTACACCGATGCGGCCGATGTCGCGCGCGCGCGCGACGGTTATGTAGCCGGGCTCGAAACGCTGGAGCGCGAGCTCGATCAAAGAATCGCCGGATCGGATTGGCGCCAGGTTATCGACGGGCTGACGTGGAGCAACTTCTTTCTTGCCTATCAGGGCGAGGACGACAAGGCGCTGCAATCACGTTACGCGTCGCTCGCGGCTCGGGCGCTCGATGGCGTCGATCGCAGTTGGCGGGAGCGCATTCCTGTGGAGCCGGCGGAGGGCCGCAGGATCCGAGTCGGCTTCGTGTCGGCATTGCTGCGCGAGTGTACCGTCGGACGCTACTTTGCGCGCTGGCTGACCGACCTAGACCGCGAGCAGTTCGAGGTTTACTTTTATCCGCTGAGCGCAGGCGTCGATGCGGTCACCAACGCTATTTCCACCCGAGCCGATCGCGTGCGCGCTTTCGGCGGCGGCGACGCGATGGCGTCGACGATCGCACCGATCGTCCGCTCGGACCATCTCGATGTGCTGCTGTACCCGGAGCTGGGCATGGATCAAGCGACCTTCGCGCTCGCATCGATGCGCCTCGCGCCGCGGCAGTACGCGGCGTGGGGCCATCCGGTCACCACCGGCCACGCGACAATCGATGCTTTTCTGTCCTGCGCGGCGATGGAGCCGGAAGGCGCCGATGCGCACTACACCGAAAAGCTCATCCGCTTGCCAGGCATCGGGACCCGCTTCAGGCGGCAGACGCTGCCCTCGCCGATCGAGCGCGAAACATTCAGCCTGCCGCGCGAGGCGACGCTTCTTCTGTGCCCTCAATCGCTGTTCAAAATTCACCCCGACAACGACGCGCTGTTAGCCCGGGTGCTGTGCGCCAACCCGCAAGCTGTGCTGGTGCTATTCGCGGGCCGCCATCCCGCCGTCACCGACCAGTTTATGCGCCGTCTGGCGCGCTGTTTCGACGGCTACGGCCTGCCTATCCGCGAGCGCACACGCGTGCTGCCGCAGCTTCCGCATGACGACTATCTAGCCGTGAATCTCGCCTGCGACGCGATGCTGGACACCTTGCGCTGGTCGGGCGGTCATACTAGCGTCGACGCGCTCGATTGCGGTCTGCCGGTGGTGACCCTGCCGGGCGCGATGATGCGCGGGCGGCAAAGCGCCGGCATGCTGTCCTTGCTGGGATTGCATGAGCTGATCGCAATCGACACAAACGACTATGTCCGAATCGCCACACGGCTTTGCCAGGATCCCGGCTGGCGCACTGCGCTGGCGGGGAGCATACGCGAGCGCAACGGCAGGTTGTTCGACGACCCGGCGCCACTCGACGCGCTGCAGGCCCTTTGTCGCGAGGCCGCCTCGGTGCCTGTCGGGTAATCGTGCCGCCGAGGCGCGAGCCCGTAGCCGGACCCGCATGGCGAGCCGTTGGCGCGTCAGGTCGCCGGTGCGTCGACTGCCGGCGCGTGGATGGAACCTGGCTGCACCGAAGTCAAAGCGTGCCACGTCAGGACGCCCAGGAACACAAGCAGTGGAACGAGGTGCAGCGTAGCGCGATTCGCCGTAGTCAGGTCCGCGAGCCACACAGCCGCGTCGGTAAAAGCAAATACAAAAAACAGAAAGAACGCGCCGGCCAATGTCACCGCCGTCAGCGGAAGCAATGGAGGCTCCTTCAATCGCCGCCAGCCAAAAACGATCAGCGCAAGGACCGCGTACCACAGCAGGTTCCAGTTGCCCATGAGGTAGTAGCTCTTGACGAGTTGAGCCCAGGCTGGAGCAAAGTCCAGGTGCAATCGGTAGCCGGCGATAGTCGGTTCGATTCGGGTGAGCGCGAACAGGAGCAGCGCCACGATGGTGAAGCCGATACCGACGACGCGCACTCCCCGTCGCGGCAGCAAGGCAATCACCAGCCCCGGAATGAGCGTGGCGGCCCAAATCCATCCCGGCGTCTTGATCATCGGACAGACGCATGCGAGCAGAAGCGCGATCGTGCCATCGCGCATGTCGCGGCGGACCGACCAGCGATAGAACGCCATCGCGGCGAGCGCGTAGACCGCTGCCATGGGCAGGTCGGCGTAGCCGGCGAGAGCGACATGCACGTCGACCAGGGGCAGCGAAGCCAGCAGGTAGGCGCCGAAAAGCGCAAGCAACGATCCGACACCTTCGCCACGCAACGCGCCGTACATTGCGGCAGCGAGCGCGGCAAGGATCGCCAGCCACGGCCAGTTCATTGCCGAATCATCCCAGCGGCCGATCGCAATGCACGTCCAGGCCTGAAGGAGCGGCACGGTGGCGGGATAGTTTGGCGATGCATCGAAAAATGCGCCGTCGGCTCCCGCGAGCCAGGTGTCGGCGCGCACGAAGGGAGCGAGGTGTCCGAGCTCGTACCAGACGCGGGCCTTAGTTGCCCATTGCACCCATGCGTCCCAAGGATAGAGCGGGCGCCACGAGATTTCGGACGCCATGAACGCGAAGTGGATGAAAAGTAAAGCGATCAGCGCGATCCAGAAGGCCCTTCGCCAACCTGTCAGCGCAGGCGCGAACATTGCGGCCAGCGCCGAACGCGCGGCGGTCACCGAAACGCGCCCGTGTCGTGCGGCCCACATCGTCAGCATCGCCGTGAGCCCCAGTAGCGGCAGGCTTATCGACGCCCAGCCGAAGCGCAAACCGACTGCGCTCAATCCGCGCATCCAGACGGTAAGCAGCAGTGCGCCGAGGATATAGCCGTAGCCGCAGCGCAACGCTGCGGCGCCTGCGGAATCGCGCGTGCGCGGCCAATCAAGTGCAGACAAGACGGACATCCCGAGCGCGAGCGGAAGCGCCAGCGAAAAAACGACGCCGAGAAAGACCATCAAAGGATTCTGAACATCGCGGCGCCGGCTTCGGCGAGCAGCAACTCCGCGGAGAGTGGACCACCGCCGTCCCAGCGCAAGCGCTGCTGCGCGGCGTCGAATTGCACGCCACGGCGTTGATAGACGACCAGGAAATCGCCGGAACGCACGGCGCTCGCGGGCGGCATCGTGTTCTTCCACGGGTCGAAAAACACGTTGTATGGATACAAGTGGTAAGCGCTGCGGTCTCGATAGTAATGGTCGTCCGCGACTACGAACACACGCGCGGGCGGTGGAGGCAGCTTGCCTCGGACCTTTTCAATGAATGCGAACACCGCGCGGTCATCCGCGACCAGATGGCGTTCATGCCACGACTTGCCGGCGTAAAGCTGGGCGGTGACGTGCACCTGCCTGACGAAGTTCCACAGCCACCGCGCGTCGAGGGCAAACCATGCGACCAGAAACATCGCGCCGATGACCGCCGGCCGCCGACTTCCGACCCACTGCGGCCGCCAGCGCGAGAGCGCGAAATAGATGAGCGCCGCCAACATCAGAATGACCGCGAAGGTGAACGACATCGGAAGGTCCTGAGTATCGGCGCCGCCGATCAGGGTATTGATCGACGAACCGTTCCACGGCTCGAACTGAAGCCACTCGCCGATACGGTCGGCAAGCACTTCGCGAGGGCTCATCGTTTTCGCAGTCACACGGCGAACGATCATCGGGGCGGAGAAATTGCCCTGCACGGCGAGTGCGATTCCCCTGATTCGGCCGACCCACTTCTTGTTTTGAGCGAGCGTTGTCGGTTGAACGCGCCCTGATTCGACGTCGAGTCGTTGATTGAACACGCGTCCGGGCTCGTATTCGTTTTGCCAGAGCACTGCGATTTCGACATCGTCGGGGACACCGAACGTCTCCCACGCGATTACCGGATAATCGCCGGCGCGCAGCGACGTGCTAATGGCGATGCGAACCGGATGGACCGGATCGTTGGGGCGCACGGCGAGGCCGTCGGCGCGCAATTCCGCGGTCCCCTCGGTTACCGAAAGCTCGCCGGGCGTCCAGCGCAGAGTCTTCGCGCTGCTGAACCAGGGTCCCTGGACGGTGATCGCAAGATAGACGAGCGTGCAAATCGTCGTGCTCGCGAGAAGGATCCACAGTGCGACGTGGCTGACGTTAGGCGCTACGGAGATCGGCGTCGCGGGAGGCGTCACGCCTGCTTGCGATGTAGCCGGCTCCATTGCTGGCATCGGCCCATCCCGCGAGGGACTAGTGAGCATTGCGGCTGCGAATGACGTGCGAGACGGTCAGGGCGAGAATGCGCAGGTCGAACCACACCGACCAGTTGTCGATGTAGTACAAATCGTATTGTATCCGCTTGGAGAGGTCGCTGCTTCCACGAAGGTCGTTGACCTGTGCCCAGCCGGTAATCCCCGCCTTCACCATATGCTTCTGCATGTAGCCGGGAATCTGCTGTCGGAACTGCGCGACGAACTCCGGCCGCTCGGGCCGCGGTCCGACCAGTGACATGTCGCCGCGGAGTACGTTCAGAAGCTGTGGCAGCTCGTCGAGGCTATAGCGCCGAAGAAGCGCGCCCAGGCGAGTCGTGCGTGGATCTGCCTGCCGCGACCAGATGGGACCGCTGGCGCGCTCCGAGCCGACGTTCATCGACCGGAACTTGAGCATGGTAAAGCGGCGTCCGTTCCATGTTACCCGCTGCTGGCGGTAGAGCACCGGCCCGGGCGACGTCAGCTTGATCCCGATCGCGATGGCGAACAGCAAGGGCAGCACAAGCAAGGTCGTGGCGCCGCCGAGGATATAGTCTTCGAGCGTCTTGAGCACCCGCTGAAGGCCTTCCAGGGGAGTGTCAGTGAGACCGATGACCGGCATGCCGGCCACCTCCGAGAAACTGTGGCGCAGGAGCTGGAAGCCGAAGATGTCCGGAACATAGCGAACCTGCACCGCGTGGCCACGCAATTCAGCGACAAGCCGGCGGATGCGTTGCTCATCCCGTAGCGGAAGCGCGATCCACACCTGATCGACGCCACTTTGCTCGAGATAGTGACTCAAGGAGTCGATCGTTCCGAGCACGGGAATTCCTTCGACCGCTGCGCCCGCGAGCTCCGGCGTGTCGTCGAAGAACCCGCGCAGGCTCAGACCGCTCCACGGAGCCCGGCGCAGTCGAAGCGCGACCTCGCGCCCGAGCTCGCCGGCGCCGACGATGCAGATGTGGCGAAGGTTGTAGCCCCGTCGCCGAAGATACCGCAACGAAAGCCGCATGCCGACGCGCATCGCCGTCTGCAAAAGAAATCCGCCCGCAAACCACAGCGCCACCCAAACCCGGGAATAGGTTTCGCCGGTCTTGGTGACGAAGGCGAGAAATACGGCGATTGCCAGCAGCGACAACCACCCCGACCCGAGCGCGCGCATGTCCTCGACCAGGCTCGCACCGCGTTGCGGGCGATACAACCCGGTCGCGGGAAATACGGCAAGGCTCAGCAGCGCCACCGCGAGCATCGCGACCCAATAGGTGGGCGGCGCCTCGGCGCTGCCGAGATACCACCACTGCGCCGCCCATCCGGTGAATACGACCATGGCCGGGTCGGCCAGGCGCAGCACTTGTTCCAGGGCCGTTGCGTTGCTCTTGAGGAGGTTGCGCGGCTCGTTCAACACGTTGACGACCTTGCCACGCGCGCGGCGCGAAATTCAGCAAAGGCAGCTGCAACAAAATCGCCGAAGCGCTTTCGGAAAACGGAGATGTCGAAGCGCTGCGCGTTCGCCCGGCACGCTTCCGCGGTGATCCGTTGGGAAGAGCGTTCGAACCTGATCACCGCATCGCGGATCGCTGCGGATGTCTGTTCGTCAAAAAAGACGCCGGTCGGTGCCGCGGCATCCAATCCTTGCACGGTTTCGACCGCACCACCCTTTGCAAAGGCAATCACCGGAGTCCCGCACGCCTGGGCTTCCAACGGAGCAATCCCGAAATCTTCTTCAGCGGCAAACACGAAGGCTCGCGTTGTCGACAACAGCCGGTCGCGCTCGACGTCGGTCACCTGGCCGAGAACGCGCACGTTGGCAGGGGCCGTCGCCGCAATCTCACGCAGATCGGGACCGTCGCCGGCAACGATGAGCTGCCGGGCGGGCATGCCGGCGAACGCCGCAACGATCAGATCCACGCGCTTGTAGGGGACCAGTCTCGAAAGCGTCAGGTAAAACGGTGCCCGTTCCGCGGCGGCGTTCGAATACCTGGCGACATCGACAGGAGGGTAGATGACTTCCGCCGATCGGCCGTAACAGCGCTCGATGCGACGAGCGATGTATCCGGAAATGGCGACAAAACGATCGACTCGTTGCGCAGCATTGAAATCCCATTCGCGGAAACGGCGCATCGCTCGTCGGGTGAGACGGGCCAGCGGCCAGCGATCGAGACCTGCGTCGGCGAGATATTGATGCTCGAATTCCCACGCGTAGCGCGCCGGCGAGTAGCAGATACAAACGTGAAACTGATCCTTGCCGGTCAGCACGCCCTTGGACGCGGCGTGCGAGCTCGAGATGATCATATCGTACCCGGACAAGTCAAAACGCTCGACCGCTCGGGGCATCAACGGCAAGTATTTCCGAAAGTGACCGCGCGCAAAGGGAAGGTGCTGGATAAACGAAGTACGTATCATTCGTCCGCGCAGTCGTGCTCGATCCGCTTCGGAGAGAAAGTCCACGACTGCGTAGAGGTCTGCGGCAGGATAGAGATCGAGCAAGGCTGCCAGCACGTTTTCCGAGCCGCCCCAGGTATCCAGCCAGTCGTGAACGATAGCAATTCGCATGCGGGTTCCGGCGTGGCCTTACGAAAGGCGCGCTGCGCATTTCGCCAGTCCCCGAATTATGCGACAAAATGCTACAGTTCAAGCCCGTCAATCGAGGCGCCGACATCGTTGGCGGCATCAAAGAATCATGGCCAAATCCGCATTGATCACCGGAGTCGCCGGGCAGGACGGCGCATATCTGTCGCGTTTTCTGATTGAGAAGGGTTATCAGGTGTCCGGTATCGTGGCCCGGCGCGGCACCGACACTTCATGGCGTTTAAACGACTTGGGCATTGCCGATTCGATAACGGTGATTCACGGCGACCTTACCGACATGGCATCGCTGTGCCGCGCGGTCGAGACGGCGAAACCGGACGAGGTTTACAACCTGGCCGCACAAAGTTTTGTCGGCACCTCGTGGCAGCAACCCGCCTTGACCGCTCAGGTGAACGGGGTGGGCGTGGTCAATATCCTCGAGGCGTTGCGCCGGATGGGCTGCAACGCGCGATTCTATCAAGCATCGACCAGTGAGATGTTTGGTCTCGTGCAAGCCGCATCACAGTCGGAGACGACGCCGTTCTACCCGCGCAGTCCTTATGGCGTGGCCAAGCTTTTCGGCCACTGGATCACGGTCAACTACCGCGAAAGCTTCGGCATGCATGCCTCGAGCGGCATACTTTTCAATCACGAGTCCCCATTACGTGGCATCGAATTCGTCACCCGCAAGGTCACTGATGCCGCGGCGCGCATCAAACTCGGCAAGCAGAAGGAGTTGCGCCTGGGCAACATCGATTCCAGGCGAGACTGGGGCTTCGCTGGCGATTACGTAGAGGCGATGTGGCTGATGCTCCAGCAGGACAAGGCGGACGACTACGTGATCGCAACAGGCGTCACCACCACGGTGCGCGATATGTGCCGAATCGCGTTCGCGCATGTCGGGCTGGATTACGAGTCGCACGTCGTCATCGATCCCAAGTTCTTCCGGCCGGCGGACGTCGATTTGCTGCTTGGCAATCCTGCGAAGGCCAAGGCGGTCCTCGGATGGGAGGCGAAGACGGGAATCTCGGACCTTATCAAGACCATGGTGGATGCCGACCTGCGACGTGTCGAGCGAGAGTAAGGGTGTTGCGCGATCGCCTAAGCGCGGGCCGTGGCACCTCCGGGCGGTCTCGATCGCTCCGCTCCGCGCCCGGAGAGCGGCCGAAGCGTTGGCAGCGGCGGGGCGCGTAGGCGACGATATCGTCACTCATCGCGTTTTCCTCGAGTGCACGAGCACGCATTCGAGCCGGTACAACACCGGCATCCAGCGCGCGGTGCGCAACCTGGTTTGCGCGTCGATGGTCATCGAAGGCCCCTTGGCCTGTGTGCCGGTCATCTACAACGGGCGCTATCTGGAGCCGATCGCCGGGCTTGGCGGATCGATCGCCGATTCCGCGGCCACCGCAACGAGCGCGAACCGCGTCGACCGGTTGCGTCGTGGCTTTCACCGTGTGCGGCGCGCGATCACTCGCGCGATTCCATCGGTCAGGCTGCGGGCGATGCTACATTCGCAGCGGATCGAATACGGGTTGCGCCGCATCGTTTACGCGACATTGAACGCGCGCCGATGGATGCGCTCCTTCAAGGCCGATGCGCGGCCGCGCGTCGATTTCCGGCCAGGGGACACCCTCGTGCTTCTCGATTCGACCTGGAATATGGATTTAAGCGGCGAGCTCGGCCGAGCGCGAGCCGCCGGCGCGGCGATCTGGGTCGTCGTCAATGATCTCATCCCGATCGAATATCCGGACCTGGCGCCCGAGGGCACGCCGATCCTCCTCGATAAGTGGCTGCGGCGCACCGTTCCTTACGCGTCGGGCTTGCTGGGCATTTCGCGGACTGTCGCCGAGGGCTTGGGTGTCTATTTATCCCGGACCGGTCTGACCGGCGCCCCGCCGGATGCTGCCACTCGCATCGACTACTTTTACCTCGGCGCGGGACTCGGGCACATCGCCGTCGAGGCACATGCGCTCGATGAGGTAACGAAAGTCTTCCTTCGCGGAAGCGGCGCCGCGTATCTTGTGGTGGGGACCATCGAGCCGAGGAAGAATCACGCGCGAATCCTGGACGGCTTCGACCGGCTCTGGTCCGAGGGCGCCGAGGTGAACCTCGTCATCTTCGGCAGGCTCGGCTGGCGTTCCCACGATCTCGCGCTGCGCATCCGCCGGCATGCGCAATTCGGGCGGCGCCTGGCCTGGTTCGAATCCGGAACGGATGCCGAGCTCGACTACGCCTATCGGCACGCGTCGGCGCTGATTTTTGCCTCGGAGTGCGAAGGCTTCGGCTTGCCGCTGGTGGAGGCGATGCAGTACGGGCTGCCGGTGCTGGCGAGCGACATCGCGGTGTTTCGGGAGATCGGCGGCGACTACCCACGCTACTTCGATCAACACGACCCAAGCTCGCTGCCCGACGCGATTCGACATTGCGAGCTCATCGGCGGCGCGGGGAGCGCCCGCGTTCCGCGGCATTGGCTGTCGTGGGCGGACAGCGCCAGGATGATGCTCGAAAAGATCGGCGCCGACGTCACTGCTGCGGGCGTCAAGTCCTGATCAGCAGCACGAGCCCACCCTGGCCACAATGTGCGCGGCGATCGCCTGCTCATGCGGCGAGCCGGACAATTCGAGATCCGCGAGCGCGGTCGCGACATCGCGGTAGAGTGCAGCGTCGATCGCTCGACGACGCGATCGTGCGTTCGCAAGCTCGGCGAGGAGATCGACGTACCGTCGTATCATGGCGGCGAAGTCAAGTTCGGTCGTCGCGTAAAGGCGAGTCGATGCTGCCAATGAATCGAGGAGCTGCCGGTCGGCGTCGATTGTCGCGAGATGCGCAGCGAGCGCATCGACGGCGCCCGGTCCGGACGGCACTTTCAGAACGCACTCGGGCAATTCTGCATACCAGCCGGTAGCGGTGACGATGACCGGCGTGCCGAGCTGCATCGACTGGATGACAACTGCCGACGTCTCGCCCATCGTCGGCTCCCGAAGGTTCACGCAGAGATCGACGCCGGCAATCTCGGCAATGAACGCTTCGTGCCGAAGATGGCCCTTGAGCTGAACCGCGGATTCCAGCCCCAGCGCGCGGATTTGATCCGTCAGCGCGCCCATGGTGGGCCCCAAAGCACCGCAGATCTCGAGCTGGGTTTCGACGCCCCGTCGGCGCAGCTCGGCCATCGCCGCCAGGATCTGGTCGACGCGCTTGTGCGGTTCGACCCAGCCAAACACGCCCAGCCGGAGCGGGCCCGCAGGCGAGCGCTTCGGGCGTGGCGCCGGCGTGCTCATGGGATAGCATTGCGGAAGGCAGTAGCCGGCCAGCATCGGCATGCGCCGACTGATCGCGCGCAGCGCGCTTTGCGAGTGCACCAAAACCGCATCGGCGAATTGAAGGTAAGGCTCGAACAGGGGAATGGCGGTGGCGGCGGAATTCGACCACGGCGGGGCGTCGAGCTCGAACAGGCGCTGCGCAGCTTGCACGACAGCCGACCCGTACCAGAATTCGAGGTCGTTCCAATAACCGCCTTCGCCGGCCCCAAGCGTGCGATCGACATGAAGGTGATGCAGCACAGGATCGTGCAGCTGGACGAGTCCGCCGAGCCGCGCCAGGGCAGCGGGCTGGAAAGCGTGGTACGACACGTTGTTGCCGAGTTGAAATACCGGGACGGCATCGCCGGAGAAGCGCGGCGTCTGCTCCGCGGTCAGCCGATGAATGGTGCAGCCCTGAAGCGGCGCCGGCGAAGCGGCCGCCGTGAACACTTCCAGCTCGATCCGGTGTTGCAGGAAGCCTTCGGCGAGGCGATAGGCATAGTCGGCGATACCGCTGTGTTGCGGTGGCCAAGGCGTGAACAGCGCGACTTTCACAGGTAAGGTGCGACCAGTTCGCCGACGACGTGCTCCCAGCTCAAGCCTCGCGCAAACGAAGCACCGGCACGGCCTCGCGCCGTCAACTGGGCGTCATTCAGACGGTAGACTTCCTGCAGCGCAGAGGCGATCGCCGCGGCATTCGACTCGACGACCCATCCCCCGCCGGTCCGCGCGACAATTCGCGCCGCTTCGCCGCTGTCGGCGCAGGTGATGACCGGTTTTTCGGCGAGAAAGGCCTCGATTGTCGCGTAACCGTAATCCTCATCGTAGGGGCCGTAAAAGACCGCCCGTGCCTGTGCGAGCGCATCGATCAGCTCGGGCTCCCCGACGTGGCCTCCAAGGCGGCAGCGTTGCTGCAGTCCGAGTCGCTCGATTTGGCTGCGCAGCGTCGGTTCCTCCGGTCCCGCGCCGTAGATGACGATCGTGGCTTCTGGCGCGATCCTGACTGCGTCGACGAGGAGCGACACGCGCTTGCTCGCATCCAGGCGTCCGAAGCAGATCACGGTACCGGAATAAGGTCCCGGGTGAATCCGTTCCTGCAGCAGCGATGGCGGCCACAGTGGAATGCTCAACAACCGGTTGAAGTGCAGCAGCCGCTCGGAAACAGTCTCGGAAATCGCGAAGCGTCCGACGCATTCGCCGATGAATTTCTCGTCCAGCTCGCGCAGCTTGCTTCGGGCGGCCTGTTCCACCTCGGTCAGCTGCGACTTGTCGTAGACGGTTCCGGCGAGATCGTACGCCTGCCGGTATTGATGAACGAGCCAGAGAACCTTGTTGGGGTGCCGCACCGCGTAGGTGGGAAATTTGGTTGCGATGACCAGATCGACCCTTTCGCCGTTGACCTCGGTGAGGTCGACGAGGCGCCAGCTCATCATCTCGGTGAGCAGGCGCTGTTCCGGATAGTGCTTCATCGGCAGCTGGACGAGGTCCACCGCGACCTCCGGAACGTAGCGTCGGATCGCGTCGACAAGTCCGGCGTTGAGATTTTCAGCGCCGCCTCGGGCGAACGGAACCTGAGCACCCAGTACCAAGACGCGACGGGTCATTTGCGAGCGATCAGCGCGTAGTCCTGCGGGGCGTTGATCGCGCGGATACTTGCCGAGTTGGCCGCATTTGCCCTGCCACCGGTCGCCTCCGTTGCGTTAGATGTCGAAGGCAGTGGCAGGATCTCCACCTTGGTAAACCCGATGGTTCTCGCCGCGAATGCAAGCAAGGCATCGGGAAGCAGCTGACGATGGGTGGGGTCGAGGTAGAAGCGGTTGGCCGCATTGATCTGGCTGGCAGGATTGGGAGTCTCAAGGATCACCATTCCTCCCTCGCTCAATGCGCGATGGACGTGGCGCAGACATTCGTACCACGCGGGCCATCCGAGATGCTCGATGACGTGGAATCCGGTGACGATTCGCCAGTGCTCGGCCGGGGATTGCTCCAGAAAGGCGACCAAGTCCGCACCGATGACCGGAAGGTTCTTCGCCGCGCACGCCGCGGCCAGGACCCGATTCTGCTCGACGCCGATTCCCTGGATATCCGCCTCCCGCATCAATTCGAGCCACTCGCCGCGGCCGCAGCCGAGATCGAGTACGGGACCCCCCAAGCCTTCGGCCAGAATGATATTCAAATAGACTCGCAATCGATTCCTGATCATCTCGATCGAGCCGCGAAACTCATCGCCGAGGGTGGCGAGGAAGGCGTCCATCGCCGGAGGCGGAGTACCGTCGTTGGCGTGCGAAGGCGACGTTCGCGGCTCATCTCCTGAAGTATTGACGGTCGTCCCGCGCATCAACAGCGCTCGAATGTAGGCGATGAGGATCTCCGTTTCGCGTGATGCTCCGTCGGCTCGAGCCACGGACGCGTGCAAAGCCTGCAATGCGTCGCGCACCAGGACATTCCCGGCGCGCTGCTCTCTGGTGAGAAGGTTGTACACGCGCAGCGCGAGATTTCGCACCGGAGGGAGTGTCAGGGGAAAACGACGAAAACGCAGCGGCAATTCAGTCCGCGGATGACTGCGGCGGGCCAGCTCGGCGAGATAACCGTCCAGCAGTTCCGAGGAGCTCTGCGGCAACCAATCCGCCGCACTCTCGGCACCGCCATGCCCCGGCAAGGCGCGCTGCAGTCGCGACGCCTGGCGGAGCTGCTCGATCAGGGCGTCGACTTCCTGCTGTTGCGGACCCGGCCCGTTACGCATGCTCGACGCCCACCGTATTGTCGCGCGTACGTGAGGCCGCGAGTCGGCCATACTCGGCGATGGCTCCCTCCGCCGACCCGTCGTACGAGAGCGATCCACGATCGAGTACGAGCGCTCGTTTGCAGACACGCGGAATCATTGCTGCATCGTGCGACACGAACAGCAGCGACGTGCCAACGTCCTGCAACTCGCGGATTCTAGCCAGGCTCTTTTGCTGGAAATTCTGATCGCCGACGGCCAGCGCTTCGTCGATGATCAGCACATCGGGGCGCACCGCGGTCGCCAGACTGAACGCCAGGCGCACGTTCATCCCCGACGAGTAGGTTCGCAGCGGCTCCAAGAACTGATCGCCCAACTCGCTGAATTCGCGGATGCGAGGCAGAAGTATGCGAATCTCGGCCGGTCGCAGGCCGTAGAGCTGGGCGGTCATTTGAACATTCTGCTCCCCGCTGAACTCGGCATGAAATCCCATGCCCAACTCGAGCATCGCCGTAAGCCTCCCTCGCACGCTGACCCGCCCTTGAGTCGGCGCGGTGATGCCGGCGACGAGCCGGAGGATGGTGCTCTTTCCGGCGCCGTTGCCCCCGAGGATGGCGACGCTCTCGCCGGGTTCCACGGCAAAAGTCACATCGCGAACGACCCAG
>JALZAN010000025.1 GCA_030948365.1 Pseudomonadota bacterium
CTTGATCAAGACGCGCAACTGGTTCCAGGTCCTGGTGTTCACGCGCACCAAGCACGGCGCCAACAAGCTCGCCGAGCAACTCAACAAGGATGGCATCACCGCGCTGGCGATTCACGGCAACAAGAGCCAGGGCGCGCGCACCCGCGCGCTATCGGAGTTCAAGAGCGCGACCCTGCAGGTGCTTGTCGCCACCGATATCGCCGCGCGTGGCATCGACATCGAAGAGCTGCCGCACGTCGTGAATTACGATCTGCCGAACGTTCCCGAGGACTATGTGCATCGGATTGGACGAACCGGACGCGCCGGCGCGACGGGCGAGGCGATCTCGCTGGTATGCGTCGATGAGCACGGGTTCCTGCGCGACATCGAAAGGCTGATCAAGCGCGAGATTCCGAGTGAGGTTGTCGCCGGCTTCGAACCGGACCGCCGCGCGGTGGCTCAGCCGATCCAGCAACGGCAGCAGCGAGGTCCGCGTGCGGGCGATAGCACGGGAGCGAAATCACGCCAGGGTCCCGCTGCCAGGCAACGCAGCGGCCGCACCGGAGCAAGCCAGACGCGATCGCCCGCAAACGCGCAGCCGGCGGATGGCAGTCGACGCGGCAACGACGCGTCGAAGCGGACTGCTCATGCGTCAGCGGCAGCGCCCGCGGCGACCGCACCGCGAGCGCGTGCACCCTCGCCTCTCCCCGCGCCACGAACGAATGCACAGCCGTCGAAACCGGGCGTGCGTCGTTTCGGCGGCAGATACAAGTAGCTTTTCCCGGTGGCGCTTAAGTCGACGATCTGCAAGGCGGCGCTGCGAATCGCGAACGTCGACGACAACTATTATCGAGACCACGCGTTGACGCTCGCGCGTCACCCCTCGGAGACCGACGAGCGGATGATGCTGCGCGTGCTCGCGTTTGCGCTTCACGCCGATGACGCGCTCCAGTTCGGGCGCGGCATCAGCACCGACGACGAGCCGGACCTGTGGCGGAAGGATCTCACGGGCGCGATAGAGCTGTGGATCGACGTCGGCCAGCCGGACGAGAAGCTGATCCGCAAGGCGTGTGGGCGCGCACGCACGGTGTTCGTCTACAGCTATGGCGGTCCCGATCCGGCGAAGTGGTGGCAACGGGTTGGCGCGTCGATCGAACGATCGGAAAATCTCACCGTACATCACATCGCGCCGGCGACGTGCAAGGCGCTGGCGAGCATCGCCGCGAGGAACATGGATCTCCAATGCACCATCCAGGACGGACACGCCTGGATGGCAAGCGATGCGGTCAGCCTGCCGGTCGAGCTCTTAACGCTGCAGATGGCGACTGCGGGCCGAAAGAAATAGCGCACTTCGATCGCCAACCGGCGCGGCTAAAAGCAGGGGGGCGGGAATGCTCCGCATTTGCCAGGCGGCGGCGCGGCCCTCATACCGCCGGAAGAATCGCCCAGCACGCGACCGAGCGTTGCGTATCAGGCGTGCAGCCACCAGCGGTAGAGTGTCCGCGCGACTGCTTTCGCTCCAATCAGCGCCGGCGCAGGCAGCTGCAAGGGCCGCAGCAGCATGTCGACCGGCAATTCACGAGGCGCATGGCGACGCGCCAACATGCCCACGCGGTCGAGGAAGACCTGATAGTCGCGTTCGACGGTGGTGGCCTCGGACCGGGAGGTCGCGCGCCAGACGTGGCGGTACGCGCAATAGCCGTCGTCGTCACGCGAAGCGAACATCCGCTTGGCCAGCGTCCTGCCGACGCGCCACCGTCCGTGGCCCTCGCGCTGCTGGTAGCGGCGAAAGTAGCGGTAGAAATGCTTGTAGTGACGCACCTCGTCGGCGTAGATACGCGCCGCGAGGTCCTTGAGCACCGGCTCCTGCACGTAATCGTGCAGCGAGCTGTACAGGGTCGCGGTACCCATTTCCACGACGCAGCGCGCCGCCAGCTCGAGAGCATGCGAGGGCTCGAGGTCGGGTAGCGTGCAGGTTTTGCCGTATTCCTCGAAAAACGCGTCGTACACCGTCTGCCAGTCGAATGTCGGCCACGCGTGTTCGACGTACGCCCGAAGCGCGGCGCCGTGCTGGACTTCTTCGTGTTCCCATGATTGCGCGAGCCAGCCGGCGACTTCCGGATCCTTGTCGAAATAGGAAACCAGGACGTGCGCGTACAGATCCGACCCGGTT
The DNA here is from genome assembly GCA_030948365.1 of Pseudomonadota bacterium. Lineage (GTDB taxonomy): Bacteria > Pseudomonadota > Gammaproteobacteria > Burkholderiales > Casimicrobiaceae > PALSA-1003. The sequence continues at coordinate 2,153 of JALZAN010000025.1, forward strand.
TCCACGAACGAAGCCATGGTGACCAAGGTGAACAAGGTTGGATCATTGGCGACTTTGGAGCGCTCGATCGCCTGGTAATCGATGTCCGAAAGCTGCCATGGTGCACGCGACCGCAGTGGAGCTGGCGGCCGGGCGACGACGGAACGACGGACGACGTTGGACTGAGCCACGATTGTTACCCCCTGCTGCTTCGCCTGTCAGACAGCGCTGGCCCGAAAAAATGCCATTTTCTCGCACCACCCGAAGTGTGGCCTCCGTGCGTGCGTCTAATGTGCCACAAAACGCAGAAGCGCGAACAGGGTAACAACGTCCTACAGGCGGCGTATCCTTAACCGGTGCTGGTGCTCGGATAACTGCCGGGCGGCGCACTGGGTAGAATCGCCCTTCCTGCGCCTGCCTCATGCAAGCATTCGAGCACATCGTCGCGCTGACGGCGCCTCTGTTCATTCTGGTGCTGTTGGGCTACTGCTTGACACGCTGGGCGGGGTGGCCCAAGCCCATCGCCGACGCGCTGACCCGATTCGTGTTCGCGGTGGCGATCCCGGCGCTTCTGTTCCGCCTGATGAGCGATTTCTCGCGGCTTCCGCCGGTCGATGCTCGTCTTCTCATTGCCTTTTTCGGCGGCTCCTTCATCGTCTTCCTGTTGGGCCGCTTGATCGCGCAGCGCGTGTTTCGCATGGATGGCGTCTCCCAATCGGTCTTCGCGCTGGGGGGAATTTTTGCCAACAATGTTCTGCTCGGCGTGCCGCTGGCCAAGATCACGCTGGGCGAAGCGTCGATTCCAGTGGTTTCGCTGGTGCTGGTGTTCAACTCGCTGACGATGTGGACCCTGGTGACGATTTCGGTCGAGTGGGCGCGGCACCGGACAATGTCATGGTCCGGGTATGTGCAAGCGGCGAAGGCGGTGGTGACCAACCCGGTGGTGGCAAGCATATTGGTCGGAACCGCCTGGGGCATTGCCGCGATCCCGCTGCCTTCGGTGGTGGACTGCACGCTGGAGCTGATCAGCCAGGCCGCGGTGCCGCTATCGCTCATCGCGCTCGGCATGGGGCTGGGCGAATACAAGATCAGCGAGGGCTGGCGCATCAGCGCCGCCATCTGCACGCTCAAGCTTGCGGCGCAACCGGCGATCGTGTACCTGCTTGCGCGATGGTTGGCGCTGCCGCCGCTCGAGACGCAGGCGATTGTGATGCTCGCCTCGCTCCCGGTGGGCGTGAACGTTTATCTGATGAGCCGTCAGTTCGAGACGCTCGGGGCGCCGGTCGCCGCCAGCCTGGTGGTCTCCACGGCGCTGGCCGCGGCGACCACACCATTGATTCTGGCCATCACCGCGGGCGGATAATCGGAACAACCATCTCGCGGGAGGACAGCTCGTGCCAAATGACCTGCGTCGCGTTGCCATTGTCGGAAGCGCCCGCATACCCTTCGCCCGCAGCAACGGCGCGTATAGCACGCTCGGCAATCTCGACATGCTGACCGCGGCCCTTGGTGCGCTGGTCGACAAGTTCGCGCTCAAGGGCGAGACGCTGGGCGAGGTCGCCGCCGGCGCCGTCATCAAGCATTCGCGCGACTGGAACCTGACCCGCGAAGCGGCGCTCGGCTCCGGCCTGCACCCGCAGACTCCCGCCTACGACGTTCAGCGCGCGTGCGGCACCAGCTTGACCACCGCGGTCCAACTCGCTTGCCGGATCGCCGGGGGAGAGATCGAAGCGGCGATCGCCGGCGGGGTCGATACGACCAGCGACGTGCCGGTCGTGTACAGTCCCGCGCTCAAGAACATCGTGCTCGAGAGCGCGCGCGGTCGTTCCCTCGGCACGCGATTGAAGCCCTGGCTGCGATTGCGGCCGCGCGATCTCAAGCCGTCGGTGCCGGACGTCGGCGAGCCGCGGACCGGCCTGTCGATGGGCGAGCATTGCGAGTTGATGGCCAAGGAATGGGCCATCGGACGCCGAGAGCAGGATCAGCTCGCGTATCTCAGCCATGTCAACGGCGCCAAGGCCTGGGAGCACGGCTTCTATGACGATCTGGTGGTGCCGATGGCGGGATTGGCCCGCGACAACAACCTGCGCCCGGGCACCAGCCTGGACAAGCTTGCGGCGCTCAAGCCGGTCTACGACAGGAGCGCAACGGGAACGCTGACCGCAGGGAACAGCACCCCGCTGACCGACGGAGCCTCGTGCGTATTGCTTGCCAGCGAAGCATGGGCCAACGCGCGCCGTCTGCCGATTCTCGCCTTCCTGACCCACTCCGCGGTCGCCGCGGTCGATTTCGCCGGCATCACCGGCCCGCGCGAGGGTCTCCTCATGGCGCCAACGTACGCGGTGCCGATCATGCTCGATCGAGCCGGCATCACGCTTCAGGACTTCGACATCTATGAAATTCACGAGGCGTTCGCGGCCCAGGTCCTGTGCACGCTCAAGGCTTGGGAGTCGGTCGATTACTGCCGGGACAAACTCGGTCGCAGCGAACCGCTCGGCGCGATCGACCGCGATCGCCTCAACCTCAAGGGCGGAAGCGTGGCGCTGGGTCACCCGTTCGCCGCGACGGGTACGCGCATCATCGGAACGCTCGCCAAGCAGCTCTACCAGCGAGGGTCCGGACGGGGACTCATCTCGATCTGCACCGCCGGAGGGCTGGGCGTGACGGCGATCCTGGAGCGCTGAAGCGCGCGAGCGCCTCGCGCGAACAGCTTTGGGATTCTGGCGTCGTTAGTCGGCCGCGATTCGAACGACGCAGGCGAGCAGGAAATGCGCGCGATGCTCCTCGGGGGCGAACGGTTGCTCGAACACCAGCCGGGCCTGCTCGGCCAGGAAAGACTCGTCACCCTCATCGTGGACGAACCAGCGAAGCTCGGAAGGAAATGCCCGAATCGCAAAGAAATCGTCTTTCATCCGTTCGATGAACGCATCGGCGGCGACTCCGGCGTCGCGTGACAACGCGGCGTTGCGTATGAAATCCGATCCCTCGAGGCATTCCTCCATCGTCGGCCGGCCCGCGCCGCTCGGCATCGCGTGCAGCGAGCCGAATACCAGCGCGACCCACACCGCCCGCCGCAGCACGGAGCTCTTGTTCATCGTCGTTTCCTCCGCGCGAATCTTCGTTCGTCGTTCCATCGGCTGCCGACGCATTCCGGCGACCGCTAGGACCCGTCCGGGCCCAGTGCGTTCCCTCGATTCACCGGGTGCCGCGCTACAATGCGCGCTCCGAAAAGCTACGAGGGAATCGCATGGCGCTCAAACGCTCGAAAGCGCCCACCGGACAATGGGTTGTGCTGGAACACACGTCCAAAGTGCTCAGGGGCAACCGCCTTGGCGACCCGTACGTGCGCAAGCTCGGCGTCTGGCTCCCGGCGGAATACGATCAGGCGAGCGGTCGAGGTCGGGGTAAGCGGTTCCCGGTGTTGTGGGATCTTGTAGGTTTTACCGGATCGGGCCTCGCACACGCAAACTGGAGGCCGTTCTCCGATAACGTCCCCGAGCGCGTCGCGCGGCTTATTCACGGGCGCAAGATGGGACCGGTCATCATGGTCTTTCCGGATTGCTTTACCGCGCTCGGCGGCAACCAGTACGTGAACTCGTCGGCGATCGGTAATTATGCGGACTATATCGTTGGCGAGCTTATTCCGTTCGTCGATCGCGAATTCCGGACGCTCGCGTCGCGCGATCATCGCGGATGCTTCGGCAAGTCGTCGGGTGGCTATGGAGCCATCATCCATGGCATGAAGTATGCGCGACACTGGGGCGCGATCGCCGATCATTCCGGCGATTCGTATTTCGATTTTGTCTATGGTCACGACTGGCCGAACACCCTGGCGGAGCTGACCCGTTTCCGATTGCCCAAGCGCGGGCCCGGGAAATACGACGCGCTGGCCGCAAGCTCGCGCAAGGGCCTGGCCGAGGGATTGGACGACGGCCGCGTGAAGCGCTTTCTCGACCACGTGTGGAAAAAGGAAAAACTTTCGCTCGGCGAAAGTCATGCGATCATGAACCTGTGCATGGCGGCGACGTACGATCCTGATCCCAAGGCGCCGCTTGGGTTCGGGCTTCCGTTCAATCTCGAAAGCGGAGAGATGATCGAAAAGCGCTGGCAACGGTGGCGCGCGCAGGACCCGATCAACCTGGTCGACCGGTACAAGACCAATCTGAAAAGCTTGCGCGGCATCTACATCGACTGCGGCTGGCGCGACCAGTACCACATTCATTTCGGCACGCGGACCCTTTCCAAGCGGCTCGCCGCGGCCGGAATCAAGCACACCTACGAGGAGTTCGACGACAACCACTCCGATGTCGATTACCGGATGAACGTGAGCCTGCCTTTTCTATACAAGGCGCTCAAACCCTGACCGCAACGCGAAAACGGCGTTCGCAAAGCGGCGCCCGTTATCATGTCGGCCATGAACGATTTCCCGGCAGCCGCACCGAGGCCGGTCGACAAGCCCACCAAGCGCGACCTGTTCCTCGGTTTCCTGATCGTCGGCCTGCAGGGCTTCGGCGGCGTGCTGCCATTCGCGCGCAGGATGCTGGTCGACCAGCGCCGCTGGATCGACGACCGCGAATTCACCGAAGTGCTGTCGCTGTCGCAATTCCTGCCCGGTCCCAACATCGTCAACGTGTCGATCATCGTCGGCAACCGGTTTCGCGGCCCGCTGGGATCGATCGCCGCCACGCTCGGTCTGATGCTGATGCCGTTCGTCATCGTGCTCGCCCTCGCGGCGCTCTACTCCAAATTTGCCGATGTCGCCGCCGTGCGCGGCGCGACCAACGGCGTTTCCGCGGCCGCGACGGGACTCATCATTGCCACCGGATTGACGATCGCTCGTCCGCTCAAGGCGGTTCCGTGGCACATCGTCATGTGCGCGCTGACCTTCATTGCGATCGCGCTGCTGCGTCTGCCGCTGTTGTGGGTTCTGGCGGTGCTCGCGCCGATTTCGGTCGCGATCGCGCACTGGAGAATGCGGCGGTGATTACGCCGGTGCTCGCCGAGCTGGCGTGGCAGTTCGGCCTGCTTTCGTTTCTCGCCATCGGCGGCGTCAACGCGCTGCTTCCGGAGATACATCGTCGGGTGGTCGAGATGGAGCACTGGATGACCGACGCCGATTTTGCTCAGGCATTCGCGATTGCGCAGGCGGCGCCCGGCCCGAACCTGCTGATCGTCAGCGTCATCGGATGGAAGGTGTCCGGCGTGCTGGGGGCGCTGGTGGCCACGGGCGCGATCTGCGTTCCCTCGTCGGCACTCACTTTTGCAGTCGCGCATATCTGGGATCGGTTCCGCGACGCGCCCTTGCGGATCGCGATCCAGTACGGCCTCGCCCCGGTGACGGTCGGTCTGGTGCTCGCCAGTGGTTACATTCTTGCGCGGACCGTGGATCAGACCTGGATCGCCCTCGTCATCACAACCGCAACCGTGGCGTTGATGCTGGGCACGCGTTTGCATCCGCTGGTGTTGCTCGCGGCAGGCGCGGCATTGGGTATCGCCGGCGTCGTGTAGCTTCGTGCCCGAGCTGCCCGACATCGTTGTCTATGTCGAGAGCCTGGAGCGGCGCATCGTCGGCCAGGTGCTCGAGCAGGTTCGCCTCAATAGCCCCTTCGTTCTCCGCACTGCGGTGCCACCTATAAGCGACGTCGTCGGCAAGCGCGTCATTGCGGTCCGACGCCTCGGCAAGCGGATGGCGCTGGTCATGGAAGACGAGCTCTTCATTGTGCTGCACTTGATGATCGCCGGCCGTCTGCGCTGGATCGCGCCCGGCGCCAAATGCAAATGGCCGGGCATGACCCTGGCCACGTTCCAGTTCGCCAACGGTACGCTGTCCTTTTCCGAGGCGGGAACGAAGAAGCGCGCATCGCTTCACGTCGTCCGCGGGGAGCATGCCCTGGCGGCGTTCGACATGGGCGGGCTCGAAGTCCTCGATGCGGACATCGATGCCTTCCGCGAGCGCCTGGCGCGCGAAAATCACACGCTCAAGCGTGCGCTGACCGATCCTCGTTTGTTCAGCGGCATCGGCAACGCCTACTCCGACGAGATCCTTCATCGCGCGCGCCTGTCGCCGATCGCGATGACCCACCGGCTCGCTCCAGCCGAGGTATTGCGCCTTTATGCCTCGGTCCGCTCGGTGCTCACCGAGTGGACGCTGCGGCTGCGGCAGGAAGCAGGCGCCGACTTTCCAGACAAGGTGACCGCGTTCCGGCCGCAAATGGCGGTGCACGGCCGTTTCGGACTGCCCTGCCCCGACTGTGAGAAGCCGGTGCAGCGGATTGTCTATGCCGAGAACGAAACCAACTACTGCGCGCGGTGCCAAACCGGCGGCACGATCCTCGCCGACCGCGCGCTGTCACGCCTGCTCAAATCGAGCTGGCCGCGCTCGATCGACGAGCTGAGTTAATCGCAGCTCGGCGCGGTACTATCAGAGGATCACAGAGGAGGTCAAAATGCGCTGGCAGGATTTTCGTCGCAGTGAAAACGTCGAGGAAAACTCGGGGGGAGGCGGCAGCGGCTTCGGTGGGATCCACCTGGGCATAGGCGGGATCATCATCGTGGTCGTTATCAGCCTGTTGCTGGGCAAGAACCCGCTCGACATCCTGGCGCTGTTGAGCGACGGCGGCGCGCCGCCTCAAACGCAGACGCAACCGTTGCCTTCCGGGCCCCCGGGGAAAAACGCGCCTGGCGACGAGCAGAAAGAGTTCGTGGCGCGGGTGCTGGGCGACACCGAAGATGTCTGGGGCGCCATTTTCCAGAAAAAGGGGGGCCGATACCAGCCGCCCAAGCTGGTGCTCTTCAACGGCCGGGTCGGCTCAGCCTGCGGACTTGCAAGCGCGGCGACGGGACCGTTCTACTGTCCGGGAGACCGCGACGTCTATCTGGACGTCGGGTTCTTCCACGACCTGCAGAAGCGCTTCGGTGTTTCCGGCGAGTTCGCCCGGGCCTACGTGATCGCCCATGAAGTGGGCCATCACGTGCAGAACCAGCTGGGATTGATGGATCAGGTGCAGCAGCGCGCGGCTAACGCCTCCGACGCCGCGCGTAAATCGCTCTCGGTGCGGCAGGAGCTTCAGGCTGATTGCTTCGCCGGCGTCTGGGGGCACTCCGCGCAACAGCGCGGCCTGATCGACGCCAAGGACGTCGAGTCCGGCATTGCGGCTGCCACCGCGGTCGGCGACGATCGTCTCCAGCGGCAATCTCAGGGTTACGTGGTCCCGGAATCATTCACCCACGGCAGCTCGGCGCAGCGCGTGCGGTGGTTCAAGGCCGGGCTTGACAGCGGCGACATGAAGAGCTGCGATACCTTCGGCGCCCGCGAGCTGTAGCAAAGCGGCCCGGCGCCGCGCGGCTAAAAGGGCGCGCGGCGCGCCCGAGATGCCGCATTCCCGGCAGCGAAATGGCCGCTTGTACGCCGGCGACTTTTTGCCTATAGTCAGGGTGAAAGGAGGGACGGCCATGAAGCTGATCCTTGCTTTGAGCGGCGCAGTGTTGGTAGCGGGTTGCGCGTCGGCGCCGACGCAAGTGGCGACCAACGACAAGCGCGAGGTCTGCGACCAGAAGAAGATGCAACGTGTGCAAGCGCAGGCAGTAGCTACCGGCGCCCAGGTATATTGGCTTAGCTGCCCGCTGGTTCAGCAGACCAAGACTTGATCCGATATCGCCCTTCCCCGATGTAATCGGGATTCGGCGGGAACGGAACGGTTGCGCATTTCATCCCCGACGCTCGTTTGCGGGCGTCGGTTGGTGGTTGTGTCACTTCCAATTTATGTACGGCAGCCCGCTAAGGTGTCACGTCAGCTTCCCCCCAGCGGTGGTGGCAGCTTAAAATCCGCCTCTTTGCACATCGCCCGCGAGGCATCCATGATCTCCCGTCTGCTTGTCGCCACCTTGCTCATCGTCGCCACCGGCGGCGCGCACGCCCAGCCCGCACCCGCGCCCAGCGCCCTGGTCATACCGCCGAATAAATGCGTCAAGCCGGAATATCCGGGGAAGCTCGCGAATGCGCAGCGATTCAACGCCTTCAACAAGGATTTCAACGCCTACGGCGAGTGCATCAAGAAGTACGTCGACGACACCAAGGCGATCCTGAACGCCGCTGCCGCGGCCGCCAACGGGGCGGTCGAAGAATTCAACAAGTTCGCCGCCGATATCAAGGCGCAGGACGAGGGCGCCAAGAATTAGCGCTGAGCGCGCCGCCGCGAGCTCGCAGGCCATCGCTCAGGCGACGCTCGACGGATTCAACCGCCATTACGAGCTTTTCCGGGACTGCGCGCGGCTGGCCAAGAAATATTTCGAAGCCGGCAACTGGCTTGCGATCGGCCACGTCTCCGGCGATCGCATCGACTTCTACGATCGCCGCGTCGCCGAAACCGTTGCGCGTCTAGAACAGGACTTCGGCTGTGCGCGCATTGACGACTCGCGCTGGGCCGAGGTCAAGCGCCACTACATCGCGTTGCTGATCGACCACAAGCAACCCGAGTGCGCGGAAACGTTTTTCAACTCGGTGTCGTGCAAGATCCTTCACCGCACGTATTTTCACAACCGGTGTCTTTTCGTGCGACCCGCCGTGTCCACCGAGCACATCGACGCCGATCCTCCGTCTTACCGCTCGTACTATCCGCGCCAGCACGGCCTGCGCCAGGCGCTGATCGACATCGTGCTCGACTTCCGGCTCGATCGTCGCTTCGCGGATTTCCGAAGCGACATCGCCAACATCCTTGCCGCGTTCCGGGCCCGGTTTCGGCGTCCATTGCGGCTCGAAGCGAATCATCAGATCCAGGTGCTGTCGAGCCTCTTTTTCCGCAATCGAACCGCCTACGTTGTTGGCCGCGTCATCAACGGCTATCAGGCGCACCCATTCGTGGTCCCGATCAAGCATGACGTGGAAGGGCATCTCTATGCCGACGCCCTGCTGGTCGACGCCGAGCAGCTCGCGCTTCTGTTCTCGGCCAATCGCGCCTACTTCCTGGTCGACATGGAAGTGCCCTCGGCCTATGTCTCGTTCTTGCGCCACATCGTCCCGGAGCGCACCGAAGCCGAGATCTACACCATGGTCGGCCTTCAGAAGCAGGGAAAGACGCTATTTTTCCGCGACTTTCTGCATCACCTCAAGCACTCGACCGACGATTTCGTGCTGGCCCCCGGCATCAAGGGACTGGTCATGACCGTGTTCACGCTGCCGTCATATCCCTACGTGTTCAAGGTGATCAAGGACCGGATCGCGCCGTCGAAGGACACCACGCGGCAGAAGGTCAAGGAGAAGTACATCCTGGTGAAGCACCATGATCGCGTCGGGCGCATGGCCGACACGCTGGAATATTCCGACGTCGCCTTTCCCCGCAGCCGCTTTTCGGCCGGACTGCTCGCAGAACTCGAGACAGTCGCGCCTTCGACCATCGAGCACGACGGCGACATGATCGTCGTCAAGCACCTTTACATCGAACGCCGCATGACGCCGCTCAATCTTTTCCTGGAGCGCGCCACGCCGGCGCAACGCGCGCACGCCATGCACGACTACGGCGATGCGGTGAGGCAGCTCGCCGCCGTCAACATCTTCGCCGGGGACCTGCTGTTCAAGAATTTCGGCGTCACCCGCTACGGACGCATCGTGTTCTACGACTACGACGAAATCGAGTACATGACCGCGTGCAGCTTTCGCCGCATTCCGCAATTGCCGCCCGGGCAGGACGATATGTCGAATGACGTCTGGTATCCGGTGGGGCCGAACGACGTTTTCCCCGAGGAATTCGCCACCTTCCTGCTCACCGACGCCGCCGTGCGATCGGATTTCCTGGAGCGGCACGCCGAGCTGCTCGAGGCGGAATGGTGGCAGGCGGCGCAGGCTACGCTCACCCGAGGCGAGCTCCCGGAAGTGCTCTCCTATCCGGACGCGCTTCGCTTCCCGCATTCAGCAGCCGCGGCGGAGGCTATCGCGTCGTCGACCAAAAGGCCGGAGCCCGAAGCGCTGCGCCGGCCGCGCTAACCGACGGGCGATCCCCGCTGCGCTTTTCGTGGCCGACCTACCGCGGGTGGGCCGAATCCGCCAGTCGCCGCGCCACGTCCTTAGCTTGTATGGCGGCCCCGGCGTCGCCCTGCCGCGCCGCGAGGACATACCAGGCCAGCGCCTTGTTCAGATCCTGCGCCACGCCGTCGCCGTGCTCGTAGAAGCTGCCGATGATGTATTGCGCGCCAGCGTCGCCGCTTTCCGCCGCCGCCTGGTACCACTTCGCGGCGAGTGTCCAATCCTTCGGCGCGCCGCGGCCGAGAAAATACTGCGTGGCGACTTGCACCTGGGCATCGGCATGACCTTGTTCCGCTGCCCTGCTCCACCATTGCGTCGCCGCGGTCAGCGAGCGCGTCACGCCCACGCCACTCTCGTACATCAAGCCGAGGTTGTACTGGGCCTGGGCCAATCCCGCATTGGCCGAGCGCTGAAGCCAGGATAAGCCGCCGGCGACGTCCACCGTGCCCGCTTCGCCGCGCATCAGCATCATCGCCAAGTTGAACTGAGCGGTGCGGTCGCCGTCACGGGCGCGTTGCTCGAAATCGGCCAGTGCCGCGGAAAAGTCGTGCTTCTGGTATGCGCGCCATCCGGCGTCGGTCGGTGCTGCGGCCGTCACCGTAGCCGCGGCTAACAGCGCGGCGGCGATCAACGCACGCGCTGGCGCGGCGGATCGAGATGGCATGTCCGCTCCCGGAGTACAATGCGATCCTAAAGTCTACCATCAGCATCCGCCGATGTTCGTCAGCGCATTTGATCTGTTCAAGATCGGCCTCGGGCCATCCAGCTCGCACTCGGTCGGTCCGATGCGGGCCGCCGGCCGCTTCGCCAAAGAGCTGGCTTCGGCCGGCAAGCTCGAACAAACGGCCCGCGTCGTCGTCGACCTCTATGGCTCGCTCGCATTGACCGGTCGCGGTCATGGCACCGACCGCGCGATCCTGCTCGGACTCTCCGGCGAGGCGCCGGACCGCATCGATCCCGATCAGGTCGAACCGAAGATGCAGCGCATCCGCGACCAGCAGATGCTTTCGCTCGATGGGCACCACCCCATCCTGTTCCACGAAGAGACCGATCTTCGCTTTCGCGTCGACAAGACGCTGTCGTTCCACAGTAACGGAATGCGCTTCACGGCGCTCGACGGCGATGGCGGCGCCGTCATGCGCAAGACCTATTTTTCGGTCGGCGGCGGATTCGTGGTCGACGAAGATGAAATCGATCAGCTGGCCGAAGCTCCCGCCCAGCTCCGCGTGCCGTATCCGTTCACCAGCGCGCGCGAATTGCTGTTGCACGGTGAGACGGCGCACAAGCGCATTCCGGAAATGATGCGCATCAACGAGCTCGCGCTTCGCAGCCCCGAGCAGGTTCGCGCCGGCCTTCTCGAGCGCTGGTCGATCATGAACGCCAGCATCGAACGCGGCTTGAGCCGCGGCGGAGTGCTTCCGGGTGGTCTTAACGTCGCACGGCGGGCAAAAGCGCTCGGCATCAAGCTGCGCGAGGATCGCGCGCATAACACGCGAAGCCCGACCGAGGCGATCGATTGGGTCAGCGCCTACGCCATCGCGGTGAACGAGGAGAACGCCGCCGGCGGCAGAGTGGTGACGGCGCCGACCAATGGCGCGGCTGGAGTGATACCAGCGGTGATTCGCTACTATCGCGAGTTCTACGAAGAAGCCAACGAAGATGGGATCGTGAGCTTTTTGCTCACTGCGGCCGCGATCGGCGGCCTGTGCAAGCGCAACGCATCGCTTTCCGGCGCCGAGGTAGGCTGTCAGGGCGAAGTCGGCGTCGCATGTTCGATGGCAGCGGCAGGACTGGCCGCCGTGCTTGGCGGTAGCAACGCGCAGATCGAAAACGCGGCTGAGATCGGGATCGAGCACCACCTCGGCATGAGCTGCGATCCGGTGGCAGGCCTGGTGCAGATACCGTGCATCGAGCGCAACGCAATGGGGGCCGTGAAGGCCATCAACGCGGCGTCGCTCGCGCTTCGCGGCGACGGCACCCACCGCGTCGCGCTCGATGCAGTCATCAAGACCATGTACGAGACCGGACGCGACATGATGACCAAGTACAAGGAAACGTCGCTAGGCGGCCTGGCCGTCAATGTCGTCGATTGCTGAAATGCGCATCACGCCCTTCGCGAACCAACGTATGTTGCGGTGCCTGAGCCTGGTGCTCGCGTCGTTCTGGATTTCTGCCGCGCTGGCGCTGACCCCGGTCACGGGATTCGATCTCAAGCGCTATATGGGCACGTGGTATGAGTTCGCCGCGATTCCCGGGTTTTTGCAGAGTCGCTGCGCCGGCGACACCAAAACGGAATATTCGGCGGCGGAAAATGGCGCCATCACCAATACCACAAGTTGCACGCGCGCCGATGGCACGGCGGACATCAGGGAAAGTCGTGCACGCCCGCTCGAACCGACGCTGCCGTCGGTACTCAAGCTCACTTCGGTGCAATTCCTGGGCATCTGGTGGTATCCATTCGGCCGCGAATCGATCATCATCTCCCACGACACGAACTACCGCTGGGTGGTGTCGGCGCATCCATCGCTGCGGTACGGGCGCATCCTGTCTCGTGAACCGACGCTGTCCGACGAGGCATTGAGAGTTATCGCCGCCGCGCTCCGCGAGGAAGGTTTCGATCTTTGCACCTTCGTTTTGACCCCGCAAGCCGGCGGTCGGGATCGTCCGGCGAAGCTCTGCGACGTGTTGCGCTAGCCTGCTTCCCACAGCCCCATGAATCGGCAACCTGAGGACACCTGGGGATGAACCTGTCCCGTCGCGCTGACAGGAAAATGTCGGTGCGCTCCTGTTTCGCCTGGTTTTCCGTCGCGCTCGCGGTGGCCGTCGCCGCGTGCGAGCACAAGCCCTCCAAAGAGGAAGAGGAGGCGACCAAGAACACGATTACCTGCCTGCTGGCGGGCGAGCGCCTGGTCATACGCTTCGACTCCGGCGAGGCACGCATGCTGACTTCCACTGCCGAGCGGATCACGCTGTATACGATCGGCTCCGCCGGCGGCTTGCGTTACAGCAACGGCAACGTCGAGCTGCGCGGCAAGGGCATGGAGTGGACGCTCACCGAGCTGGGCGTGTCGACTCCCCTCGAGTCGTGCAAGCAATACACGGTACCGAAGCCGTCATAGGAGTGTCCACGGCGGACATTGGGCCACGCGTCGGCGTCATCGGTAGCGGCGCGATGGGCCTCGGCGTGGTGCGGAGCCTGGTCCGCAGCGGCATCGCGGTCGGCGTGCGCGACATTCTTCCGCAGGCCGAAGCGGCCGCTGTCGCCGGCGGCGCGGTCGCCTTCCCGACTCCAGCTGCGCTCGCCGGCGAGTGCAACACCATCATCCTGCTGGTGGTCGATGCCGGCCAGATCGACGATGTCCTGTTCGGCGACGACGGCGCGGCGGATCGCCTCTCGCCCGGCGCGATCGTCATCGTCTCCTCGACCGTTGCGCCGACCTACGTCGCGACGCTTAGCCATCGCCTCGCCGATCGCGGCGCGCGGCTGATCGACGCACCGGTCTCCGGCGGTCCGCAACGTGCGGCCGACGCAACGATGACGATCATGCTGTCAGGCGATGCGCAGGCCATCGAACAGTGCGCGACGGTGTTTGCCGCCATCGCCGGCAGGCGCTTCGTCGTCGGCACGCGGGCCGGCGATGCCGCGATGTTCAAGGTCCTCAACAACCAGCTTGCCGCGGTCAATCTCGCCGCGAGCGCCGAGGCGTTGGCGATCGCCACCCACGCGGGGCTCGATCCGCGTCTTTTCTTCGACGTTGTCAGCGCAAGCTCGGGCGCGAGCTGGATATTCACCGATCGCATGCAGCGCGCGCTCATCGGCGACGATGTGCCCCGAGCGGCCACCACGCTGCTTGCAAAGGATGTCGGCATCGCGCTCGACAGCGCCGCGGCACTCGGTTGCGACGCTCCGCTTGCCCGCGCTGCGCGTGAAGCGTTCGATGCCGCGGTTGCCGCCGGCTACGGCGCCGAAGACGATTCGTCGCTGCTGAAGTATCCCGCCGGCCGCCTAAAGAAAAGCTAGCGCGCCGGCGCGTTCCTATTTTTTCGGATCGAGATCGACGTATTGCCAGACCTGCGAGCGTATCGGGTGCGGCTGGTAATACTTCACCCAAGGCTGCGTCAGCGGATCTTCGACCCGGTGATCCGACAACAGGAACGGCGCGTAGGCCATGACCAGCTCCGTCATGCGGTCGAACAGTTTCGTCCGCTGCGGAGAATCCGGGAGCTTGCGCGCCTCGTCGTAGAGCGCGTCGTACGCCGGCAACTTGAACCGGGCGTTGTTCTCTCCGCCCGCGTTTGGGCCATAGAGCAGCTGCATGTAGTTTTCGGCGTCCGGATAGTCGGCATTCCATCCATCGTAGCGCATCGGGATCTTGCCCAGCCGCGCCATCTTGCGCAGCTCGGGAACGCGGTCTTTCTTGAAAACGATCCTGAGACCGATCGCGTCCATGCTTTTCTTCCACAGCTCGTCGGCCTGACGATACAGCGAGGTCGGAGGCGACCACATTTCCAGCACCAGGGATTTACCGTCCGGCGTTTCGCGATATCCGTCGCCGTCGCGGTCCTTGTAGCCAAAACGCTCGAGCAGCGCGCGCGCCGCAGCCGGGTCGTGCGGATCCGGCCGTGCCTTGGCCGCGGAATCGTAACCCACGATGTCCGGCGGCACGATGCTCTTGGCGGCCACGGCGCGGCCCTTGAGGATGACGCGGATCCACGCGGAAACGTCGTAGCCCATGCCGATCGCTCGGCGCAGCGCGACCTTCTCCGGCGTGTAGCCGCCCACGACCGGGTCTTCCATGTTGAAGTAAGTCCACCAGGTGTTGGGTCGCAGCAGCACCTGGTGCCTGATGCCGCGCGCGGCGAGCTCCGGACGAAGCTTGCCGTCGGCCAGCGCTTCGCCGACGAATTCCGGCGGCAGCAGGTCCAGGATGTCGAGCTCGCGGTTAAGGAACGCGAGCCACCGCGCCTGCCCCTCCTCGATGACGTTGATTTCGATGCGACCCACGAACGGCAACCGCTTGCCTTTGAGCGACTCGGCAAGCGCCAGCGATTCCGCAGGTACGCGGCCCGCAGGCACGTAGGACCATTCGCGGAACGCCGAATTCGCGTCGAGGACGATCTTCGAGCTGCGACTGTAAGCGGCGAGCTTGTAGGGGCCGGTGCCGACCGGATGCGCGCCGAAGTCGTTTCCGTACGTCTCGACGACTTCGCGCGCCACCGCCGCCACGTTCGGAACCGCCAGCGCGTGCATGAAACGAAGATCGGGCTGAGTCAAACGGATTTTCAGCGTGTAGCGATCGACCACCTCCAGGCCCAGCAGCGCAGCGTCATAGTCAAAGCGTCCGCTCTTCGCCGCCTTGGCGATCGCTTCGGTGCTTCCGGCGATTTTGCCGTCGACCAGCCAGATCCACGGGCTCTTCACCGCCGGGTCGAGGAGGCGCTTGATCGCGTACGCGTAATCGGCTGCGGTCAACTCGCGCGGCTTGCCTTTGAACGCCGGGTCGGGAGTGAAGAAAATCCCCTTGCGGATGTGACAGACATAGGTTCTGCCGCCTTCTTCGATCGCCGGCATCGCCT
>JALZAN010000026.1 GCA_030948365.1 Pseudomonadota bacterium
GACGTCGAGCCGCGTCCAGAACCGGTTGAACTCGCGAATCGTCCGCGCTCCGCCCCGGATACGCTCGACGACGATTCGATCGCTCTGCACCGTCACTCGCTCCCAGTCTTTGGCGTGCCGTTCGATGGAGCCAAACGCCCAGCACAGGAGGCCCATCTCCAGCACCGAATACGGCAAGACCGGCCAAGCGCCAATCGCGGCGAAGGTCAATCCCATGCCCATGGACAGCGCGCAAAGTCCGCCGAACAAGGTCCATCGTGCCCGGGACCCCAGCGAATCGTTGCGCCGAGACACCGCGCAGAACTCCGACCCAACCGGCGATGACAGGTCGATCTCGACCGACATAGGGAATAAGCGCCGCCGCGTCACTCGAACGCGCACTGGTCCGGTGCCTGCGCCGGCGAGGGACCTTCGCTCCTTTCGGCTGCGACGACTTGTCTATGAAAAACCGAGCGATGTTAGCATGGATCGAGGTAACGCGAAAAGTTGACAGTCCCGCCGATCTCGCTCCGTTCCGGCGCATCCGCGGGCGACCAGCCGACGCTGGCGAGGCGCGGTGCGGACAGTCGCCGTTCGAGCGCGGCCACGTTCTCGTCGCGGCGAGCCATCGCCGGGTCGATGCTGTTGGCGACCCAACCGACAAGCTCGAGACCGCGCGCGCGAATCGCCAATGCGGTCAACAGGGCGTGGTTCAGGCAACCGAGGCGCATGCCGACGACCATCAGCACCGGCAAGCTCAGGGCCCGCGCAATGTCGAGCACGTCGAGCCGCTCCGAGACCGGCGCCAGCGCCCCTCCAGCACCTTCGACCACGACGTAGTCGGCGCGCGCCTTCAATGCGTAGTAGCTCTCCACGATGCGATCGAGCGCGATCGTGACGCCCGCCTCGCGCGCGGCCAAGTGCGGCGCGATCGCGTGCTCGAAGGCATACGGACAGCGCATCGATAGCGGCGCGTCGACGTTGCCTGCTGCCGCCAGCGCGACGATGTCGCCGTTGGCCGCGCCGCCGCCCGCAGCGACCGGCTTCATGCCGACGACGCGCAAGCCACCAGTGGCGTATTTTCGCAGCAACGCACAAGCCACCGTGGTCTTGCCGGCACCGGTGTCGGTACCGGTGACGAAAATGCCGCCTGTCATTGTCTTGGCCGCGGCTCGATGCGGATGATCGCGCTGCCGTCGTCGGTGGTTCGCGGCGCTGACTTCCATGCGTGACCATAGACGACCTCGAAGGTCGCGGGCAATCGTCCATCGCGTCGGGTGGTTTCGAGCGCACCGAGCATCCGCTGCCAGCGCCGGCGACCCATCATGCCGCGCGGGCGGCTGGCGGCGGCATTGTGGGCGCCGATCGCCTTGAGGTCGCGCATCAGTGCGAACGCGTCGTCGTAGGTCAAGGTCAGCGTCTCCATGTCCATGACCGGATCGGCAAACCCCGCATGGACCAGCATGTCGCCGATGTCGTGCATGTCGATGAACGCGCCGACATGGGCCGCACGGTCCGCGGCGAGAAATGCAGTGCGCAACTCCTTCAGCGTGTCGGGACCGAAGGTCGTGAAAGACAACAATCCGCCCACGCGCAGCACGCGTCGAAATTCGGCGAATGCTTGCTGGGGATCGCCGACCCATTGCAAGGCGAGGTTGCTCCAGATCAGGTCAACGCTCGCCGATTTGAAGGGAAGCAACGCGATGTCGCCGCAAACACACCAGGGCGGCAAATCGCGCGCCGGCGCCAGCGGACCCAGGATGCGTCCGAGCAACGAGCGCGTGCTTGCCGCGGCAGCTCCCGCGCGACCGCGTGCCGCAAGCGTCATGCTCAAGGCGAGGTCAAGACCGATCAGGCGCGCCTCGGGATAACGCGCACCAAGCTCGCCTAAGGAAACGCCGGTGCCGCATCCGGCGTCGAGAACCGTCGCCGGCTGCATCTTGACCACGCCCAGACGCTCCGCCATCCGCTGGCCGATCTCTCGTTGAAGCACCGCGGCGTCGTCGTAAGTCGCCGCGGCGCGCTCGAACGAGCGGCGCACATATGCTCGATCGAGTCTCAGCGCCTCGGCAGGCTCACCGGACATCATCGGAGCTTTAGATCGGGTTCGCATCGGCGAACGCATCGAGCGCGGCGGCAACCTGCTCCGGATGCGACAGGAAGGGCGCGTGCGCGGCGCCGGAAACGACCACCAGCGAGGCTCGCGGATGCGCGTGGGCAAGCCAGCGCGATGCCGCGACCGGCGTGATGGTATCGCGATCGCCGGCGATCACCAGCGCCGGTTGCGATATCGTTCCGACATCGAGGCGAAGGTCGTTCGCTACGAGCAGATCGAGCGAGTCGCCAAGCGACCGCGGCGCAGGCTCGCCGCGCGCGAACAATTGCGAGCGAAGCGCGGCGAGCGCGCTTGGCGCTTGCTCGCTGCCCTGAACCTGCAGCGTGGCGAAGCGTCGCAAGGTTGGGCGATAGGCCACGCGGAGCTCGTCGCCGAATCGGCGCAGCGTGGCCTCCGTCATGGCGTCCGGCCATCCCGGCCGCTGGACAAAGCTTGGCGTGGTCGAGATCAGCGCCAACGCGCCAACGCGTTCGGGACCTCGCCGCGCCCATTCGAGCGCGACCTGGCCGCCGAGCGACCAGCCCAGAACGAATAGCCGACCCGGCGCTGCCGCGTCGCGAACCGCAAGCTCCACCGCATCGACGACGCCACTTAAGGAAGCGGGCGTTGGCAGCGGATCGCTGTAGCCGTGTCCGGGCAAATCGACGAGATGGACGCGGTAGCGCTTGACCAGTCGCGGCAGGAACGGCGACCACAATCCGGAATGCATTGCCCATCCGTGCAGCATCACCAGCGGACGGCCACGGTCCGGGCCGGCGCTCTCCACGTGCACGCTCATCGCGCCGCATCGACCAGCGCCCCGGCCAGCAGGTCGACGTCATCGAGCGAATGCGCGGCGGAAAAGGTGATCCGCAGACGCGCCGATCCCTGCGGCACCGTCGGCGGACGGATCGCCGGCACCCAGATGTCGCGCTCCCACAACGCGTCGCTGATGCGTAACGCCTCGGCGTTCGTGCCGAGGATCAGCGGCTGGATCGCGGTGGCCGAAGACAACGTTGGCCACGGAAGCGCCGCGGCGGCTTGCCGCCAGCGATCGATGAGCGCGAACAGCCTCGTTCTCCGTCCAGGCTCATCGCGGATCAGGGCAAGACTCGTCGCCAGCGCGAAGGCCAGCATCGGCGGCGCAGCGGTGGTGAAAATATAGCTTCGCGCGGTCTGTATCAGCGTCTCGACGACCGACCGGTGCGCGGCGACGAATGCTCCGGCGACCCCCGCCGCCTTGCCCAGCGTCGCCATGTAGACGATGCGTTCGGAGGCGAGCCCGAAATGGGCGAGCGTGCCGCGGCCGGAATTTCCCTTGCCTTCCGGCGAGCCCTCGCCGAGGACGCCGAAGCCGTGCGCGTCGTCGACCAGCAACCACGCGTCATGCGCTTCGGCAAGCGAGAGCAGGCTCGGAAGCTCGGCGATGTCGCCATCCATGCTGAACACCGCGTCGCTGGCGATCAGCTTGCGGCGCGATGCGCTGGACGCGAGGCTGCGTTCAAGCGCCTCGAGGTCTCGGTGTGGATAGCGGACGAAATCGGCGCGGGAGAGCAGCGCCGCGTCGTTCAAGCAGGCGTGGTTAAGCTTGTCCGCGAACACCGCGTCACCGCGACCGACCAGCGCGGTAACGATGCCGAGGTTGGCGAGATATCCGGTCGAAAAGAGAAGCGCCCGCGCGTCGGCGCATGGCGCGATCCAGCGGCCGAGCTCGCGCTCGATCGCCTCGTGCGGGGTGAAGTGCCCGGAGATCAGATGCGACGCGCCGGCGCCGACGCCGTATTGCGACGCTCCGTCGCGCGCCGCGGCGATGACGCGCGGGTCGTCGGCAAGTCCGAGATAATCGTTGCTGCCGAAGTGGAGCACGTCGCGACCGTCGACGCGCACGCGCGTCCCTTGCGGGGAGTCGACGATGCGCCGTTGGCGTCGAAGACCCTTCAGTGTCCTCGCGTCGAGCGCGTGATCGAGCTCCGCGATCAGGCGCGACGCCGCCGGCGCCTGAGTCGCGGCGACGGTCTCACCCGCCATCGCAGCGGGGTCCGATGCCGAAGCTACCGGGTGTCACCGAGAGCCGTCATCGAGGGATTTCGTCGGCGCCGGCATGAATCCCGAGGCGGTCGAACAAGTCGCGGTCGGCGTCGAAGTCGGGATTGCCGGTGGTGAGCAGCTTGTCGCCGTAGAACACCGAATTGGCGCCGGCGAAATAGCACAACGCCTGCGCCGCATCGCCGAGCTCGCGGCGGCCGGCCGACAAGCGCACCATGGCCCTGGGCATGGTGATCCGCGCGACCGCGATGGTGCGAACGAACTCGATCGGATCGATCGCCGTGACGCCGCCAAAGCGGGCATGCAAAGGCGTGCCTTCCACCTGCACCAGGCTATTGATCGGCACCGACTCGGGATATGGGTCGAGATTGGCGAGCTGCGCGATCAGACCGGCGCGGCCGCGCCTGGATTCGCCCATGCCGACGATGCCGCCGCAGCAGACGTGCATGCCGGCGCCGCGAACGCGGTCCAGCGTATCGAGGCGGTCGCGATAATCGCGCGTGGTGATGACTTCGCCGTAGAACTCCGGCGACGTGTCCAGGTTGTGGTTGTAATAATCGAGACCGGCGTCACGCAGACGCTCGGCCTGGCCGTCCTTCAACATGCCCAGCGTGGCGCAGGTTTCAAGACCCAGCGCCTTGACCTCGCGCACCATGGCCAGCACCGGCTCGAGATCGCGGTCCTTCGGGCCGCGCCACGCCGCACCCATGCAAAAGCGCGACGCGCCGGCGCGCTTGGCCGCCTTGGCCGCGTCGATCACGACGTCGAGCGCCAGCATTTCTTCGTTGACGACGTCGGTGTGATAGCGGGCCGCCTGCGGGCAATACCCGCAATCCTCGGGACAGCCGCCGGTCTTGATCGACAACAGCGCCGACAATTGCACCGCGTTGGGATCGTGATGCGCCCGATGCGTCTGATGCGCCTCGCGCAGCAGGTCGCTCATCGGCAGCGCGAATAGCGACTCGACCTTGTCGACGTTCCAGCGGACGCCGGATTGGATCGCCGCTTCGCGACGCGCGATCGTGATCGACTGCATGCCCGATGACCCTTCCGTGGCGACGCTGGTTACAATAGCGGCGAGTGTCGGCCAGGGGGAGGACGATTGTCAAATTTTCTGACGAGCACATTTGACAGCGTCCGGCGAAGCGCGCTCGACGCCGCCCGGCTGGCGCTGCCGCAACGCTGCGAGCTGTGCGCCGCCGTGTCCGGAACCGCGCTCGTCTGCAACGCCTGCAGCCGCGATCTTCCGTGGCTGAAGAGCGTCTGTCCGGTCTGCGCATTAGCGGCCTCCAATGCCATCTGCGGCCAGTGCTTGAGCGATCCGCCGGCGTTCGATGCCACCATCGACGCTTTTTCGTACGCCTTCCCGGTCGACCGGCTGATTCATTCGTTCAAGTATCAGGGACGCCTCGCGCTGGCCGAATGGTGCGCCGAGGCGATCCTCGCGCGTTTCGAGCGCGTCCGCGCCGTCACGCTCTCGCGACCGCATCGGCTGGTCGCGCTGCCGCTTAGCCTGGAACGGCAGCGCGAGCGCGGCTATAACCAGGCGCTCGAAATTGCCCGCGTGCTCGCCGCGCGCACCCGCATTGCGCTCCTTCGCCGCGGCCTGACGCGAGTTCGCGCCACGCCGCCGCAAAGCGCGCTGCCGTGGGCTGAACGGGCGAAGAACGTTCGCGGAGCCTTTGCCTGCGACGTCGATCTTTCGGGCCTGACCGTCGCCGTCGTCGACGACGTGATGACGACGGGCGCGTCGGTGGCTGAAGTCGCGAAAATTCTCAAGGCCTCGGGCGCGGCACGGGTCGAGAACTGGATCGTTGCCAGGACGCCGCCGCCGGCGGAGCGTTGATGCGCCGTCGCAGCAGACTCGCTCGGCGCTAGTGCCGGGGCCGGCGATCCATGGTGGCGATCGTGCTCGTGCAGCCGGAGATTCCGCCCAACACCGGCAACGTCATCCGTCTCGCCGCGAACGCGGGCGCGGAATTGCATCTGGTCGAGCCGCTCGGCTTCAGTCTGACCGATCGCGAGCTCAAGCGCGCCGGTCTCGACTATCACGAATACACCCGATTGATCGTCCATCGCGACTGGCCGTCGTGCGTCGCCACGCTTGGCGCAAGAAAGCGCTACGCACTGACCACCGCGGGCACGCGTTCTCTCTTTGCGTGCGCGCTGGACGCGGACGACGTCTTCGTCTTCGGTCGCGAGACACAAGGCTTGCCGGAAGAGGTTCTTGCGTCGTTTCCGGAGGAGCATCGGGTGCGGATTCCGATGCAGCCGCAGGTGCGCAGCCTCAACCTTTCCAATGCCGTCGCGATCACCGTTTACGAAGCCTGGCGTCAGACCGGTTTTGCCGGCGCACGCTAACAACGCGCCAGACGACAACACCCGCATTACGTCGCGCAGCGACAGGTATCGCAGACTCGTCGTTCATTGAAATTCCGGACCGGGTTCGCGCCCAAGGAGCGCCTCGACCGCGCGTCTGGGCGACAGATTCTCGTACAGGACGCGATAGACCGCGGAGCAGATCGGCATTTCGACATTCACCGATGAGGCCAGCGCATGCGCCGCGCGAGCCGCGGCGATGCCTTCGGCAACGTGTCCCAATCCCGCGGTGATCGCCTCCAGGCGCTCGCCGGCCGCGAGCGCGAGGCCGACACGACGGTTGCGCGAGAGGTCGCCCGTGCACGTCAACACCAGGTCGCCCAGTCCCGCAAGTCCCATCAGTGTCTCGCGCTTGCCCCCGAGAGCGATCGAAAGCCTGCCGGTCTCGGCCAGGCCGCGGGTGATCAGCGCGGCGCGCGCATTGTTGCCGAAACCGAGCCCGTCGCTCGCGCCGGCAGCGATCGCCAGCACATTTTTCAGCGCTCCGGCAACCTCGATTCCGATCAGATCGTCGCTGACGTAGGCGCGAAATGTATCGGCGCGCAGCCGTTGAGCCACGGCCTCGGCCAGCGCGCGGCCGGTGGCGGCAACGCTCACCGCGGTGGGCAGCCCGCGCGCAACTTCCTCGGCGAAGCTCGGCCCCGATATCACGCCCACCGGCGATCGCCACAGCGGCGCGATCACCTGATGCGCCAACGCCACGCCGGCACCGTCAGCGCCGGCGACGAATCCCTTGCCGACCCAAATCAGCGGAACGTCGGCCTTCGCCGTACGCAGGTTTTCAACCAGGCCGACGAGCGCACCGATCGGGGTAGCGATGACAATCAACGCCGCGCCGTCCACGGCGGCGTGCAAATCGCTTAGAACGGATACCCCCGAAGGCAGCTTCAATCCAGGCAGATAGCGGGCGTTCTCGCGTGACAATTCGATAGCGCTCGCCTGGGCTGTGTCGCGTGCCCACAACCTGACCGCTGGCGTCGGTGACGTGCGCCCGAGGTGCGTCGCCAGCGCAGTGCCCCACGCCCCGGCGCCGAGGATCGCGACGGTATCGCTGATCAAACGCAACTAAAAAACCTAGAGGCCCCAGACCTGGGAGATGCGGACGTACCCCGTCTGGCCGTCACGATGCCGTACCTTGGCCCAGCCTGGGGTGCTGGTCGCATACGACCCATCGGCAAGTTCGAGCAACACGTTCTGCTCGGCCTTGAACACCAACGGCGCGCCGGTCTCGGGGTTAGCGAGGACATCGGCCGCGTTGGTCCGCACCACGACCGTGCGCCGGCCGCTGACGGATTTTTTTTCCATCCAAGCCACGGTGCCGGTGACGTCACGGATCTTGTACCAGCCTTCGACGGCGACGATGACTTCGACCGGAACTTCGCGTCCGAGGACGAACAGGGGCTTGGCCCGCACCGACGGCGCGTCGTACAGAACGGTGGCTTCCGCAGTGGAGTGAAACTCCGCGCCTGCGGCGCCCGTCGCTAGGAGCATCGACGCGATGAGCGCAAGCGGCGTCGCGAACACGAAGCGCTCTAGCTGGGAACCGGCGATGCCGCCGGTTGCTGGGCAAGACTGGCGAGCTGCTGCTGGTACAAGAGCTCGAAATTGATCGGATCCAGGTGCACGGGAGGAAATCCTGCGCGCGAAACCGCGTCGGCGATCGTCTCGCGGATGTAGGGAAACAGCACCGTCGGGCAATGAATGCCGACGATCGGCTGAATGTCGGCGACCGGGACTCCCTTGATCTGGAAGATGCCGCCCTGAGCCGCCTCGACCAGAAACAGGGTTTTTTCTCCGATTTTTGCAGTGACCGTCACCGTGAGCACGCACTCGTAGATGTCTTGCTCGATCTGCTCGGCGCGCGTGCGCAGTTGGACTTCGACCTGCGGCGCCTCCTGCAGGAAAAAGGACTGCGGCGCGCCGGGATTCTCGAGCGACAGATCCTTGACGTAGATTTTTTGTATCGACAGCGACGGTGCGGACTGGGGCTGCGGGTCGGACTGGGGCTGCGGGTCGGCCATGAGATTCCTGACGAAGGCTTAACTGCGAATTATAGCGCGGCGATGCCGGACGGATCGGCGGCCAGCATCGGATCGAGCTTCCCGGCCCGATCCAGCGCCACCAGATCGTCGTAGCCGCCGACATGGAACTGGCCGATGTAAATCTGCGGAACCGTTCGCCTGCCGGTCTTGCTCATCATCTCCGCGCGTCGCGCCGGCTCGAGGTCGACCCGGATCTTGGCGATGTCGGCCACGCCCTTGGCGCGCAGGAGACGCTCGGCGAAATTGCAGTAAGGACACATGGCGGTCGAATACATCATGACTTCGGCGGCCACGCGGGGTTGCTCTTGCGTTTCGGCCTTGGTATCTCCCATCACGCGCTTTTCGATACCGGCAAACCCGCCTCGGTCCAGGCGTGAACGCCTCCGCGCAGGGTGTACACCTCGGCGAAGCCCAACTTCGACAGCGTCGGGCCGACGGCGCGGCTTTTGTTGCCGCGATCGCAATAGGCGATCAGCGGGCGGCTGGTGAACTTGCTGAGCTCGCCCGCTCTGCTGGAAAGCTGCGACAAGGGAATGTGCAGCGCGTTGGGCAAATGCCCGCCCTCGTATTCCTTGGCGTCGCGCAAATCGAGCATCACCGCGTTCTGGCGATTGATGAGCTGGGTCGCGGCCAACGCGCCGACCTCGCGCACCGATGAAAAGCGGCTCCCCACCAGCGGCCAGAGCAGCATTCCGCCCGAGATGAGCATGATCAGGATCAGGGGCCAGTTGTTCTGGACGAATTGCATCATGGGTGCAAAAATCCAATCGCAGTGCGGCGTCGAGGTAAAATGATAGCGTATCGCAGTCTTACCACGCTCGAGCGCAGCCTACCCCTCCGCTTCCTACTGGCTTTTGTGTCCGACACCTCTTCCGTCACTCCGGTTCTGCTGCTGATTCTCGACGGCGTCGGCTGCCGGGACGCCGCACCCGACAATCCCGTCAGCCTTGCCCGCAAGCCTAACTGGGATCGCCTGTGGCAGGCATTCGCGCACACCACCCTCGACGCCTCCGAACGCTCAGTAGGACTCCCCAACGGCCAGATGGGCAACTCCGAGGTCGGACACCTCAATATCGGCGCGGGCCGGGTCATCTACCAGGATTTCACCCGCATCGATCGCGCCATCGAGACCGGCGAGTTCGCGGCCAATCCCGTTCTCATCGATGCGGTCGCAACCGCTCGACGCAACCAGTCGACGCTGCACGTGCTGGGCCTGCTCTCGCCCGGCGGCGTCCACAGCCATGAGCGGCAAATCGCGGCGATGGTCCGCATGGCCGCTCAAGGCGGCGCGCCGCGGGTCCGCGTGCATGCATTTCTGGACGGTCGCGACACGCCCCCGAGGAGCGCGGCCGCGTCGCTTGCGACGATGGCCGAGGTGTGCGCGTCGAGTCCTGGGTGCGTCCTTGGCGACATCGTCGGCCGCTATTACGCCATGGATCGCGACCAACGCTGGGAGCGGATTCAAGTCGCGTACGAGCTGATCGTCGACGGCGTCGCCAACTTTTCCTGCAACGATGCGCGAGAAGGGCTCGCCATGGCTTATTCCCGCGGCGAAAGCGACGAATTCGTCAAGCCGACGCTGGTCGGGGCATCGGCGCCGATGCAAGACGGCGACGTGGTCGTGTTCATGAACTTTCGCGCCGACCGCGCACGCGAGTTAACCCGGACATTGACTGACCCGGCCTTCGCGAAGTTCCCGCGCAAGCGCGTGCCCAAGCTCGGCTCCTTCGTCTGCCTGACGAGCTACGGCGACGCCTTCACGCATCTGCCCGCGGCTTTCAGGCCACAGTCGATCAGCCACGGATTCGGCGAGACGGTGGCGGCTAGGGGCTTAAAGCAGCTTCGAATCGCCGAAACCGAAAAGTACGCGCACGTCACTTATTTCTTCAACGGCGGCGTGGAGGCTGTCTATCCCGGTGAGGATCGCATCCTGGTTCCCTCGCCGAGAGTCGCCACCTACGATCTGAAGCCCGAGATGAGCGCCGTCGAGGTGACGGACAAGCTGGTCGCGGCGATCGCCAGCGACAAGTACCAGGCGATCGTCTGCAACTATGCCAACGGCGACATGGTCGGGCACACCGGCAATATCGACGCAGCGACTCGGGCGATCGAGGTGCTCGATGCCTGCATCGGTCGCGTCGTCGCCGCGCAGCAGGCGCGCGGCGGCGAAGCACTGATCACTTCCGATCACGGCAATGTGGAAATGATGCACGACCCCGCCACCGGCCAGGCACATACGGCGCACACGATGAATCTCGTGCCCTGCCTTTACGTCGGCCGATCCGCGGAACTGGAAGCGGGAGGCGCGCTGCAGGACATCGCTCCGACCTTGCTGTCGATGATGGGGTTGCCGCAACCGGGAGAGATGACCGGGCGATCGCTTATTCGGTTCAAGCAGTAGACCACCCAACTGTTAAGCGCGTGCGTGGCGCGCGGGGGGAACTTGTCCGGTCTGCCGGTAGTCCACTGGTGATAGGTCGGCTGCGTTCGCCGCTTGCGCGACAGATCCAGTACGCCGCTGTTCGGCCTGTTGCCGCCGGCCGAAGTGCGAGGTTCCACTTGTCAGGCCATCCCCCGACTTACCAGATGACGCTTTCGGTCCAACGCGACGCGAACGCGGTTGTTGCAGACAAAGCGACCAGGACGGTTTCTTACAATTCCTGACAATTGGGCCACGTCTTTAGCCGAGCCGGACCGATTCCGCCGGACCGGTCGGGGGTATACTTCGAATCAGGCACGAAGGCCGTCCCGTGCCCGACGGACGGGGGCGGAAACTTCTCGCACAGGCATGTGTCTTGCAACGTACGGGGCGGCCGGCACGGCCGGCATAAAGGAACGACGAAATGAGGCTAACGATGAGCGACGGTTGGAAGAAAGCGGGCTGGATCGGCCTGGGCGCGGTTCTCGGCCTGTTGCTGAGCCTCAATTTCTCGGCGCTGGCCGAACGCGACGCGCGTCTGCCCGTCCCCTACGAAGATCTGCAGCTGTTTTCCGCCGTTTTCGGGCGGATCAAGAGCGACTATGTCGAGCCGGTGTCGGACGACAAGCTGATCCGCGAAGCGATCAACGGCATGGTGCACGGCCTCGACCCGCATTCGGACTTTCTCGATGCCGACGCATTCAAGGAGCTGCAGATTTCGACCCAGGGCAAGTTCGGCGGCCTGGGCATCGAAGTCGGCGTCGAGGACGGGATCATCAAGGTCATTTCCCCAATCGAGGATACTCCCGCGTTCCGCGCCGGCGTCAAGGCCGGCGATCTCATCATCAAGATCGACGACACTGTGACCCGCGGCCTGCCGCTGAATAAGGCGGTCGAGAAAATGCGCGGCAAGCCCGGAACACAGATCGTGCTGACCATCGCGCGCAAGGATGTCGATTCGGCGCTGACATTCACGCTGACGCGCGAGATCATCAACTTCCGAAGCGTGCGCGCCAAGCTCATCGAGCCTGGCTACGGCTACCTTCGCGTGGTCCAGTTCCAGGAGCATACCGGTGAAGACGTGGCGAAGGCGATCCGCGACCTGTACAAGCAGGGCGATCTCTCCGGCCTGGTCCTCGATCTGCGCAGCGACCCGGGCGGCCTGCTCAATGTTTCGGTCGGTGTCGCCGCCGCCTTCCTTCCGCAGGACGCGCTGGTCGTCTATACCGACGGCCGCACCGCCGACGC
Source organism: Pseudomonadota bacterium (assembly GCA_030948365.1). Taxonomy (GTDB): domain Bacteria; phylum Pseudomonadota; class Gammaproteobacteria; order Burkholderiales; family Casimicrobiaceae; genus PALSA-1003. The sequence goes on from JALZAN010000026.1 coordinate 12,209, forward strand.
GCGGATGCGACTGTCGGCAACCAAGGGCGACTACATGCGCGGCCGCGGCGATGATTACCTGAAGGACCTTCCCCCGGCAGTCAAGCGTGTTCCGATGGTCGTGCTGGTCGACGGAGGCACCGCGTCGGCGTCAGAGATCGTCGCCGGCGCGCTGCAGGATCACAAGCGCGCCGTCGTCATGGGCGGGCAGACCTTCGGCAAGGGCTCGGTGCAGACGATCCTGCCGCTGGGCCCCAACACCGGCCTCAAGCTCACCACCGCGCGCTACTACACGCCGAGCGGCCGTTCGATTCAGGCCAAGGGCATCGAGCCCGACGTGGCAGTCGACGATGGCCGCGATACGCCAAACCGGCTGCGCGAGGCGAACCTCGAACATCACCTGCAGATCCCCGTCGGTGGCGCGAAGGGCGATGCGGCGCTCGATACCAAGGTGGTCGTTCCGATGCCCACGCCGGCCGTCAAAGGCGACGACAAGGCCAAGGCGCAACCCAAGACGAACGTCGAAACGACGACCCCGACGCCGCCGCGGATCGAGTTTGGATCCACGGACGATTTTCAGCTGCAGCAGGCCATGCACCAGTTGAAGGGCCAGCCAGTCATCGCCTCAACCAAGGCCGTGGCGGCGCAGGCCAAACCGCAATAAGCGTCGACGATAGTGTCGCCAAACGCCCGGCTCGTCCGGGCGTTTTTCGTTGCGGCGCCCGGCGCTCCACGGGCGTTGTTGTCTTGGCGCTAGAATCGAGCGATGGACGACGCCCAGCTGCTTCGCTATAGCCGTCACCTCTTGCTGCCCGAGCTCGGTGTCGACGCACAGCGCCGCTTTGGCGAAGCCCACGCGCTGGTCATTGGCGTTGGCGGGCTGGGAAACCCGGTCGCGCAATTTTTGGCGGCCGCCGGCATCGGTACGCTGACGCTCGTGGATGCGGACAGCGTCGATCTCACTAACCTGCAACGCCAGACCCTGTTCGATACCGACGCCGTCGGGGTCGCCAAGGTCGACGCCGCGGCGCGACGGCTCGGCGCCGTCAATCCCGAGGTGAGGATCGTGCGCGTAGCGGCGCGCGTCGCCGACGCCGAGCTCGCGCCACTGGTCGCGGGCGCCGACATCGTCATCGATTGTTCGGACAATTTTGCCACGCGCCATGCGATCAACCGGGCCTGCGTCAGCGCGCAAAAGCCGCTGGTATCGGGCGCTGCCATCCGTTTCGAAGGTCAGGTCGCGGTTTTTGATGCCCGCGATCCTGGCGGACCTTGCTACCACTGCCTGTTCGCGGAGGGCGGCGACGATTTCGAGGAAACCCGCTGCGCGGTCATGGGCGTTTTCGCGCCTCTGGTCGGCATCATCGGCGCGACCCAGGCGGCGGAGGCGCTGAAGCTGATCGCTCCCGCCGGCGATTCGCTGGCGGGCCGCTTGCTAATGCTCGACGCGCTGGCGATGGAATGGCGCGAGGTGCGCGTGCGCAAGGATCCCGCCTGTCCGGTATGCGCGATCGGCGCACATCGATGAGCGCGCATCGCTTGCGGCACCCTTGGCCGCGTCGGGCGCGATGGCTCCTTCTCATTGTTTGCGTCGCGCTGGAAGCAGGCGTGGCGCATGCCGCGGAGCCAACGCTGCGAGCGTCGGACTGGAAAGCGATCAAGCAGGTGATTTCGGCCCAGCGAACGGCGCTCATCAATGACGAGGGCGAAAAAGCGTTTGCCTATGCGACGCCTTCGCTGCGCGCGCAGTTTGGCGACGCGGAAACCTTCATGGCCATGGTCCAGCTCGGATACCCGGCGCTGCTTTCCGCTCGCTACGCCGAATTTCTGGAAGGCGCGGTCATCGGAGGCCTGGTCATCCAGCCGCTTCGCCTGATCGATCGCGACGACAGCGTGCGCGTTGCTCTCTATACGATGGAGAAGCAGCCAAGCGGTGCGTGGCGCATCAGCGGCTGTCGAATCGCGCCGTCGACCGTGCAGACCGCATTCGTGACGGGCAGCCACGTGGACGCCGAGGCGAGGCGCGGCAGGTCTCCGAATCGTCGCGCGTAGCCCGGCAAGTCGACCGCCAGCGACGCCGTTGCCATGCTCGCGAGACCAGGCAAGCGCCAGCCGCGACGCGATCAAGCGATTGAACCGGCGAGCTACGAAAATAGAAATTTCCGTTGCGCTTCCCAGCCTTCCTGCGGCGAACGCTTGAATCCGCTCTTCGCAAAGAGCATCCAGCGCCCGACGACGAAGGCGAGCAGGACGTTGGCTTCGGCTACCGGATCGCCGGTCCAGTTTCCTCCTGCCTGGGCGATCTTCAGCGATTGGCGAAGCGATGCCTCGATGCGATCGTAGAGCTGATTCATTCTCAGCTGCAGGCGCTCGTCCTCGTTGACCAACGCGTCACCGATAAGCACGCGCGTCATTCCAGGGTTCTTTTCCGCGAAACCCAGCAGCAGGGCCACCACTTGCGCGGCCTGTTCCGCGCCGTCGGTCGACTCGGTGCCGATGCGGTTGAGCAGCGAAAAAAGCGTTGATTCGATGAATTCGATGAGCCCCTCGAACATCTGCGCCTTGCTGGCGAAGTGGCGGTAAAGCGCGGCTTCGGAAACGTCGAGGCGCGCGGCGAGCGCTGCGGTGGTGATCTTCTCGCCGCGGGGAGACTCCAGCATCGTCGCCAGCGTTTGCAGTATCTGCAGCCGACGCTCGCCTGGTTTGCTTGCCATCCCGTTCTCCCTCTTGCCCTTGCACTTTCGCGGCGGCTGCCGCCGATCGCAACTCGTCCGTCAGTCTGCCTTGATCATCGTGCCGACACCCTCGTTGGTCAGGACTTCCAGCAGCAGCGCGTGCTCGACCCGCCCGTCGATGATGTGCGAGCTTTTCACCCCGTTCTTGATGGCGTCGAGCGCCGACCCGATCTTCGGCAGCATTCCGCCATGGATGGTCCCGTCGGCAAACAGCGCTTCGATCTCGGTGGCCGTCAATCCCGTCAGCAGCTTGCCGTTCTTGTCGAGCACGCCGACGGTATTGGTCATCAACACGAGCTTTTCCGCGTTCAGCGTTTCGGCAAGCTTGCCCGCGACAAGATCGGCGTTGATGTTGTACGCCTCGCCTTCCTTGCCCACGCCGATGGGCGCGATCACCGGAATGAAGTCGCGGGAATCGAGCAGGTTGATGAGCTCCGGGTCGATCTTCTCGATCTCGCCCACCAACCCGATATCGATGAATTCGCCGTGGTTGCTCTCGCTTTTCAGCAGCATCTTGCGGGCGTGGATGAACGCGCCGTCCTGGCCGGTGAGGCCGACGGCGCGTCCGCCATGCTGATTGATCAGGCCGACGATCTCCTGGTTGAGCTCGCCGAGCACCATCTCGACGACGTTCATGACCTTTTCGTCGGTGACGCGCATTCCCTGACGAAATTCGCTTTGGATGCCCATCGTCTTCAAAAGGTCGCCGATCTGCGGCCCGCCGCCGTGCACGATGACCGGGTTCATGCCGACCAGCTTGAGCATGACGACGTCGCGTGCGAATCCGGCCTTGAGCGCCGATTCGGTCATGGCGTTGCCGCCGTACTTGATGACGATCGCCTTGTCGTGAAAGCGCTGGATGTACGGCAGCGCTTCAGCCAGGATCTGGGCTTTGAGGGCGGCCGATGCGGCCTCGATCGGCATGACTGAAACCTCGCTGGGGGCGGAGACACGGCGAACTGCGGGCGATTGTACCGGAACGCACGAATCAAAACACGGACGCCGCTTTTTGCACGAGTAAGCCCTAACTGGCGGGCCTCCGACGCGTTGTCTCGAACAACGCATTTTGTTATCTTGGCGAATGCCCAAGCAGCTGCCGGCCCCCATCGATGCCGGCCATGTCCGTCGCGCGCTTGCCCAGATTCCGCTTTTCCGTCCGCGTGCGGCGACCGCAGTGTTGAGCTTCGGCCAAGCCGCCCGGACGTCACGAGCCTGACCCGTGCGCCTAGCGATCATCCGGCAACGCTACACGCCCTACGGAGGTGCCGAGCGCTACGTCGAGGCCGCACTCGAAGCGCTGCTCGAGCGCTCCATCGCCATCACGCTTTACACCAGGCAATGGCCGAACACGCGGCTTCAATTGATCGAGCCGGTGTTGTGCAACCCCTTTTATATCGGACGTCTGTGGCGTGACTGGAGCTTCGCTCGCGCCGTATGTGGCGCGGTCGCGAAAAAAGCCCCCGAGCTCGTGCAATCGCACGAGCGCCTGCTTTGCTGCGACATCTACCGCGCGGGCGACGGCGTGCACCGGACCTGGCTCGATGAGCGATTGGCCGACGCATCGGCATTCACGCGCTGGCGCATCGAAAGCAGCTTCTATCATGGCTATATCCTCGATGTGGAGCGAAAGCTGTTCGCTAGTCCGTGGCTGCGCACCGTCATTTGTAATTCCAAGATGGTGCGCGACGACATCCATGAGCGCTTCGGCTTGAGTCTCGACAAGCTGCCGGTGATTTACAACGCCGTCGACAGCGACCTCTTCTCGCCGCAATTGACGCAGCATCGCGCCGCCGTTCGGCAGAAGCTTGGCGTTTCCGAGACGGCAACCGTCTTTCTGCTCGTCGGCTCCGGCTACATGCGCAAAGGCGTGGCGGCGGCAATCATGGCGCTGACGAAATTGCCGAGCGACACCTACTTGTTTGTCGTCGGTCGCGATAAGTCCGCGCGGCGCTACAGGCGCCTCGCAGAGAAGCTCGGCGTCGCGCGTCGGGTGTTGATGCTGGGCGCGCAAGACGATCCCAAGCCATTTTATGGAGCAGCCGACGCCTTCGTGCTGCCGACCCTGTACGATCCCTGCCCGAACGCGGCACTCGAAGCAATGGCATGCGGGCTGCCGGTCGTGACCAGCACCCGATGCGGCGCGGCCGAGCTGGTCACCGAACACGACGCGGGACTGGTGTGCCCCGCGCGCGACGTCGACGCGCTTGCCCGGCACATGATGACGCTGACCGACGCGGAGGCGCGCCGGCTGCTCGGGGCCCGTGCGCGCGAGGCCGTTTTGCCGCTGACTCCGGCGTCGATGACCTTGCAGCTGGTGCTGCTTTATCGCGATCTGATCGCCGCCGCGGCGGCGGCAAGAGACGGGGAGGAGATGCCTGCTAAGCTATAATTGCGATCCGGGCGCGGCATCGCTCGCGTTGCCGCCAGCGAGGGGGACATTGGCGCGCATCATCGGTTTTCTTGTCGCCTCCTCAATCGGGCTCCCAACGGTCCCAAAAAAATCGATTCCCCAATCGGTTCCCAACCTGTTTCCAATCAGGTCAGTTGCCTTGTGACTCCGACTCCGAGTCTGCTTCTCTATCGGCGCCTGCTGCG
>JALZAN010000122.1 GCA_030948365.1 Pseudomonadota bacterium
ATTGACGATCACCTGGTGACTGACGATCAGGACTCGCTCCCCGCGATGCTCGCGGATGATGGTGTCGAGAACGCTGCGCAGGCGCAGCAGCACGTCGCACCAGCTTTCTCCTCCGGGTGGCCGAAAATAGAACTTGCCTACGTGTGCGCGCTGCTCGCCGAGCTCCGGATATTTCTGCTCGATGCCGAATTTGGTGAGCCGGTCGAGCACGCCGAATTCCTTTTCGCGCAGGCGCTCGTCCGCCTGCCAGGTGACGCCTTCCGCGGCGATGCCCGCGGCATCGAGCACCAGTTGCGCGGTCGCTTCGGCGCGAACGTACGGCGAGGAAAGCACGACCGTCGGCCGCACATCGGAGCTCATCTCGCCGAACCAATGCCCGAGTGCATCGGCTTGTTGGGCTCCCAGCTCGGACAGCGGCGTATCCATATCGCGCGTGGCAATGTCGATTACCGGCAGCGTCGCCAGCTCGGCGGCATCGCGCGCCACGTTACCTGCGCTTTGTCCGTGCCGAACCAACCACAGCGTTTGTGGCCATTTCTGTTCGTTCATGAATTCCCCACGATGCGCGGCTGGAATCAGCCTCCGCTGGTCTCGCCGCCCATGACCTGAATGACGGTGCCGGTGATATACGACGAGTCGGCGTTCGAGGCCAGGAACACATACGCGGGGGCGACCTCGTCGGGCTGCGCCGGACGCTTCATCGGGTTCCTGGACCCGAATTTCGCGACCTCGGACGGCTTCAGGCCGGCGTCGGACGGATTGAGCGGCGTCCAGACCGGGCCGGGCGCGACGGCATTCACGCGAATGCCCTTGTCGATGAGATTCGTCGCCAGCGTCTTGGTGAACGCGTTGATGGCGCCTTTGGTCGCCGAGTAGTCGGGCAGCTTCGGTGATCCGAGGATGCCGGTTTCGGAGCTGGTGGCGATGATCGCCGCCCCGCGCTTCATGTGCTTGAGCGCGGCGCGGCAAAGACGGAAGTAAGCGTAGACGTTGGTCTTGAACGTCATATCGAACTCGCTGTCGGTCACGTCTTCGAGGGTTTTCTTGCGCCGCTGATGCGCCGCGTTCGAGACCAGGATATCGAGCTTGCCGAACGCGTCGACCGTCTTTTCCACCACCCGGTCGCAGAAGCCGGGCGCGTTCAGATCGCCGGGAAGCAGCAGGCAGCGTGCGCCTTCCGCTTCCACCGCCCGGCAAGTCTCCTGCGCATCCGGCTCTTCCTGGGGCAGGTACACGATGGCGACATCGGCGCCTTCCCGCGCGTACAGCACCGCCACGGCGCGCCCGATGCCGGAATCGCCTCCGGTAATCAGCGCCGCTTTTCCGCGCAGCTTGTCAGCGGCGCGGTACGCGGCCGCCCGATATTGCGGACGCGGCCTCAACTGGGATTCGAGTCCCGGACTGGATTGATGTTGCGCCGGGAACGGCGGTTTCGGACGCCGCTGCAGTGCATCGGCGCGCGAGCTTGCTTGCATCGACTTGGTTGGACGCGCGATTTTTCGGGTTGCCACGGAGATGCTCCTCGGTTTGTCGGTCTAGTAGCGCAGCATGAATCGTGCCGTGAGCGGATGCTGCCCTCGCCGGTGACGGCCGTCTGAAGTAACAGCGATGCGTGACGCATTCTGGAGGGTGGTGGCCACACCTGGACTGTAATTTTCGCCGGTACTTCTTGCAATTTGCCGGGGACGACCGCGGCGTTTCGGCCGCCGCGCAATCGGGACGGGGGCGCACTGTTTGTCGGCCCGACTCCCACGGAGTGTTCAGTCCCACCTACAACCATTTCAGCGCCCAACCGATGTCCGGTGCGGGTTGCAATGCTGAAAATTGCACCGCGCGCGGCGATGGTGCGCACGAATTTGGGCTTCCGGAGAATCCGTCAATGAAAAAATCGCTCGATCGTCTTCCGATTCGGGACGAGAACGGCTCTATCCACGTGGTCGTCGAGTCGCCACGCGGGTCGCGGTTGAAAATCGAATTCGACGCTAAAGCGGGCACCTTTGCGGTGGCACGTCCGCTTCCGCTGGGTATGAGTTATCCGTTCGACTGGGGCTTCATTCCGGGGACGCGCGCCGCCGACGGCGATCCGGTCGATGCCATGCTGCTTAACGACGTCGCGACGTACCCCGGCGTTCTGGTCCGCGCCCGGCCGATCGGAATGGTCGAGTTGGTCCAGAGCGACGCGGGAGCGAAGCCGGAGATCAACAATCGCGTCGTGCTCCTGCCGGAATGGCGTGACGCGCATCTCGAGGAGGCGTCCGACCTCCCTGCCGACGTGCGCGCCCAGATAGAGAGCTTCTTCGTCCACACGGCGCTGTTCACCGACAAGCGGGTGCGCGTCAAAGGATGGGCGTCGGCGAAAAAGGCGGTGCGGTTCATCGATAGCCGCCGCAGAAAGCGTTGACGTTCTTTCGCGCGAGGCGACCCATGGAACGTGCAGCAAAGTCGGAGCAGAAGGAATCGCTCGTCGACGAGACCCGGACGATCCTCGATGAAGCCAGGATGGTGCTTCCCGGCGTCCAGGCATTGTTTGGATTTCAGCTCATCGCCGTATTCAACGCGCGATTCGAGGATCTGCCCGCGGCGCTGCAGACGCTCCATCTGGCGGCGCTGGTCGCCGGCGCGATATCGATGGCGCTGGTGATGACGCCGGCGGCCTACCACCGCATCGCCGAGCGCGGTCGGATCTCGTCTCGGTTCGCCGATCTCGCCTCGCGGCTGATCGCGGCGGCGATGGCTCCGCTGGCGCTTTCCATAGCGCTCGACGCGTTCATCGTCAGCGTCCTGATCGCGGGAAGTTTCGTGACCGCAGCCGTGATCGGCATTGCGCTGGCGACGATGTTTCTCGGGATGTGGTTCGCCTGGCCGATACGCGACGCGCGGCGTCGGCAGCGATGAACCCGTAAGGGCAACCCTGCGTCCGACGTCAGTTCTCAGTCGTACGAGCGCGTGTAGTAGATGCCGAAGCCGTTCACCAGGCCCGCCTGCGCGCGTAGCGTGACGGTGCGCGACAGCACGTACTCGATGCGCAGTGAGTTGTTGGCAAGCGACAGACCCTGCTCGTAGATCAGCGACAGCTTGTCGGTCAGCTGCTTGCTGACCGCGACGACCTGTGCGGCGGTGGTGCCGGGTCGGGCGGTGGCCGCGCTTCGAAAGCTGATGTCGTCGACGCCGAAGGTGTGCGCGACGCGCTGTCCGATCTGCTCGCCTCCCGTCCCGGCGAGCGCCGCGAGCGCGGCCTGTAGCGCGACGGAATCGGCGCTGGTCGTGCTGTCCAGTCCGTGGCCGAGCACCAGCCAGGCGAGCTTTTCGTTGTCCGGCACCGGCGGATTCGACGTTAATCTGACCAGCGGCACCTGCACCGTCCCTGTGACCTCCACGCCCGCCTCGACGGCCAGGTTCTTGCGCAGAGCAAGGACATCCAGGCCGGGATTGTTGAGCGGTCCGTCGAAATACAGCTTGCCCCGTTCAATCGACAATCGCTGACCGAAGGCGGTGTACGTCCCGCGCACCGCGTTGATGCTGCCCTCGGCGACCAGCTCGCGGCTCGGCGTCGTCTTAACGTGCAGCTTGCCGGTCAGACCGCTGTTGAATCCCTGGCCGACAAAAATGAGCTTGTCGCCGAAGTCGAGCTCGAGGTCGACCGCGAACGGGACCCGCAGCGAGGATGCATCGGCCGGACGACGCGCGCGACCGCGCACCACGACGTCATCGCCGAGCATGTCGGGCCGGGTCGGTGGCAGCTCGAAGTGCGCTCGCTCGGCCTTGATGGCTCCGGCGAGCGTGACGACCTTGTTCTTCAGCGACAACGTCCCCGCGCCCGACAGAACCAGCTGGATATCCGGTCGATTGAACAGGGCGAATTTTTCGGCGTTCCAGGCGATCGCGCCCGAGGCGGCGCTGGTGCCGGTCAACGCAGGCATCGTTCCGCTGGCCACGAAGCGGCCGTCGCCGGCGGTGAACGAAAGCTCGCTGACGGCGACTTCGTCGTCGCTCAAGCGCGCGCGAAGGCGGCCGTCCTTGACGTACACACCGTACTGCGGCGCCTCGATCTTGAGTGCGTCGGCGTCGATCGTCCCCGAGAGCTGAACGCGCGCCAATGTTCCATGCCCGGTGACATCGAGCTTGAGCCTGCCGTCGACGACCGCGGTGGTGCGCGTGAGCGCCTGCAATGCTCGCAGCGACGTGCTGTCGACGCGCGCCGTGATCGACAGCGGCGCGCCGCCGTCGAAACGACCGGCGCTCGAGGCGCCCAGATCCGCGGTCAGGTCCGCATCGCCGAGTCGGGAGCGGGCGGCAAGCGTCGCATGCAGGCGATCCTCGGCGCTCGTCACGACCAGATCGAGGCGGGTGAGGCCAAGCGTGAGCTCCGGCGCATCGATCGGCGCCAGGTCTCCGTCATCGCGGGAAACCGACAGGGTGCCGCTCATGCGTGGCGTCGCGGTAAACGCCCAGTGGCCGGAAAGGGTCAATGTCGACGCGACTCGCGCGTCGGCGGCCGAGAATGCGAGCAGCGGTGCCGTCGGCAGGTGGCTGAAATTGCCATGACTCGTCCATCGGCCTTGTTCCCATCTAAGCTCGTCGATCGCGAACTTGCCGCCCTCGAGCGTGCCCACTGCACCGGCCAGACGCACGTACGCGCGTCCCGCCTCGAGCGTTGCCGGTTGCGCCAGGGAAAGCTGGTACGCACCTCGGCTGTCGAGCGCGACGATGTTGCCGGACCAGCTTCCGGTCGACGCGTCACCGGACCAGCCGCCGGACAAGCGCGCCGTGACGTCGACCGCGACGGCGTTTGCGGCGCTGCTGGCGTCTGCCGTGCCGGCGGCAATGGTGAGCGTCGCGTCGTGCCTGCCGACCGTCCCCGTCATTTCCGCCGACGCGGCACGTACCACGAGTGCGTCGGCGCGAGCGTTGCTCACCGCCAGGCGCAGCTTGAGCGCGCGGTCGGTCGACGTCGTCGTGGCCGCAGCGCCGATGTCGGCTTCGGCGCTCAAGGTGGCGGCGCTGAACCGCGTGCCGAAGCGTAGCGCGTCGCCGCTCGCGGTAAGGTGCACCGAGGGCCTGGCCCACGCGCCGGAGACATGTCCGCTGGCGCGAAGGCGGCCCGCCAGGCGCGGGTCGACCGCGGCAAAGTCTTTCGCGTCGAGCGAAAACGCCAGCGAATCCGCC
>JALZAN010000027.1 GCA_030948365.1 Pseudomonadota bacterium
GTGACGTCGCGTGGCGTGACGAGCTTGGCCTGTTTCCCAGCCCGACGACGAAAGGAGAGCAGCTCGACGCGCGGAAACGCGATCGCGACGCATTGCTGCGGGCAGTGCATGAGGAAGGCGTCCTGCTGGAAAGCATTCCACTCGGTGCCGGCGCCACGCCGGCGATGACCCCCGAGCTCGCGACCGCGGTGCAGGCATTCCTCGCCCGGACGCCTTCGCAGGTGCTGGTGGTTCAACTCGAAGACGTCATCGGCGCCGTCGAGCAGGCCAATCTACCGGCCACCATCGACACGCACCCGAATTGGCGGCGCAAGTTGCCGCTGGCGCTCGAAGCGTGGCCCGAACACCGGCGATTTATTGATCTGACCGAAATGTTGCATCGCGCGCGCCCGCGCCCACACACGACGGCACTCGGAGCTGCGCCACGCGCGACCTACCGGCTACAGCTTCACCGCGACTTTACCTTTGACGACGCCACCGCGATCGTGCCTTACCTCGACGCGCTCGGTGTGAGCCATGTTTATTGCTCGCCATATTTGCGCGCGCGCGCCGGGAGCCGCCACGGATACGACATCGTCGATCACGCGGCGCTCAATCCGGAAATCGGCGATCGCGCGGCGTTCGATCGCTTTGCTCGGACCCTCGCCGATCACGGCATGGGACAGATCGTCGACGTCGTGCCCAACCACATGGCGGTGATGGGCGGCGACAATGCATGGTGGATGGATGTGCTGGAAAACGGCCGCGCGTCGATCCATGCCGATCATTTCGACATCGATTGGAACCCACCCGATCCCGATCTTGCCGGCAAAGTCCTGGTGCCGGTGCTCGGCGACCACTATGGACGCGTGCTCGACAAGGGCGAATTGCAGCTCCGCCATGAGATCGGCAGCGGCGGGTTCGCGATCCACTATCACGAGCACCGTCTGCCGATCGACCCGCGCCTGTATCCGGTCGTGCTCGAACTGGCGCATGCCGGTTCGACGGCATCGGGCGCGGTCCACGAGCCCGCGGCGTCCGCGCTGGCGAGCATCGCCGCCGCGTTTGGTCATCTGCCGGCGCGCGACGAAGTCGATCGCGCAAAACTGATCGAGCGCAATCGCGACAAGGAGCTGCACAAGCAGCGCCTCGAATCGCTGTTGCGCGAGCATCCCGCGCTCGCCGCTGCGGTCGACGGTGCGGTCGCCAGGATCAACGGGACGCCCGGCGACGCGGAGAGCTTTGCGGCACTGCATGACCTCCTCGAAGCGCAGGCCTATCGAATCGCTTTCTGGCGCGTCGCTTCGGACGAAATCAACTATCGGCGATTCTTCGACATCAACGATCTCGCCGCCCTGCGCATGGAGAACGAGTCGGTGTTCGACGCGACGCACCAGTTCGTGCTCGATCTCGCCGCGGACGGCACCGTGCATGGGCTGCGCATCGATCATCCGGACGGCCTGTACGATCCGGCGGCCTATTTCGAGCGGCTTCAGGACCGATATGCCGCCTTGGCACGCCGGGAGGGCGACGAGCGGACCCCGCTCTATGTCGTCGTCGAAAAAATCGAGGCGCCGCACGAGCGCTTGCCGGCGAACTGGCGCATCCACGGAACGACCGGCTATCGCTTCGCGAATCTGGTCAACGGCGTCTTTGTCGACGCCGCGACCCGAATGCGGATCGACCGAACCTGGCGCGCATTCGTCGGCGCGGAGGCGACCGACTTCGGCAACGCGGCACACGACGGCAAGTGCCGGGTCATGCAGACTTTGCTGACCGCCGAGCTCACCGTCCTCGCCAATCGCCTGCGCCGGATTGCCAGGGCCGATCGCCAAACTCGCGACCTGACGCTGTCCACGCTGCGGCAGGCGCTGCTGGAAATCGCCGCATGCTTTCCGGTGTATCGCACTTATGTCGCGAGCACGGTTTCCGCGCAGGATCGCCGCTACATCGACTGGGCGCTGGCGGTAGCGCGAAAGAGAAGCCGAAACGCGGACGCGAGCGTGTTCGCCTTCATCCGCAATGTCCTGCTGGTGCGTCCGCCGGACCACGCCACGCAGGCGACGCTGGACGCGTACCGCGCCTTCGCGATGCGCTTTCAGCAGTTCTCGGCCCCGGTCACCGCCAAGGGCGTCGAGGACACCAGCTTCTACCTGTTCAATCGCCTCGTGTCGCTGAATGAAGTCGGCGGCGATCCGGACCAGTTCGGCACCAGCATCAAGGCGTTCCACCGCGCCAATGCGGAGCGCCTCACGCACTGGCCGGACACCATGCTGGCCGGCTCGACCCATGACAACAAACGCTCGACGGACGTGCGCGCGCGCATCGATGTCGTCTCGGAGATGCCTGCGGCGTGGCGTCTCCGGGTGAGGCGCTGGAGCCGGATCAATCGCACGCGCAAGCACGTCGTCGACGACCTGCCCGCGCCTTCGCGCAACGACGAATATCTGCTCTATCAAACTCTCGTCGGCACGTTTCCCACCGACCCGCTGGACGCGCCGGGCCTGCGGACCTATCGGCGCCGAATCGAGGCCTACATGGTCAAGGCAGCACGCGAGGCGAAGTTGCACACCAGCTGGGTGGCGGTCAACGACGAGTACGAATCAGCGCTGAAGTCGTTCGTCACCGCGCTGCTCGACGACGCACCGACCAACGCCTTTCTCGCCGATCTTCGCTCGGCGGTCGGTGCTTTCGCCTGGTTCGGCGCCCTCAACAGCATGGCGATGTCGCTGCTGCATTTCACGGCGCCGGGCGTGCCCGACATCTATCAGGGCAACGAGATCATCGACCTCTCTCTGGTCGACCCCGACAACCGGCGCCCGGTCGACTACGCGCTTCGTGCGGCGATGCTCGCCGAGCTGGACGCGCTTGCGTCCGGAACCGCGGCATCGCTCGCGCCGCGGATAGGCAGCCTGTTGGCGACGCCGCACGACGGTCGGCTCAAGCTTTGGGTGACCTCGCGCGCGCTCGCCTTGCGGCGTGCGCATCCGCAACTGTTCGCGCGCGGCGACTATGTGCCGATCGCCATCGCCGGCGAGCGCTCGCGCAATGCGGTGGCCTACGCGCGCCGGCTGGCAGGCTCGGGCGTCGTGGTGGTCGCGGGACGCCTGTTTGCATCGCTCGGCATCGAGCAAGGCGTTGCGCCGGTAGGCGAAGACGCATGGGGAAACGCGGCGTTGGACCTCGACTTCCTTCCGCGGGAGACACCGCTCCACGATGTGCTGAGCGGAGCCGTCCATCACGTCGGTGCTGACGCGGGAAGCCTGACGCTATCGCGGCTGTTTGCCGCGATTCCGGTCGCGCTATTGCACTATGAGGCTTCGGCGTAAAACCGAAGCGGGCTCCATCACGCGATCGAAGCGCGGCGTGGCGAGGAAGGTCCGATCCGAGCGCGCTTAGTGCAGGCGCTGGCGACCTTTGCGAGATGCCTCGCGCCGTTGCGCACGCCGCTCGGCGCGGTTAGGCGTATCGGTGCGATTGCGCTCCTGCCAGAAGCGGCTGATCAATACCGTGGCGATGGGAAGCTCGTCGATCATGCCCAGCCGCTTTTCCTCGCTGTCCACCCAGTCGAGATACTCCGGATCGTGGTCGCCGTAGGCCAGCGCCTCGATCGGCAGCATCCAGTCGCGCGAGGACTCCTCGGCGTAGAGCGGCTCCCATTCCTGCTCGCGAAGCAGCACGCCGGTCATGAATCCCTCGCACCACGCGCTGGCCTCGGGCGGGCTGCGCTCGTCCTTGTTGTCGGTCTCCGCGTGATACAGGAGCGGCTTGAACCGCGTCGGCGATTCGGCGAGCGTGCGCCGGATGCTCTGCTGCAGGCGAAGCACCAGCGACAGGATGCGCTCGGCCTGCTCGTTATTCTGAAACACCGGCGTGACGCTGCGCTGGCTGTCGCTCCACAGCACCGGCAGCCATTCGGACGGCTGAATGAGCTCGGGGCCGCTGACGATCGCGGTCAGGAATCCGTCGAGCATTTCCAGATCCATGCAATCCTGCGGAACGACGTTGGAGCCTAGAAACGCTTCCAGCTCATCGTAGTCGGAATCGCTTAAGGGTTCGTCGAGCTTGTTGGTTTCGGTCATGGAGACGCTTCTGGTCGCGCTGGACAAAGCGCGGGACAGCCATGATCGCGCCAGACGGCGCCGAAAGCAAATCGTCCGTTTTGAGGTGGCGCGAGCGGGAGCATCCGTCTCGCCAGTCGCCCCGCGAAGCGGGGATCGACCGGGAATTGCGAGTCAACGGTAGCGCCGACGCGCGACCAGCGATCTCACGCGGCCTTGACGGGCCCTTGCGGGCGCAACGTATGCGCCGCGTAAAGCGCCGCTGAAAAAAGGAGCACAGCTCCAGCCTGGTGCGCCGCGGCAAGCGCCAGTGGAACCACCAGAAGCAGCGTCGAGACGCCGAGCGCCACCTGAATGAGCAGCAAGGCGAGCAAGAGGCTCGCCGCGCCGCGCGCCCGCGCCGGCGCCGTTGGACTTGCACGAACGCGCCACCACCAGATCGGCACCACCAGCAGCAGCGTCCACGCGATCAACCGGTGATCGAACTGGACGGTGGCCATGTTGTTCACGAAATTAACGTACCACGGATCGAGCAGCATGATTTCCGGCGGCACGAGCTTGCCGTTCATGAGCGGGAAGGTGTTGTAGGCGAATCCGGCGCGAATGCCGGCAACGAGCCCGCCCGAAAGCGCCATGAAGAAAATCAGCGCGACCAGCGACACCGCGGCGCGAAACAGCGGCCTGATGCGATCGTCGTCGGCGCTGGCGGGCCGCAGCAATGAAATCGCAGTCCACAGCATGGTCGCGAATATCAACAGCGCCAGGCCGAGATGCGCGGTGAGCCGGAGCTGTGATACGCGCGGGTCATCGACCAATCCGCTTTGCACCATGTACCAACCCAAGGCTCCCTGCAGCGCGCCAAGCACGAAGATTCCGAAAAGCTTCGGTGCCAGGCCGGGAGTGGACGGAAGCTTTCCGCGCACGACGAACCACAGCAACGGGACGATGAACGCCACGCCCACCATGCGGCCGAGCAGCCGATGAAAGTATTCCCACCAGAAGATGCTCTTGAAGGCGTCGACGCTCATCCCGCGATTGACCTGCCGGTACTCGGGCGTCCTCTGGTACTTGGCGAACGCTTCGCTCCACTGCCCGTCCGACAACGGCGGAAGCGTGCCGACGATCGGCTGCCATTCGGTGATCGATAGTCCCGAATGCGTCAGCCGCGTCACGCCGCCGACGACGACCAGCGCGAATACCAATGCGCAGCACGCGAGGAGCCATTGCGCGACGATCCGCGGTTCGCCGCCCGTTGACGCCCCGAACTTGGTCACATCCACAGTCGAGGCAAGGGCGGCGGGCGTCGAGGATCGCATGCGTTAATCTTACTATCAACCGGCGTGGCCGCAGGCCCGCCCGCCCAGTCAACGGGTTTGGCCGCCCGATGGCATCGAGTGTGCCCCGACACTCCCGGGCATGTGCACCGCCGGCGTCGTGATACCGAGCGCGGCGACGATACCGATGATCGCGATGCCCCCGGCCATTTCCAGCAGGGCATTGCGTCGCACGCGTGCCAGCGCGCTTCGGCCCGCCGACTCGCCCGCCGATCGCGCACTCACGACAAGCTTCGGCGTGAGACGCAAGCGATTGACGGCTGCCAATGCGACCATGATGACGAACAAGACGATCTTCAAGCTCAACATTCTGCCGTAGTCCGTCCCAGATAACGCCGCGAGACTGCCGAGCAGGTAGAAGGCGTTGACGAGCCCGGTGAGCAGCAATCCGCCGACGCTGACCATGCCGAACGCGGAGAAGCGCCGTATGGTCTCTACCCCGAGCGCGAATTGCGCGGCATGCTCCGTATTGACCGTACGCCGCAGGAGTGAAACCAGCACAGGAAGCGCGCCGATCCATGCTCCGGCCGCGAGAAGATGCACCGCGTCGGAGCCGAGATGCACCCAGCGATCCACGCCGGCGTTTGCGGCGGCGTGTCCGCTGCCCGCGAGCGTCGCTGCATACGACGCAGCGAGCAGCGTTGCGGCCACGAGCGCGGATCGATGAATCGATGCCAGGCGTTTCCGCCACATCAGCCACACCGTGGCACCCAGCAGGATCGAGATCGCGAAGCGCGCCGACCAGACCCGGCCGAAGAAGGTCTCCCGCAGCACCACGCCGAGCGTGTCGCGGTCGATCGCCATCGCGAGCGCGACACCGCTCATGTTGGCCGCCTCCAGGAGCAGCCACGCTACCGCCGAGGCGATGCCGACCGCCAGCAGCAGCGATGCGACCCGGACCAGTCGTCGCCCCCACTCGATGCCCTCCGATGGACTCGACAGGACGCCGCGCAAGGCGGGTCCGAGGATGAAGGAAAAAAATGCGAGCTCGCCGAACAGCCAAAGCACCGCGCCGAAGTGAACGGCGCGGGTCAGGATCAGCAGGTCGCTCATCGATCGCTCGGCGGGGTGCTTAGGGAAGGACTTCGAAAGTGAAATCGCCTTCGGTGACGTGGGTGTCCACCGACAACGCCCGCCAGACGACGCGATACCTGCCGGGCGCGAGCGGCGGCAGGGAGACTTGCAGCAGCTTGTGATCGGCGGCGTCGAGCTGCTTGTCCTGCTTGTCGACCTGCTTGCCATCGCGGTCGAGCACCCGCACCGTGCTGAAGGCCGCTTCCAGCTCGTCCGTGAACCACAGTCGCGCGCGCGCCGGCCATTCACGGCTCGAGCTTCCCACCGCCGGCGTCGCGTGAACCAGAAACGCGTGTGCTTCCGCGCCGGGGATGATTGCCAGGGACAGCAGCAGCGCGGCGACGAAAAGCGGGATTGTTTTCATCACTCTCCGAAAATCGGCTTGCCGATGGTCGTGGGAAACAGGTCGTCGAGAAAGAAATGAAGCTGCACGACCCAGCCCACGCCGGTGCCTGAATGCCGGTCTACCGGCACCACCGCCTCGAGCCCGAGCTGCATGGTCCTTCCCGCCCAGAGGAAGCCGGGATTGACGGTTGCCGTGGTCGGACCGCGGCCGCGATCGAGCGGCTTGGTCAGCGCAAACTCGATCACCGGAATGAGTTGATTGAAGGGCTCGCGCAAGCCCACGTCTTTGACGAACGCCTGCAGGTACGGAACGCTGTATTCGATCGCCAGCCCCAGGATGAGCGTATGCGGATGACGCTCGATGACGAGCTCGCCCTCATCCGAGAGCGAGCTGCTATTGGCCCGGCTTGGAATGCCGATACCGACCGATCCGGTGACGGCGAACGGTCGCCAGTACATCGCGCTCTCGGGCAGATCGCCGAGCCCCTTGCCGAAGAAAAGCGCCGGAGTGACGGTACTGAACGGCTCCGCGCCCACGCGTTTCGAGCCGCTTCCGCCAATGTCCCAATCGACGCCGGCCGACAGGATCGTCTCGTGCATGTCGTTCTGGTAGAGCTTGTACTTGATGCTCGCTGCGGCGTTATCGAATGCGCGCTGCGTTTCCGCGCCATCCTGTCGCAACCGCTTGTAAGCGCCGCCAACGCCGATGCCAATGTTTTCGGTGATGCGTTTCGACACGTCGATCGAGAACGTCGTCTCGCGTGTCGCTCGCGCGTCTTCGCTCGCCGGCATCCTGACGGTGGAAATCGTCGGCAACGACAGCTCATCGGCCACAAACGGATCTTCGGTCTTCAAGGTCGCCGGAAAGAACCGCTTTCCCGCGATGCCGTGCGCGAGCGCGGCACCGGGCGCCGCGACCGAAGCAAAGGCAACCGCAACGATGGACACTGCAGCGCTTCTCTTTGTCCTCACTTTTCTCTCTTCAGTCTTGTGATGTAACGCAGCCGTGGAACTGCCGATCGCCGATAGCTAGGTTTCGTCAAGCCCGAATGGCGTCAACGTCCACGTGAGGAACTGGCGCCCATTTCCTCGACCCAGACCATGACCTCGACCGCGCCGGCGTTCTCAAACCTGAATGTCATGGGGAATTTATCGCCGATCTTGAGCGGATGCTTCAACTCGCCCAGCATCACGTGGTAACCGCCCGGCTTGAGCTGGAGAGTCTCGCCCGCCCTGACCTCCAATCCGGCGACGCCGCGCATCCTCATGACGCCCGACTCGACGCTCATGGTGTGCAACTCGGCCAGCCCCGCCGCCGGCGTCGAAGCGCTCAACAGCCGATCGGACTGAACGCCGGTATTTTCGACGGTCACGAACACGCCGCCGGTCCGGGCGCCCGGGGGAGTCGCCCGCGCGAATGGATGATCGATCCTGAGCGACTTGAGCGCATAGTCGTGCGCCGATATCGCGTTCGCGGCGAACAGGCAGCCAAGCAGAATTACAGCGAGCATTTTCATAGGCAGATCTTCCGGACCGAAAAAATAGGTGCGTGCGGAAAGACAACGCCGAACGCGCGAGGCCGAACATCGCACGCGGATCGCTCCGCGTGACCGATAAGCTCAGCGGGTCAGGAAACGCCGGGAGGAGCGCGGGTGGGCGGGAGCCAAACGGTCGCGGTCGCGATCGAAAGGCGGGTCGGCTTCGGAAGCAACGTTGCAAGTTCGGCCGTCGGCACAACAGGCGCGACGATGCCGGGCAACACGGCCGACGACGCCGTTCCGGAGCAATACGCGCAATGCGACGAGCCGTGCTTGGGAGAGGCCGGACGCGGCAAGGCAGGACCGGGCCCCGGTACGGCACCGCGATTTGCGGAGCAGAAGTCGTCGACTCCCGTCGTCGGCGTCACCGACGCGTACGCGGCAAGCGGCGCAAACAACTGTGCCATCAACGCGACCAGCACCATCCCGACGCGGAAACGAGACTTCATGCCTCGCATTGTACCAAGCGCAGTTACTTGGCGAGAGGGCCGTCCGCGACGATCCGTCTTCGAAATGAGATTGCAGAGCTTGCCTGGGCCGGTGAACGTACAGCTTGCAAGCGGTTAAAGTCGCTTCCACCGCCATGCAAAGTTGTCCGTTGCCGCCAAGGCGCCGCTGTCTTGACACCATCGCTCGCGCGGGGTTGAATGCGCCTTCGTAATATCACCAGACGGTTCCAGCGCCCGGCTTTCCCGGGAAGGCCAGTGGCGCCCCAAACCGCAACTTTCGGAGGAAACAAATGCCCGCATTTCTTCGCGCTTTCTCGCGCTGCCTGGCCGTGGTCGGCCTGGCGATCTCGTTCAACGCCTTGGCGCAGCAGCCGATCACCCTGCACGGCGCCGTGCAGTTCAACGATGACCACGCGTTCAATCGGGCGCTGGTGCGGTTCCAGGAACTGACCCTCAAGTATTACGGAAAGCCGGTCAACTTCGTGTTGCACAAGAACAGCGAGCTCGGTCTCGAGAAGGACTATTTCGCCTACATGAATCAGGGCATCTCGGTCGACTACGGCATCGTGTCACCCGCGCACATGTCTACGTTCTCGAAGGCAGCTCCTTTCATCGACGCGCCCTTTCTTTTCCGCGACCTCGATCATTGGAACAAGGTGCTCGACGCCGAGACGCTGAAGCCGATCGCCGACGAAGTGGCGGCCAAGGGCGATGTCATGCTGATCGGCTTTGCGGGCGGCGGCACGCGCAACATCTTCGCCAACAAGCCGGTCCGCAACATGGCGGAGATGAAGGGACTCAAGGTTCGCGTCCAGGGAGCGCCGATCTGGAGCAAGACCTTCGCCGCGATCGGCATGTCACCGACGGTCATCGCCTACGACGAAATCTACAACGCGATCCAGAACGGCGTGATCCAGGCAGGCGAAAACGAGGCGGCGGGCGTCGAGACCATGAAGTTCTACGAAGTCGGACCGAACCTGAACATGACGCAGCACGCGATCACGATCCGCCCGATCTGCTTCTCGGGCAAGACGTTCAAGAAGCTCCCACCCGACCTTCAGGCGGCGATTCTCAAGGCGGGCAAGGAAGCGGGCGTTTACGGCCGCCAGATCGAGTCGAGCGAGGATTCCGCCAAGCTGGACGCGATGGAAAAGGCCGGCAAGCTCAAAAAGATCCCGTTCGCCGATCGCGCCGCGATGAAGAAGGCTGCGGATCCGGTCATGGCCGAGTACGCGAAGGAAATCGGCGCGGAAGCAATCTACAACAAAATCAGCTCGATGTAGTTCCGGCGATGCGGCCGGCGCAAGAATAGCCTTGCGCCGGTGTTTTTTGCCGTGGCGAAGCACGGCATGGGGGACGCATGCGCAAGTTCATCGATGGCTACTCCCGCGTGCTTAGCGTACTGCTGGGCGCAAGCGTGGGCATCCTGGTCGTGCCGGTGACGATCCAGATGATCTCGCGCTTTACCGCGCTGATTCCGTCCTGGATCTGGACCGAGGAAATGGCGCGCTTCCTCTTCATCTGGATGGTGATGCTGGGCGCGATGATCGGCGTGCGCGACGGATCCCACTTCGACGTCGATGTTTGGCCTGAGCTCAAGCCGCGGACCAACGCGGTGTTGAGGATCGTCTCGATGATTTTCGTCCTCGTCTTTGCGCTGGTGTTCATATGGTATGGGACCATGTTCGTGCAGTTCGGCTGGAACCAGACCTCCGAGCTGGCGGACATGCCGATGGCCTGGCTTTTCATCGCCTGGCCGCTGACGGGAGCGACCTGGCTGCTTTTTGGCGTAGAGCGTCTGCTGGCGGATCTACGCATCGTGCGCCACGTTCCCGAGCCGGGTGATGAGCCGCCACCCCGCGACCCCGCTCACGGCAGCGTGGTATGAACGGGCCGGCGCAAGCCGTGAATTGCACCGCGGCCTCCTCACGCCCACCTCGATACGCAGCGATCACCTTTCGGCCGCCATTCGCGCGCGCCGACGCGCTCTGCGAGCCTGGGCTTCGCCCCGCGCGCGCGGACGTCCCCGCGGGCAGTGCAGCGGCGATCGCCGCTAGCGTGGGGGTCCATCAATGACCGGCGCCGCGCTCACGCCAGCCGTCGCAGCGATGTGGCTGTTCGGCGCGTTTTTCCTGCTGATGGTGCTGCGCGTGCCGGTCGCGTTCGCGCTCGGTCTCGCCTGCCTGCCGGTGTTGTTCGTCGAGCCGCGGCTGTCGCCGATGGTGGTCTTCAATACGACGTTCAAGGCGTACAACTCCTTTATCCTGCTCGCGGTACCGTTCTTCCTGCTCACCGCGAATCTCATGAACGTCGGCGGGATCACCGATCGCCTGGTCGTGCTGTCGCGGACGATGGTCGGCAATTTCCCGGGCGCGCTGGCGCAGATCAACGTGCTGTTGTCGGTGTTCTTCGCCGGCATCTCCGGCTCGTCGACCGCCGATGCGGCGAGCCAGGGCAAAATCTTCATCGAAGCACAGGTCAAGGAAGGCTACGATCTGTCGTTCTCGATCGCGATCACGGCGGTGTCGGCGGTGCTGGCGGTGATCATCCCACCGTCGATCCTGATGGTGGTGTGGGGCGGCGTGCTGCAGGTGTCGATTGGTGCGCTGTACCTGGCCGGCGTTATTCCCGGCTTGCTCCTCGGGCTCGCGCAAATGGCGACCGTGCACGCGTACGCCAAGATTCGCCATTACCCGACGTACCGCCGCGCGACGTTCAAGGAGTTCGTGACGGCCGCGTTCGTCTCGGTTCCGGCGCTGATGACGCCGTTCATTATCGTCGGCGGCATCCTGCTCGGCTGGTTCACTTCCACCGAGTCCGCTGCCGCTGCGGTGTTGTACGCCATCGTGCTGTCGGTATTCTTCTACCGCGAGATGACCGCGCCCAAGTTGTGGGACTGCCTGCTCGAAACCGGAAAGCTGTCGGCGATCGCCCTTTTCTGCGTCGGGACCGCATCGGTGTTCGGATGGCTGCTCGCCTACTTCCAGATTCCGAAGGCACTGCTCGAGAATGTCACGTCGTGGGGACTCGACATCACCGGCGTGGGCTTTTTCATTGCCGGCGTGTTCCTGATTGTCGGCTGTTTTCTCGACGCCATTCCGGCGATTATCATTGTCGGCACGACGCTGCAACCGCTCGCCGCATCGGTGAACATGCACCCGGTGTCGTTCGCGATCATCGGCATCGTCGCGCTCGCCTTCGGGCTGGTCACGCCGCCTTATGGATTGTGCCTGATGATTTCGTGCGCAATCGCCAAGGTGCGCCTGCGCTACGCGCTCAAGGATACGATGATCATGCTGGTGCCCATGCTGCTGGTGCTGGCGGCGATGATCGTGTGGCCCGAGATTCCGCTGCTGCTGCCGCGCTGGCTGCGTCCCGAATTCCTGAAATAGGTGACCGCCATGCTGGATACCCGACCTCTGTCGCCTGGTTTCGGCTTGGAAGCGTCGGAAGTCGATCTGTCGCAGCCGATGTCGGATGCCGCATTTGCGGACATCGAGCGCGCGTTTTTCGCGGGTCAGGTCCTGGTATTGCGCGGCCAGCGCCTGACGCCCGCGCAATACGTTGCTTTCGCGCGCCGCTTCGGGCCGCCCGAACCTCACGTGATCGACCAGTTCCACCATCCGGCCGATCCCAACATACTGATACTGTCCAACCGCAGAAAGGACGGCGAGCCGGTCGGACTGGCCGACGCCGGCACCTATTTCCA
This sequence comes from Pseudomonadota bacterium, assembly GCA_030948365.1. Taxonomy (GTDB): domain Bacteria; phylum Pseudomonadota; class Gammaproteobacteria; order Burkholderiales; family Casimicrobiaceae; genus PALSA-1003. The sequence goes on from JALZAN010000027.1 coordinate 12,490, forward strand.
TACCGACTATTCCTATCTGCAGGTCCCGGCGCGCGCGACCATGCTCTATTCGATCGAAGTGCCCAAGGCCGGAGGCAACACGCTGTTCGCGAATCAGTATGCCGCCTACGATGGCCTGGCGGAATCCATGCGACAACGCGCCGCATCGCTGGTCGCGGTCCACCATTACGGCAACCGCAAGGAGGCCAACGATGCCAGCCGCATCGCGGCCTCGCCGCTCACCGCTGATCAAAAGGCCAAAATGCCGCTGATCACGCATCCGCTGGTGCGGGCTCATCCGGTGACCGGGCGCAAGGCGCTCTACGCGGTTTCCGGCAGCTCGTACGGCATTGTCGGAATGCCCGATGACGAGGCCGTCGCGCTGCTCGACGAATTGGCGGCCCACGCGACGCAGCCGAAATACGTGTACAGCCTGTCCTATCGCGTCGGTGACCTCGTGATCTGGGACAACGCTTCGCTGTTGCACTCGGCCACCCTGACCGACCCGGACGATCCGCGGACCCTTTGGCGGATCACCGTCAAGGAGCCTTCGGCCAAGCTCGACGCGCTGGACGTTCTGGCGCCGACATTCGCGTCGGGCCCGACGTAAGGCGCTGATGCGATTGCCCGCGCCGCGACCGGCGCCGGGTCGCCACAGCGCCCGGAGGCTTACACAGACACCATCACTGAGCCGATGATCCAGTGATCAGGCCCGGCCGCGCATCGGTGGACGCCATCGCGGTGCAGCGGCTTAGGCCGTCGAGGCATTGTTCCAAGCGACGCCTAGTGTAGACTTTATCTCGTGATCTCGATGACTGCCCGTTCGTTTCGGCCTGCGGCGCGGGCGCTGATCAGCATCTTCATGCTGGTGGCGCTGGCGTGGGCGCAGCACGAGATGCAACGCCATCTGTTGCAGCACGATACCGCTCGGCTCCAGCGACATCACGAGCAGGGATTGCAGAACCCGACCAGCGATCTGCCATGCATCGAATGTTCGCTGCTCGCGGGCGCAACGCACGCGGTCGCGGGCAGCGAATCCCCGCTGGCGGTGAGCGCCGCCGGGTTCGTCCGGATCGCGGTCAGCTTTGTCTCGCGTACCGTCGCCGCAAGCTGCTTCTACTTAAGCCGCGCCCCACCGCTCCTCCTCTAAGGCCGCTTGGCGCGCCGCCATCAGCGCGGCGCTTTCGTCCAATGTCCAGAGGAGCACCATCGTGTCCGGTCCCGTGCGCGCCATCCTGGCGCTTGCGTTATTCTTTCCGACGATCGCGTCGGCGGTGAGCGATGCCGACCTCGCCGAGATTCGCGAGCAGATCCGGCAACTGAAAGAAGGCTACGAAGCGCGCATCCAGGCGCTCGAGCAGCGATTGAAGGAGGCCGAGACCGCAAAAAGCCGAGAGGCCGCAGCCGCGCCGACCCCTCCCGTCGCCGCCGCATTACCCGCGGCATCATCCGCATCGGGCATCGCAGCGTTCAATCCCGCGATCTCGGCGGTGCTGCAGGGACGCTACGCCAATCTGTCGCAGGATCCGTCGAAATTCGCGATCGGCGGTTTTGCGCCAGGCGGCGATATCGCCCCTGGGCGCCGCGGCTTCTCGCTCGGGGAATCCGAGCTCGCGATCTCGGCCAATGTCGATCACCTGTTCGCGGGCAACCTTATCGTCTCGCTCACGCCGGAAAACACCGTCTCGGTCGAGGAGGCCTACGGCATCTACACCGCAGCCCCATACGGCATGGTCCCCAAGTTCGGTCGTTTTTTCTCGGGCCTCGGGTACCTGAACGAACAGCACCAGCACGGGTGGGATTTCATCGATGCTCCGCTCGCGTATCAGGCGTTTCTCGGCGGCCAATATGCCAACGATGGTCTGCAGCTCAAATGGATCGCGCCGACCGATCAGTTTCTCGAGCTTGGGGCCGAAGTCGGCAACGGGGACAACTTCCCGGGGTCGATGCGCAACAGGAACGGCGCCGGATCCGGCGTGGTCTACGCCCACAGCGGAGGTGATATCGGCGCCAGTCACAGCTGGCGCGCCGGGCTGTCCTACCTGCAGACGCGTGCGCAAGACCGCCGGTATTCCCAGCTCGACTTCGCCGGAAATAATGCGCAGGTCGGATTCAACGGAACCAGTCACGTCGCCGTCGCCGATTTCGTCTGGAAGTACGCGCCCAACGGCAATCCGCGGCACACCAACTTCAAGGTCCAGGGCGAATACTTCCTGCGGCGCGAGAATGGCGATTTCACCTATGACGTCGACCACGCGCTGAGCCTGACCAACACCTCGGCCTATACGTCGCGGCAAAGCGGGTGGTACTTGCAGGGCGTCTACCAATTCATGCCCAACTGGCGCGTCGGCGCGCGCTACGACAGGCTGGATCCGGGACAGGTGAATTACGGCACCAATGCGGCTTACCTGGATTCGCCGGCATTCCACCCGGAGCGTTCCACGCTGATGGTCGACTACACGCCGTCCGAATTCAGCCGCGTTCGACTGCAATGGGCGCAGAGCAAGACTCAGGCCGGCCTGACCGACAATCAGGTGTTCCTGCAATACATCCTGACGATCGGCGCGCACGGCGCGCACAAATTCTAGAGGAGCAGGCAATGCGATCCCGTTTGCAATGGCTGTTGCCGGCGCTGCTGGCGCTAGCGTGCGGACCCGCAGCCGCGGCGCTCAATGTTTTCGCGACCGTGCCCGAATGGGCCGCGCTCACCGAGGAATTGGGCGGCGACAAGGTCAAGGTCTATACCGCGACCAATCCGCTGCAGGATCCGCATCACGTCGAGGCGAAGCCGAGCCTGATCGGCCGCGCCCGCGGCGCCGATCTGGTGGTCGCGACGGGTGCGGAGCTCGAAATCGGTTGGCTGCCGTTAGTGATCCAACAGGCCGGTAACCCCAAGGTGCAAGCGGGCAAGCCGGGTTATTTCGAGGCGGCGTCGTTCGTTCCGATCTTGGACAAGCCGGCTCGCCTGGATCGTGCCGAAGGCGACGTGCATGCCGCCGGCGACCCGCACATCCAGACCGATCCGCGCAATATCGCTCGCGTTGCGGGGCCGCTCTCGGCGCGCCTGGCCGAGCTCGATCGCGAAAATGCGGCGTACTACCAGGCGCGATACAAGGCTTTCGCCGACCGCTGGAACGCTGCAGTCGCTCGATGGGAGAAAGAAGGAGCTCCGTTGAAAGGGGTCCCGATCCTCGTTCAGCACAAGGGATTCACGTACCTGATCGCGTGGCTGGGCATGAAGGAAGTCGCGGCGCTGGAGCCGAAGCCTAGCGTGGAGCCCACGACCTCCCATCTATCCGAGGTGCTGGCAATCGTGCAGCGCCAACCGGTGAAAATGGTCCTGCGCGCGGCGTATCAGAGCGACCGCGCATCACAATGGATCGCCGAGCGGGCAAAGATCAACGCCGTCGTGTTGCCGTTCACCGTCGGCGGCGACGACGCCGCGAAGGACCTGTTCGGCTTGTTCGACGATACGATCCAGCGGCTGCTGAAAGGTCTGCAGTGAATCTCGACGCGATCAGCATTTCGATCCTGCTTCCTGCGCTCGCGGCCGGCCTGCTGGTCACCTCGACGCATGTACCGCTCGGCATGCAGGTGCTCGCGCGCGGCATCGTCTTTATCGATCTAGCCATCGCGCAGATCGCGGGCTGCGGCGTGCTGCTCGCCGATCAACTCGGATCCGATGCGCACGGCCTCGCGGTTCAGGTTGCCGCTCTGGCCGCGGCGCTTGCCGGCGCGCTCTTGCTGACGTGGACCGAGCGGATCTGGCCGGACGTGCAGGAGGCGGTGATCGGCGTCGTATTCATCCTCGGCGCGACCGGCGGCGTGTTGCTGCTCGCCAGCAACCCTCACGGCAGCGAGCAACTGCGCGATCTGCTGGTGGGGCAGATACTGTGGGCGCAGCCGTCGCGCCTGCTCTGGGTGGCGCTGCTCTACGCGGCGATTCTGTTCCTCTGGTTCGGTTGGAAGGAGCGGCTCGGGCGCACCGGCTTCTACGTCCTGTTCGCGCTCGCGGTAACGGTGTCGGTGCAGCTGGTCGGACTCTACCTCGTCTTCGCCACTCTGATCGTCCCGCCGCTGGCCACGCGAAAGATGGCGCGCCGGCGCCTCGCCGCGGCGTGGGGCATCGGCGCAGCGGGCTACGCGGTCGGACTGGTCGCGTCCACCGCGCTCGACCTGCCAAGCGGACCCGTCATCGTATGGATGCTGGTGATCCTGGCACTCGGCTGGTACGCGTTCATCGCGCCGCGATTCGCTGCGCTGACCACGGCCTCGCACGCCGCCTCAAATCCAACGTCACAAAAATCAGCGCCGAAATCCACGCCTACTTCCGCAAAGCCGCGATCCCGCGCTGCAGGCCGTCGAGGGTGAGCGGAAACATCCGGGGCCCCAGGATCTCCAGCACGATCTGCGTCGAGCGCGAGGAGCTCCATGACCGCTCAGGCTCGGGGTTGAGCCAGATCGCGTGACGGTAGGCGTCGATCAGACGCTTGAGCCATGCCGCGCCCGGCTCGTCGTTCATGTATTCGACGCTGCCGCCGGCCTGCACGATCTCGTAAGGGCTCATCGCGGCGTCTCCGACAAGGATCAGCCTCCAGTCGGGTCCGTACTTGTGCAGGAGGTCGAAGGTCGCGATGCGCTCGTTGCGACGGCGCCGGTTGTCGCGCCAGACGTAGTCGTACACGCAATTGTGGAAGTAGAAATAC
>JALZAN010000028.1:0-3417 GCA_030948365.1 Pseudomonadota bacterium
GCGCACCCACCGGCCCGCCGCGCCGGGGAACGCTCGTTGCCGGCGCGGCGCTTTTGGTCTGCGCGGCGGCGCTCCCCTTGTTCGCGCACGAATACGCCTTGATCGTCGTCACCGACATTCTCGTGTTCGCGCTGTTCGGCGCGAGCCTGCAGCTTCTGCTCGGCAGCGGCGGCATGATTTCCTTCGGACACGCGTGCTACTTCGGGCTAGGCGCCTACGCCGCCGCGCTGGCGACACGCCACGGCGTGCCGATGGCCGGCGCGATATTGGCCGCGCCGGTCGCAGGATTTGCCGGCGCGGTGGTTTTCGGGTGGCTTTGCGTCCGCCTCTCGGGCGTCTACCTCGCGATGCTGAGTCTGAGCTTCGCCCAGATCGTGTGGTCGATCGCCCAGCAATGGGACGACATCACCGGCGGCTCCAACGGGCTGATCGGCATCTGGCCTTCGGGATGGCTTGCCGAGCGCACCGCCTATTTCGAGTTCACGCTCGCCTTGACCGCGCTCGGGCTCTCGCTCCTGGTCTGGGTGACGCAAACGCCGTTCGGCTACGCATTGCGCGGCGCGCGCGATTCGCCGATGCGTTCGCGCGCGATCGGCATCGACGTGCGCAAGACGCAGTGGCTCGCCTTCGCGCTCGCCGGCACTTTCGCAGGACTCGCCGGCGGCATGTACGCGTTTTCCAAAGGCAGCATCGCGCCCGACACGCTGGCCATTCCGCGCTCCATCGACGCCTTGCTCATCGTCCTCCTCGGTGGCATCGAGGCGCTCGCCGGACCGCTCGTCGGCGCCGCCACGTTCACCTGGCTGCAGGATGTGCTTCCCCGTCACACCGAGTACTGGCGGAGCCTCTTCGGCGCGATCATCCTGCTTCTCGTGCTCGCGTTTCCGATGGGCATCGGCGGCGTGGCGGCGCGCGTGCTGGAACGTCTGCGGCGATGAGAAGCGACGCCTCTCCCCTCCTGCGCGTCGAGCATCTCTCGAAGGCCTTCGACGGCCTTCAGGCGCTCGATGACATTTCCTTCACCGTCGCCGCCGGCGAGGTAGTGGCCTTGATCGGACCTAACGGTGCAGGCAAGACGACGTGCTTCAACATCGTCAACGGCCAGCTGGCATCCGACGATGGCTCGGTGTGGCTCGGCGGCGAAAGGATCGATCGCTGGCCCCCGCAGCGGATCGCGCGTGCAGGCGTGGGCCGGACGTTCCAAACCGCGGCGACATTCGCATCGATGACGGCGCGCGAGAACGTCCAGCTCGCGCTTCTCGCTGTCGCGGGCGAAGCGGGCTCGCTTATGGGACGCCTCGCTCCCGCGCGACGATCCGAGGCCAACGCGCTACTGACGCGGGTCGGCGCGGATTCACTGGCGGAACAGGTCTGCGCGACGCTCGCCTATGCCGACCTCAAGCGGATCGAGCTCGCGGTGGCGCTGGCGCGCTCGCCGCGATTGCTGCTGATGGACGAGCCCACGGCGGGGACCGCACCGCGCGAGCGCGCCTCGGTGATGGCGCTGGTGTCGGACGTGGTGCGAGACGGCAACGTCGCCACGCTGTTTACCGAGCACGATGTCGACGTCGTGTTTCGCTTCGCCGCGCGTGTCATCGTCCTCGATCGCGGCCGAATCATCGCCGATGGCGCGCCCGCCGCGGTCCGCGCCGACCCGTGTGTGCGAGCGGTCTATCTCGGCACCGATGCATGAGCTGCGCGGCAGCTTGCCGGCGTGATCGCGCTCGATGATAAAAATCAGCCGGCGAGCTCCGCAAGCCCCTGATCGAGATCGGCGATGAGGTCGCTCGGATCCTCCAGGCCGACGTGGAGGCGAAGATAGGGCCCGACGGCTTCCCAACTCGTCGCGGTGCGGATTCGTTCTGGATGCGCCGGAATGATCAGGCTCTCGAATCCACCCCAGCTCCATCCCAGTCTAAACAGGCGCAGCGAATCCAGCAGCGCGTCGACGCGCGCTTTGGCCACCGGATGCAGAACGACGCCGAAGAGGCCGCAGGCGCCGCTGAAATCGCGCTTCCACAGCTCGTGGCCGCGCGAGCCCGGCAGCGCCGGGAAGATCACCTCGGCGACTTCCGCGCGTTGAAGCAGCCACCTCGCGATGGTCATCGCGCTTTTCGTGTGACGCTCGAGGCGCACCGCGAGCGTGCGCAGCCCGCGCAGCGCGAGGAAGCAATCGTCGCTGCTGGCGGACACGCCCATGTCGGTCCACAGCCGATGCAGCCTGGGATGGGTCGCCTCATTGCAGACGATGACGCCGTTGAGCACGTCGGAATGGCCACCGACATACTTGGTGCCGGCGTGCAGCGAGATGTCGGCGCCATGCGCGAACGCGGCAAACCCGAGCGGGGTCGCCCAGGTGTTGTCGATCATCATCAGCGCGCCGCGCGCATGCGCCGCCGCGGCGATCGCGGGCACGTCCTGGACCTCGAACGAAAGCGAGCCCGGCGACTCGGCGAAAACGACCGCGGTGTTGGGACGGATTTCGCGCTCGATGCCGCCGCCGATCAGCGGGTCGTAGTAGGTGACGGAAATGCCGAACCGGGTGAGCTGCTGGTTGCAGAACCGTCGCGTCGGGCCATAGACCGAGTCGGTCACCAGCACGTGATCGCCGGCCTTGGTCACCGCCAGCAACGCGAGCGTGATGGCCGCCAGTCCCGACGGCACCGCCAACGCGGCGTGGCCGCCTTCCAGCGTCGCGATCGCCTCCTGCAGATCGGTGACGGTGGGAAGGCCGTGCAAGCCGTAGCTGACGCCCGGATATTCGCCGCGCTCGGCGGCCTCGAGGTCGGCGACGCGATCGAAAAGCATGGTCGAAGCCCGGTACACCGGCGTGTTGACCGCGCCTAGATGTTTTTTCGAATCGCGTCCGAGATGCGCCACGCCGGTCGCGGGTCCGCGCTTGCGTCGCTCCCTCATGCCGCTGCCCGCAACGCCGCCGCAATTTGCGCGGCTTGCGCTTCGGTCGTCTGCCGGATGTCGATCACCATCGCGTCGCGCGGCTCCTCGAGTGTCTCGAACTGGCTCGCCAACAGCGACGGAGGCATGTAGTGTCCGCTTCGCAACGCAAGCCTGGGCTCGATGGTCCCGGCGTCACCCTTGAGATAGACGAAGCGAAGCAGGGAGCGACCGTCGCTTTCGGGTCCGCCGATGCCGAGCGCAATACGCTGCCGGTACGACCCCTTCAATGCCGAGCAGGCGAGGACCGCATCTTTTTTCTGTCGCGAGAGCTCACGCATCTCGCCGGCAACGCGATCGAGCCAGGGGCCGCGATCGTCGTCGGTCAGCGCGATGCCCTGGGCCATCTTGGCGACATTTTCCGGGGGATGAAAATCGTCGGCGTCGAAAAAAGGCCACTCGAGCTCGCTCGCAAGCGCGCGGCCGACGGTGGTCTTGCCGCAACCGCACACGCCCATGAGG
>JALZAN010000028.1:3427-17163 GCA_030948365.1 Pseudomonadota bacterium
CATCGTGCGTTGCGCGCTTAATTGCCTTTTACGCCTGCCTCGGCGAGGTGCTCGACGCGGTGACCGCCGAAGCCCTTGCGCATCATCGACAGCAGCCGATCCGCGTAGTCGCCTTTGCCTTGGCTCGCAAAGCGCATGATCAGCGCCAGCGACAGCACCGGCGCGGGAACGCCCTGCTCGATCGCCTCCAGCGCGGTCCAGCGACCCTCGCCGGAATCGGCGACGATCGGCGCGACGTCGGCGAGATCGGCGTCCTCGCGCAGGAAGTCAGCCGTGAGATCCAGGAGCCACGAGCGCACGACGCTGCCGTGCCGCCACATCTCGGTGATCGCGGCCACGTCGAGCTCGAGCTCGTGCTTGCCCTTCAGCAGCGCCACGCCTTCGGCCATCGCCTGCATCATCCCGTACTCGATGCCGTTATGGATCATTTTCACGAAATGGCCCGAGCCGCTCGGGCCGCAGTGAAGCCAGCCGCGGTCGGGCGCAGGCGCGAGTATCTTCGCGAATGGCTCGATCTCGCGCGCCGCCGCCGGTGAGCCGCCGAACATCAGCGCGTAACCGTTTTCCAGCCCCCAGATGCCGCCCGACACCCCGCAGTCGACGAAGCGCACGCCGTAGCTGGCGAGATCGACCGCGCGCCGCACCGAATCCTTGTAGAACGCGTTGCCGCCGTCGACGATCACATCTTCCGCGTGGAGGCGCGGAGCGAGCTCGGCGACAGTCGCTTCGGTCTGCTGTCCTGCCGGGACCATCATCCACACCACGCGCATCGGCGGCAAGGCGTGAACCATCGCTTTGAGGCTATCCACGCTCTGGCATCCGTCGGCGCCGGCAAACGCCGCGCGCGCGCCTGGATCCGGATCAAAGCCGATGACCGCCACCCCGGCGCGTGCAAGGCGCTTGGCCATGTTCGCGCCCATGCGTCCCAGGCCCACCATGCCGATGTGCATTGTCATGTTCATCGCCGTCACGTCGAAGGCGCGATGCTACACAAGGGCGGTGGCGCGCGCCACGTTTTATCGATCTCGCGCATCGAGCATGCCGGCGCGCGAGCTCGCGTACAGCGCCGCCGCGACGATCAGCACCGCGCCGCTCAGCGTTCGCAAGCCCGGTGTCTCGCCCAGCAACGCGAAGGCCAGCACTATCCCGTAAACCGGCTCGAGCGCGGCGACGACGCTCGCCGTGTGCGCCGACAGCGCGTGCATGCTGCGGATGAACAGCGTATGCGCGAGCGCGGTGCAGACGACGCCGAGCACGATCAAAAGCGCGATGTCGCGCGCCGCTGGCACGACCGGATCCCATAAGTAGCCCGGCAAAAGGCACGCGGCGGCGACCGCGTTCTGCCACAGCGCCACGCCGTTTGCCGATCGTCGCGCCGCCAGCGCACGGTTGCCGACCGCGAGCAGCGCAAACATGAGCCCGGACAGGATGCCCCACAGCAGGCCCTGCGCGATGCGGTTTTCGACGCGGAACTCCGGGACCAGCAACAGCAGCCCGCAGCTCACCAGCGCCACGGTGACGCAATCGGCAAGGCGGAGCGATCGCCCGAGAAATATGCGCTCCGCGATCAACACGAACAGCGGAAAGCTGGCGAACCCGAGCAGGCCGACGGCGACCGACGACACCTGCACCGCGCGAAAGAACGCGACCCAGTGCAGTGCCAGCACCGCGCCGCCCGCGGCGAGACGCCACTCGAATTCGCCGGGCGACTCGCGCGTGACGCGCATCAATGCCGCCAACGCCATGCTCGCCACCAGCGTTCTTCCGAGCACGATCGATTCCGGCGGCAGCGCCAGCCATTTGCCGAACAGTCCGGCGAAACCGAACAAAACCACGGCCACATGCAAGCAAAGCAAGGCACTGCGATGACCTCTGACGGGCGCGCCGTCGCTGCTGCCGGAAGAACCGTCCAGCGGATCCATGCGGTCATTCTGCCACGCGCCGCACCGCCTTCCTTGCTCTCGACCAGACCGCCTTCGATGCCGATGACTCGGATTCCGCGGACAGGGGTTTACAATTGCCGATCGCGCCCATCGCGCGATGCCGAAGCTCGACGGGAGAAACGTGATGCCGCAGCAAACCGCACCGCAAGAGGTGCTCGACGCCGTCCGCGGCTCGCAAGGCAACCGGGTGAAGGTCGCGGTGTCCGACATCGATGGCGTGCTGCGCGGCAAATACCTGCACAAGGACAAGTTCTTTTCCGCGGTCGAGAGCGGCTTCGGCTTCTGCGACGTGGTGTTCGGCTGGGACATGAACGACCAGTGCTACGACAACACCACGCTCACCGGCTGGCACAAGGGCTTCCCCGACGCGGTCGCGCGCATCGATCTGGGCACCTACCGCAACGTGCCGTGGGACGACGGCGTGCCGTTTTTCCTCGGCGAGTTCATCGCCCAGAAGAACGGCAAGGAAGTCCCGCTGTCGATCTGCCCGCGCCAACTTCTGAAGCGAGTGTTGAAGCGTGCCGAAAAGCTCGGCGTCATGCCGATGTGCGGCATCGAGTTCGAGTGGTTCAATTTTGCCGAGACGCCGCAGTCGTGGGCGGACAAGCGGTACGTGCGTCCGCAGACGATCACCCCGGGCATGTTCGGTTATTCGATCCTGCGCGCCAACGAGAATCGCGAGTTTTTCAAGGCGCTGATGGTCGAAATGGGCGAATTCGGCATTCCCATCGAGGGCCTGCACACCGAGACCGGCCCCGGCGTCTATGAGGCGGCGATACTTTTTTCGGAGGCGCTGGAAGCGGCCGACCGGGCCATCCTGTTCAAGACTGGCGCCAAGGAAATCGGCTCGCGCTTCGGCATCATGCCGAGCTTCATGGCCAAGTGGAGCGCAGAGTATCCGGGCTGCTCCGGGCACATCCACCAGAGCATGTCGGACGGCAAGAAGAACCTGTTCTACGATGCCAAGGGCAAGAACGGCATGAGCCGGATGTTCGAGAGCTACGTCGCCGGCCAGGTGGGCAGCCTGATGGAATTCGCGCCGATGTACTGGCCGACCATCAACAGCTACAAGCGGCTGGTCGACGGCTTCTGGGCGCCGGTCAAGCCGACGTGGGGGATCGACAATCGCACCGCGAGCTTCCGCGTCATCGCCGGCTCGCCCAAATCGACACGGCTCGAAACGCGTTGTCCCGGCGCCGACATGAACCCGTATATCGCCACCGCGGCGGTCATCGCCGCCGGGCTCTCGGGCGTGGAAAAGGGGCTGAAGCTCACCGCGAAACCGATCCACGGCACCAACCAGGGCGCCGAGAATGTTCCGCGCGCGCCGCGCACGCTGATCGAGACCGCGCGGATTTTCCGTCAATCCGAGCTTGCCCGCGACTGGTTCGGCGACGATTTCGTCGATCACTTCGCCGCCACCCGCGAGTGGGAATGGCGCCAGTGGCAGGACGCGGTCACCGATTGGGAGCTGAAGCGCTACTTCGAAATCATATGACGCTACCAACCATGTCCCTGGAGCCGCGCATGAACACACCCAAGCGTTATGCCGCGATTGGAATCGTTGTCCTGGCCGGCTGCGTGTTCGCATTGCCGCTGGCCGCGAAGACGCTGCGGATGGCGAGCGCGTTTGACCCGCAGTCGATGGACCCCCATGCGCTGGCGCTTCAATACCATTCGCGGGTGATCAGCCAGATCTACGACTCGCTGGTGAGCCGCGACCGGAATTTCGCGCTCGAGCCCGCGCTTGCGGTCTCGTGGCAGCAAGTCGAGCCGAAGCGCTGGCGTTTCAAGATTCGTCCCGGCGTCAGGTTTCACGACGGCACGGCGCTCACCGCCGACGATGTCGTGTTTTCGATCGAGCGTGCGCTGACCAAGAACTCGCAGCGGACCTTCCAGCTGCGCGGCGTCGAGAGCGCGCGCAAGGTCGATCCGCTCACGGTCGATTTTCTGCTCGCGGCGCCCGACGCGGTCCTGCCGGAAAAATTCATCTACGTCGGCATCATGAGCAAGGTGTGGGCGGTCGCGCACGGGGTGGTCGAGCCGCAGAATTACAACGCCCGCCAGGAAACCTTCGCCGTTCGCAACGCCAACGGCACCGGGCCGTTCCGGCTCAAGAGCTACGAATCCGATGCCCGGACCGTGCTGGTCGCCAATCCGGACTTCTGGGGTCCGCATGGAAATGTCGACGAGGCCGTCTACGTCGTTATCCAGTCGGATGCGACGCGGATGGCGGCGCTGATCTCGGGAGAGGTCGATTTCGTCATCGATCCGCCGTTCCAGGACGTCGCGCGACTGAAGCAGGAGCGACGGTTCAAGCTCGCCGAGACGACCGACATCGGAACGCAATATCTCGGTTTCGACCACAGCCGCGATGAGCTCCAGTTCTCCGACGTCAAGGGGAAGAATCCGTTCAAGGACCTGCGCGTCCGGCGCGCGATCTACCAGGCGATCGACATCGACGCCATCGTCAACAAGGTGCTGCGCGGACAGGCCACCGCCACCGGATCGTTCTTTTCGCGTCTGGTCGATGGCTACGTGCCCGAGCTCGATCGCCGCCTGGCGTACGACCCGGCGGCGGCGCGCGCGTTGCTCAAGGAAGCCGGCTATCCCGACGGCTTCAGCGTGACGCTCGATTGCGTCAACGTCGCTTTTCGCGCCGCAGTGTGTCAGGCGGCTGCCGGCATGCTGGCGCAGGTCGGCATCAAGACCAGCACTCAGGTGTGGCCGACCGCGACATTTTTCCCCAAGCTCACTCAGGCAACAACCAGTTTTTTCGAGTTCGGCTGGTCGCCGCTGACCGACGCGTGGCCCACGCTCAACGCCATCGTGCGCACTCGCACCGACGATGGCGCCGGAACGTTCAACGGCGGCCGCTACTCGAACCCGCGGCTGGACGGAATCGTCGACGCGATGCGCATCGAGCCCGACGCGGCACGGCGGCGCCAGCTCGTCGGTGACGCGCTGCGTATGATGAACGCCGAGCTGCCGCTGATCCCGCTCTATCGCCGCACGCTGACCTGGGCGATGCGACCGGACGTGAGCGTCGCGCAGTGGCCCAATGACGTGCTCGAGCTGCGCTTTGTCCAGATCGCCGGCGGCAATTTCTGATGATCCATCGCTTCGCCTTCCCCACGGCCATCCACTTTGGCGCCGGCGCCCGCGCCCTGGTCGCCGAGCACCTCCTGGCGCAGGGGATCAAGCGCCCGCTCCTCGTCACCGACCGCGGCATCGCGCCGTTGCCGATGCTCGAGTCGTTCATCACCGGGTTGCGTGGTCTCGACGTGGCCGTCTATGGCGAGATCTGGGGCAACCCGGTCAAGAGTCAGGTCGCCGATGGCGTCGCCGCCTACCGCGCGCATCGCGCCGACGCCGTGATCGGCCTGGGCGGCGGCGCTGCGCTCGATGTCGCCAAGGCGGTGGCACTGATGGCCGTGCATGCGGGCGACGTGCTCGAATACGCATGGGATCATCCGCAGGTGCGCGCGATCGAGCGCGAGCTGCCCTATTTCATCGCCCTGCCGACCACCGCCGGCACCGGCTCCGAGGTCGGCCGCTCGAGCGTGATCTCCGACGACGCAACGCACGTCAAGAAGATTATTTTTTCGGCGAAGCTTCTTGCGAAAGCGGTGTTCGCCGATCCCGAGCTGACGCTGGATCTGCCGGCGCACATCACCGCAGCAACCGGTATGGACGCGTTGACGCATAACGTCGAGTCGTATCTTTCTCCGGCCTATCATCCGCTGTGCGACGGCATCGCGCTCGAAGGCGCGCGCATCGCGGCGCGGTCGCTGCGGACCGCGGTGCGCCAGCCGCACGACATCGCCGCGCGCTCCGACATGATGATGAGCTCGATGATGGGCGCGATCGCGTTTCAGAAGGACCTGGGTGCGGTGCACTCGTGTGCGCACGCGCTGTCGACGGTGGCCGACCTGCATCACGGGCTAGCCAACGGCATCATGATCGACCACGTGATGCGCTTCAACATGCCTTCGTCCGTTGCCAAAATGGCGGAGCTCGCGCACGTGGTCGGGGCCGCGGTACCGGGAACGCTCGCGGAAGCGAGAGCCGAGGCCTTCGTCGACTGGCTGGGCAAGCTCAAGGCCGACCTGGCAATCCCGGCGACGCTGTCCGCTTACGGCGGCAAGCGCCCGGTGACGCAAGCCGACATCGAGTCGCTGGCCGACGTCGCAATCGATGACATCTGTCACCAGACCAATCCGCGGCCATGCACGCGGGAGGACTTCCAGCGCATTTTTGCCGAGGCGATGTAATCCGGCGTCACCGCGACGCGATCAGCCATGGTCGAACGGCCCCGCTTTTTTTCACCCAGAATGATCGAGTCTCATGAAAATCATCAATCCGGCCACGCACGCGCTGATCGCGGAGGTCAGCGAGGACAACGCGGTCTCGGTCCGCACCAAGGTTGCTCGCGCTCGTGCCGCACAGGCCGGCTGGTCGGCGCTGCCGCTGAAAAAGCGACTCGACGCGATCCGCGCCTTCCGCGGCCGCATCACCGACCGCCACGAGACCCTCGCCCGTACCTTAACGCTCGAAGTCGGCAAGCCGATCCGCCAGTCGCGCAACGAGCTCAAGGGACTGCTCGGCCGCATCGATTTCTTTCTGGCCGAGGCGCCGGCGGTCCTGCGCGAGGAAAAAGTTTTCGCCGACGCGAAACAGAAGCTCCAGGAGCGCGTCTCGCACGAGGCTCTGGGCGTGATCGCGAACATCTCGGCGTGGAACTATCCGTACTTCGTCGGCGGCAATGTTTTCGTTCCGGCACTGATCGCGGGCAACGCGGTCCTGTACAAGCCCTCGGAGCACGCGACGCTGACCGGCCTCCACATCGCCGCCATGCTCTATGAAGCGGGCGTGCCAACCAACGTCTTCATTCCCGTCGTCGGCGGCCCCGCGGTGGGAGCGGCCTTGCTGCGGCAAGCGGTCGACGGCGTGTTCTTCACCGGCTCCTATGCAACCGGCACCAAGGTCGGTGCCGCTGCCGGCCGCAGGATGGCCAAGGTGCAGCTCGAGCTGGGCGGCAAGGATCCCATCTACCTCTGCGACGACGTCGATGTCAAAGCCGCCGCCGCCGCCCTCGCCGACGGCGCCTTCTACAACACCGGTCAGTCATGCTGCTCGGTCGAGCGCATCTACGTCCATGAAAAAATCCATGACGCGTTCGTCAAAGCCTTCGTGGCCGAGGTCAGGCGTTTCAAGCTCGGCGATCCGCTCGACGAATCGACCTATATCGGCCCGCTGACCCGGCGGCCACAGCTCGACGTCTTGCGCCGGCAGGTCGCGGATGCGAAGCGCAAGGGCGCCTCGCTCCTCGTCGGTGGAAGCGCCATCAAAGGCAAGGGCAACTGGTTCCAGCCGACCGTCTTCGCCAACGTCGATCACCGCATGGCGCTGATGAAGGACGAGAGCTTCGGTCCGATCATCGGCATCCAGAAAGTGGCCGACGACGCCGAGGCGATCGCGTTGATGAACGACACCGCATATGGGCTTACCGCCGGCGTTTACACGACCGATGAAAAGCGCGCACGGCGAATTCTTGCGCAGTTGCATTCCGGTTCGGTATATTGGAATTGCTGCGATCGCGTCAGTCCGCGCCTGCCGTGGTCCGGCGTTGGGCATTCGGGGATTGGTGTGACGCTGGGAACGTCCGGAATCGAAACGTTCACCCGACCCAAGGCTTGGCATCTCCGTGCGGGGTGACGGCGTTTTGTGCGCGACCGGCGAGCGGCCGCGCCATTATTTTGTTCATCAGGGGGCTCCATGAGGTTTGGTCGTCACACTGCAACTCTCGCCGCGGTCGTTGGGATGTTCGCGCCGGTTGACCTGGCGGCGGATAGCGCCATGAAGGATCACGCCGCGATGTCGGCGCAGGTCGCTCGCGGCCATTACCTGGTCAGAATCGGCGGCTGCAACGATTGCCACACCGCGGGATACGCCGCCAGCGGAGGTCAGACGCCGCAGGCGCAGTGGCTGATGGGCGACACCCTGGGCTGGCGCGGGCCATGGGGAACGACTTACGCGCCGAATCTGCGCATCTACATGCAAGGCCTCACCGAGGCGCAGTGGCTAAAGGCGGCAAAGTCGCTGGAGACACGTCCGCCGATGCCCTGGTTTACGGTGCGCCAGATGAGCGATGCCGATCTTCGCGCGATTTATGCGTTCGTACGCCAGCTCGGCCCGTTGGGTCAGCCGGCGCCAAGCTTCGTGCCGCCGGACAAGGAACCGCCGCCGCCGTTCGTGACTTTTCCGGCACCGCCGAAGTAAAACGCCTCAAATCTTCGGGCCGACAATCGCTTCGCGTCCGATCAACGACCGTCGATGGCTTCCGCTGCGCGCAAGGTATTGGCCAGCAGCATGGCGATGGTCATCGGCCCGACGCCGCCCGGCACCGGCGTAATCCAGCCCGCCCGCGCCTTGGCGGCTTCGAAGTCGACGTCGCCGGCAAGCTTGCCCTCCGGGGTCCGATTGACGCCCACGTCGATGACGATCGCGCCCGGCTTGATCCACGCACCCTGCACGAAAGCGCGCTTGCCCATTGCAACCACCAGGATGTCCGCGGTTGCGACAATCGCCGGCAGATCGCGCGTCGCCGAATGGCAGATGGTCACGGTGCAGCGGGCCATCAGGAGCTCGAGCGCCATCGGCCGGCCGACGATGTTCGACTGACCGATCACGACGGCGTGCCTGCCGACGAGATCCTCCCCGGTGTCGTCAATGAGCATCATGCAGCCCTGAGGTGTACACGGCCGGAGCGCGGGCCGCTTGAGGACCAGCCGACCCATGTTGTACGGATGCAGCCCGTCGACGTCCTTGCGCGGATCGATGCGCTCGGTCACCGCGTCGGCATCGATTGCTTTCGGCAGCGGCAGCTGAACCAGGATGCCGTGAATCGCGGGATCGGCGTTGAGGCGATCGATGAGCGCGAGCAGGTCCTGCTGCGAGACGGCCGGCGGCAGATCGTAATCGAAAGACCGCATGCCGACGGCTTCGGTCGTACGGCGCTTGTTGCGAACATAGATCTGCGATGCGGGATCGTCGCCGACCAGCACGACCGCGAGCCCGGGAGCTGGTTCTCCCGCGGCGATACGCTTTTCGATCTCGACCTTGATTTCTGCGTTTGCACGTGCGGCGCGCGCCTTGCCGTCGATGATGCGGGCAGTCATGAGCGATCCGGGAAAGTCACGGATTCTACCTGTAACCGAAGCGCGGGCCAGCCGCGCTCGCTCGCCAGCGCCGCGAGCGCGGCATCGGCATTCACCACGACCGGATGGGTCACCCGCGAGAGCAGTGGAATGTCGTTGCGGGAGTCGCTGTAGAACCAGCTTTGACGGAAGCGCGTCAGCGATTCTCCGCGCTGCGCGAGCCATGCCTCGAGCCGCTCGATCTTGCCTTCGCGCATATTGGGGATGCCGGCAACCTTTCCGGTGTAGCGGCCATCGCGCATCTCCGGCTCGGTCGCGATGAGATGCTCGAAGCCGAGCTCGAGCGCGATGGGCCCGGTGAGAAAGCTGCTGGCCGCGGTGGTGAGCACCGTCAAGTCGCCGGACGTGCGGTGCCTGGCGACGAGCTCGCGCGCCGCGGCCGAGACAAGCGGCATGATCTTCCGCTGCAAGTAGTCTGCGCGCCAGCGCTCGAGCTCCACCACCGGGTGCGGGGCGAGGGTCGACAGATAGAACTCGGTGAATTCCAGGACGCCGACTTCGCCGCGCCGGTAGCGGTCGACGACCACGCGGTTCGCGCGCTCGAAGGCATCCCGATCGAGCGCGCCGCGTTCGATCAGAAACTCGACCCAGGCTTCGTCGCAGTCACCGTCGAGCAGCGTATGGTCGAGATCGAAAAGGGCGAGGACGTCGGCGGGCAAGGGGCGCGAGCGGGCGATACAATCGGCGCGTGACGATCGGTCCGATTGTACAGGCAGATGCGCTTCTGGCCAGCCTCGCCGCCGAGCTTGCCGCTCCGCGTGGCCCCTACCTGCCGCTCTCGATCGGCGACGTCGTGGTCGGGTGGCTCGACCCGGAGCGCGCGGAGTCGGTCGCGCGCTTCGCCGAGGTCTTCCACCGCGACGGCTCGGGCCTGCGGCTCAATGCGAGACTGGAGACGACGGCGACACGGACCGCCGCGGTCGGTCGCGTGGTCGAGGTTCTCGCTGCCGAAGGCTGCTTGACCGCGTGGCGCGACGAGCGCTACGCGCTTGCCGGACATTGGGGCGCCGAACCGCTGTGCCTGATCGAGCGCGCTGCCGCGCGGTTTTTCGGCATCCGAACCTACGCCGCGCACATCAACGGACTGGTGCGGAGCGCATCGACCGCGATGTGGCTCGCTCGCCGCAGCCCAAACAAGGCGATCGATCCCGGCCTGCTCGACAATCTGGTCGGCGGCGGTATCGCCGCCGGCGACACGGTCAACGCGACCATGGTGCGCGAAGCCCGGGAAGAGGCGGGAATTCCCACCGCTGTCGCCGCAACGGCGACGCTCGCGGGCGAAGTTCGCATCTGCCGGTCGGGGCCGGACGGGCTCCAGCGCGAGACGGTGTTCGTGCACGATCTCTGGCTCGAACCGGGGTTCGCGCCCTCGAATCAGGACGGCGAAACGGTCGAGCACCGCCTGGTGTCGCTCGACCAGGCCGCAGCGATCATCGCCGATCGCCGGGAACCCGACGTGCTGACCGCGGACGCAAGCCTCGTTATCGTCGACTTCCTGTTGCGCAACGGCAACATCGACCGCAACTCGTCTTCTTACCACGGCCTCGACGCGCTCCGCTATCTTTCGCTCGACTTTTAGCGGCCGGCACGACCGACGCGGCCGCCGAAAGTGCGCGTCAAGGAAATGGCGCTAGGCAGCCCGGGCAGTCGCCGGCGCAGCGGTTGCGACCGCCGGCTTGCCCCCCATCGGAATACCCAGCGCGCGCAGGCTGTCGCGCACCGCGTTCACGGCGTGGCGCATTTCCTCTGGACCGATGGCGCCGATGCATCCCACCCGGAATGTCTCGACCTGCGTCAGCTTTCCGGGATAGAGAATAAAGCCGCGGCCTTTCACCTCGTCGTAGAACGATTTGAAGGCGTATCTCGGATGCGCGGGCGCATGGAAGGTCACGATGATCGGCGCCTGAATTCGCGCGTCGAGAAATGCCTTGAACCCCATCTCGGTCATGCCGCTGATCAGCGTCTCGCAGTTGGCGGCGTAGCGGCGGTAACGCGCCGGCTGCCCGCCGGCGGCGATATATTGCTCGAGCGCCGCATCGACCGCGACCACCACGTGCGTCGGCGGCGTATAGCGCCATTGCGTCGTCCGTTCCATGTACGTCCACTGATCGTGCAGATCGAGCGCGAGCGAGGTCGAGCGGCCGGCGCACTGATCGAGCACGGTCTTGCGGACGAACACGAAGCCCATCCCGGGCGGTCCTTCGATGCACTTTCCCGAAGCGGCGATCAGCGCGTCGAACGCAATCTTCGAGGCGTCAATGGGAATCGCGCCGAACGAGCTCATCGCATCGACGATCAGGCTTTTGCCGCGACCGGCGACGACGTCGGCGATCTCCGGCAGCGGGTTGACGATGCCGGTCGACGTCTCGCAATGGATGACGCCGACGTGGGTGATCGACGCATCGGCGTCGAGCAGGCGAGCGACGTCCGCCGCGGTGATCTGCACGTCGTCGGCGGTCTCGAACGTCGACAGCTTTCGTCCCATCATTTCGGTCAGCTTCGCCAGCCGCTTGCCGTACGCGCCGTTGATGAGCACCAGCACGTGGCCATCCCGGGGTACCAGGGTGTTGACCGCGCCCTCGACCGAAAAGGTGCCGCTGCCCTGCATCGGCACGCAGACGTGGGTGTCGCGGCCGTTGATGATCGCGGTCAGGCGCTCCCGAACGCGCGACGTCACGGCGTTGAAGCTCGCGTCCCACGATCCCCAGTCGCGCAGCATCGCGGTCTTGGTTTCCATCGAAGTCGTCAGCGGACCGGGGGTCAGCAGAATGGGATCGCGGTCGAAGTTGCTCATCGGTATTCCTTCGAGAAACGCGCGTGCGTCATATTGTAACCGGGCGCCGCCACGCCTGCGTCCGGGTCAGCAGAAAACGGGTGATCACCGCATACAGCACGCACACCGTGGTCGATGCGGCGACGATCAGCGTCGCCATCGCGGCGGCCGGCCCGATCTCGCCGGCGTCGTCGAGGTTCAGGATCGCCAGCGACGCGAGCTGGGTGTCGGGCGCGTACAGGAAGACCACCGCCGAGATGGTCACCATCGCGTTGACGAAAAGATAGCGCGCGATGTCCAGGATCGCCGGCAGGCACACCGGCACCGTGACGCGAAAGAAGGTCTTGTAGAAGGGGACCTTGAGCGATGCCGACACCGCCTCGAATTCGTTGTCGAGCGACTTCAGCGCGGTCACCGCGGTCAGGTGGCTGGAGGTGTAGTAGTGAATGATCGTCACCATCACCAGGATCGTCATCCCGTGGTAGAGGCCATTGAGCGGGTTGTCGGGATGGTTGAAGAAAAAGATGTAGCCCAGGCCCAGCACCATGCCGGGAACGCCCATCGGAATCGCCGCCAGCATCCTGACGAACGCGCGCAACACGCTCATGCCGCGGGTCTTTTCGATGAGATACGCGCCGCCGAAGATGAGGATGGTGCCGAAAAACGCGGTCAGCAGCGCCATTCTCAGGCTGTTGAAGAACGACGAGATGACGCCGCCGTCGACCAGCCCGAAGGTGTAGTGGCGCAGGCTGAACGATTTGTCGTACGGCCACAGCTTGATGAACGAGGTATAGATCGCCATGCCGAGGATAGCCAACAGCAGCACGCAGACGATCAGGCAATAGCAGAACATCAGCGCGTCGAAGCCCCGGCTGGGCCGGGGCGCGTACGGTACCGCGCGCGACGAGAATTGCGCCTGCTGCCGGCCCTGCATGATCCAGTCGACGACAAAGGCGACCAGCACCGGGATCAGCAGGATCAGGCTGACCACCGCGCCCTTGTTGAAATTCTGCTGGCCGATCACCTGCTTGAAGATGTCGAGCGCGAGCACGCTGAAGTTGCCGCCGATGATCTTGGGAATGCCGAAGTCGCTCACGGTATAGGAAAAAACCACCATCGCCGCGCTGATCAGGCCGTACTTCGCGCCGGGGAGGGTAATGGTCAGGAACCTCCGCAGCGTCGGCGTCCCCATCGATTCCGCCGCTTCGTACAGCCTTCCATCGGCGAGCAAGAGCGCGGTCAGGATGATCATCAGCGCGTGCGGGAACACGGCATAGATCGAGCTGATGATGATGCCGATCGGTCCGTACACCGAGGCGCCCCCCAGCATCCACTTGAGCAGGCCCTGGGTGCCGAACCACTGGATGAACGAAATCGCCGACAGCAGCGACGGCGCGAGGATGGGCGTCAGCGCGATCACCCGGAACGTTCCCTTGAGCGGCATGCAGCTTCGCGTCAGCGCGTAGGCAAAGGTGAACGCGAGCGGGATGGTGATTCCGGTGACCGCGAGCGCGACCGAAAGAGTGTGCAGGATCGACAGCCGCAGCGCCGGCGTCTGGAAGTATTCCTGGAACAATCGCAGGCCGACGAACGCGCCGCTCTTGTCCTCCACGCTCTTGACCAGGATCATGAACATCGGCGCTAACAGGAAAACGACCAGAAACGCACACACGCCGAGCAGCAGCATCTGCGCCAGCCGATCGTGCCAATGCGCGATGGGCTTCACCCGCGGCGCTGCGTCGGGTGCGAAGGCGTCAGCGGCGGCGGTGCTCATCGGCGAACGAAGTCAAGGGCGTCAGG
>JALZAN010000123.1 GCA_030948365.1 Pseudomonadota bacterium
GGGTTGGGAGAAGCTGCTGACTGCGATTCGCAATCGGAGCTCGCTGCCGCCCGACATTCGCGAAATGGTGATATTGCGGGTCGCCGCGTTGAACCGCGCGCCGTTCGAATTCGAGGCGCATCTGCCGCACGCGCTGGTGGCGGGACTGAGCCAGACGAAAATCGCGGCGCTGCGCGACGACAGTCCCGGTGGTTTGTTTTCGCCTCTCGAGCGCGCGGTCCTCGAGCTCACCGACGCGATGACGCGCGACGTTCAGGTGCCCGACGCGGTTTTCGAACCGCTGCGCGATCGCTTCGACGCACGTGCGCTGGTCGAGCTGGTTGCGACGGTGGCGGCGTACAACATGGTGTCGCGCTTTCTCGAGGCATTGAACATCGGGCATTGACGAACGTCGGATGCGGCCGCTCACCACTTGCATCCGCTGTCGGCGATCGCGCTTGCGACCAGCACCGGAATGGCAAGCAATCCCAATCCGGCATAGGCCGTGCGGCAATCGGGCTTGACGGCCTGGTCGAATGGATTCTTCGGCGGACGCACAGGCTCCGGCAGCTCCACCTGCACCAGCGCGCGCGAGCCGGCGCCTTCGCGCGCGATCTCGCGTACGCGCGCGCGCAGTGCTTCGCGATCGATGCGAGGCGCTCCGCCCGGCTCCGCCGAGGGAACGACGACATCGTTGCGCGGCTTGAACATTTCGTCGTCGGGTCGAGGTGTGCCGAATCTCAATCGAGGCGGCGATTCTCCAGGTGGCGATTCGGCCGGCGCGGCTTCGCTGGGAGTAGCGGGCCGTGAGGCGGGTGCTCGAGGCACGGCTTCGCGTTCCATGCTCGGTACAGTGCGTTGCGCTGGCGCACTTGGTTCGGCGCTGCGCGGCACGCCGCTGGGAGAAATCAGCTCGCGCGACTGCGGCGGCGGTGCGATGCGTTCAATCGGCGCGGGCGCTGCCGGCACCTCGTGCGGCGCGACTGCGGGCGGGGTCGCCAGCTCACGCTCGATCCGTGCCGGAGCGACGCGCTCGAGGGCAGGCGGTGCGATCGGCTGCTCGCGCGGGGCGATCTCGATTGCCGGCGCGAGCTCTCGCTCGATTCGCGCGGGTGCGCTCGGCTCGATGTTCGCCGGAGTCATCGGCAACTCGCGAGGCGTGAGCTCGACCGGAGGCGAGAGCGCTCGCTCGGTCTGCTGCGGGACGATGCGCTCCAGCGGCGCGGGAGGCACGGGCGCTTCGCGCGGAATGAGTTCCACGCTGGGTGCAAGCTCGCGTTCGATTTTCCGCGGGGCGACGCGTTCGAGCGGCGGAGGTGCGATCGGCACGACCCGGGGAGCACGCTCCACCGCCGGGCTCGGTTGTCGCTCGATGTTCGGCGGCGGCACGGCCGAAGGCGCGGGCGCCTTGTCGACTTCCTGCGGAGCGTCGAGGTTGACCGGCGGCACGACTTCGAAGGGCCTCGGCGCGGGCGGGAGCGATTCCGCTTCCCGTGGGGGCGGGAGCGCGTCCGCGGGTGCGCGGTCGATTTGATCGCGCTCCGATATTGCGGGACGCTCGATGGCGGGTTTGGGCTCGTTGCGTGCGGCTGTCGGTGCGTCGGTGGCGCCCTGTGGCCGTCGCAACGCCACCGCGCCGGGCGATGACGTTTCGGCGCCGGGTGCGAGCTTCACTCCGGCGCCGGGCTCGGGCGATGGTCGGCGCAAGCTGACATCCAGGGAACCCCAGAAGCTCTCGCCTCGGCGCGCGCCGGAGCGGGTCGCATCGCCGATGAGAACGATCACCAGCAAGTGCAGCAACATCGACAGGATGACGAATTGAAAGAGCGGCGGGCGCTGCGCCGCGAACGGCAGAAAGCCTGGACGAACGGACCTGCGGCGGATGCGCACGAGCGAAAAGCTTGCGAAACGAAAAAGGCGGTGGAACGCCGTAGGATAGCGCGTTCCACCATTCGAGCCGGGCCTAAGGCTCGGCGATCTCGGCAAGGAGCGGTAGGTGGTCCGACGCGGAACGTGCGAGCGGACTCGAATGGACCCAGATCCGGCGCAGCAGCGAGCGCGGCTCGACCCAGATGCGGTCGAGTGCAAGAAAGGGTGCGCGCGCAGGAAAAGTCGCCATGGCGGGCGTTTTCTTGAAGTGAGCGTGCATCCAGCGCAAGGGGCGTCCCCAAAGGAACCATTCGTTGAGGTCGCCCATGAGCACCGTCGGGAAAGCCGTTTGCGCTTCCAGCACGCGCAGCAGCTGCTGGATCTGAGTTCGCCGCTCGGCCGGCCGCAGGCCGAGATGTGTCGCGATCACGCGTAGTGGCGCGCCGTCGCAGTCGAGCACGACGTCGAGCGCGCCTCGCGCTTCGCGGCGCTTGAACGTGAGGTCGATGAGTGTCGTATCCTGCACCACAAACCGCGTCAGCAGTGCGTTGCCATACTCGCCGGCATGCCGGATGCGCGTCGGGCCCAGCACCGATGCGTAACCCGTCGCGTCGCGAAGGTGGGCGAGGACATCGGTGCCTGTCGCGTGCAAACCGACTTCCTGGATGGCGACGATGTCGGCGGAGAGCTCCATCAGCACGGCAGCGATCCGCGCCGGCAAGAAACTCCGGTCGCTGCCGACGGCGTCGTGAATGTTGTAGGTTGCGATCCTCAGGGGACGCAACGCGACAGCGGACATCAATCCGCCTTGGCCGCAGCCGGCTGTCGCGCGTGCCGTTTCGGCGGCGTGGCATCGAGCCGCGCGCGCAGCGCCAGCGCGCCGCCCAGCGCGACGCCGGCGATGAGCGCCAGGAGCCCGAAGCTCAAAGGTCCCGGATCGCGGACGGCGGCAACGATGCGATCGACGAACACCACCAGGACCAGCGTTCCCGGCGCCATGCCGATGATCGTGCCGAGCAGAAAATCCCGAAAGGCGATATGCGAGGCGCCGGCGATCAGGTTGATGATGGTGAACGGCGCCACGGGCAACACCCGAACCAGCACAACCGCGATCAAACCGCGCTTGGCGATCCGGCGGCTGAGGTCATTGATCCGCTTGCCCGCCACGCGCCGAACCGTTGCCCGGCCGAGCTTGCGTCCGAGAAAGTAGGTGGCGATGGCGGCGAGAGTCTCGCCGATAAGCGCATAGGCAAAGCCCAGCAGCGGACCGAAGATGATGCCGGTGACGGCGATCATCACCGTCACCGGGACCATGATCAGCCCGCCCCCAAAGTAGGCGGCAAAGACCGCCAACGGAGAGAAGGGGCTTTGCGCGAACCCCGCGCTCGCCTGCGCCAGCGATTCGGCGTTGATGAAGTCGCGAAGCGGTGTGTAGCGCCAGGCGAGCGCGAGCGCGCTCAAGAACACGATGAGCAGCACGATAACGAGGCTTCGCATCGCCAGCGGGCGCTTTGCTCCCCGCGACACCACTTCTTCCATGAGCCGCTCGACGTCGATCGGCTCCTCGGGATCGAGGACCGCATGATCGGGAACAAGCGCGCTCCAATCTTCGCCGGTCTCTCCGGTGAGCGGTTTCATCGATCGCCGCTTGCTGCGCAGCGCTTCGATCCCGGCAATCAGGCCACCGCGATTCTGGATCGCTTCTTCTACTGCGGCGGCGTCGCGGTCGAGATGCTCGCCAAGCAGGCGGTTGCGCAGCGTAGCGATGGCGCGGCTTATCCGCTCGTCGTTCTTGGCTTCGATAGCGAGGTTGCATTCGGTATCCAGGCCCATCGAGCGGCCGCTCAAGTTGGCTGAGCCGATGGTCAGCAACTCGTCGTCGACGATGAGGATTTTGCTGTGCACGTTGAGGCAGGTATGCTCCCCGGCGCCGTCCTCGAGCCACGGACAGTACACGCGGTAGCGGCCGTGCGAATCAGCGCGGACGAGGTTGCCGTGGATGCGCGACCGCAGCACGCCCATGGTCGACGTTTCGAGCCAGCCGCTCTGGGTCGACGGCGACACCACCACGATGTCGGGGCCCTGGGGCTCGCGCAGGCGCGCCTCGAGCGCCGTCGCGATCGTGCGCGAAGTGAAGTACTGATTTTCGGCAAACAGTGAAAATTTCGCCGCCGCGATCGCGTCGAGGTGAAGCTCGCGTACCTCGAACACACCGGCGCGGCCTTCGAAGCGGGGCTCGGTGCGAGAGATCGCGACGTCGACGTCGACGAGCCGGGCTTCCACTTGTGCGGGCCAACGCGGCTCGCGGATACCGGTCTGGCGATGACGGGCGTGCCGGCCGGTGGCGGTATACCAGCGTTCGCGCGCAAGCTCGCCCAATGCGGAGGCGACGTCACCGTCGACCACCATGCCTATGTCGTGGAACGGAGAATACGTGCTACCGTCGGCGTTGCGCCGCCGAGGATCATCCAGGCGGTGCTCGGAAGTGTCCCAGCGGTTGCGCGTGAGGTCGAAGCCGCTGACGAACGCCACGGCGTCGTCGACGACGATGAGCTTCTGGTGATGAGACGCGCCGGTCGGATGTCGATCGTCGAGCTGGAAATTGAGCCGCCGCTGGGTTCGCGACGCGAGCTTGAGCTCGGTCAGCCATTCGCGCTCCAGCGCGAAGAGCAGGGCGAAATCCCAGCTCAGGATGTATGCGTTGAGTTGAGGACGCGAGGCGAGCAGCGCGGCAAGAAAATCGCCCAGCGCTTCGGGAAATCCATCGTTCGCGCCTGTCGGGACCAGGCGCACCCGGCTGTCGATGTCCCAACCGATAATGAAAATGGTGCTTTGCGCTTGAGCGAGCGCGGATCGCACCGCGCTGAAATATTCGGCGCCGTCGATAAGCCAGCTCGCGCGGTGCGCGCGCTCGATACGCCAGCAGTTGCGACCCGGTGCCAGTAGATTGCTGCGCTGTTCGATCGGACGTGGGCGCGGTCCGGGAAATCGCAAGGGTGCGTTCATCGGCTGCGGCTTTGCATGCGCTGTTCACTGGACCGGATCGGTCCCTTCCTCCCTGATCGTTTAAAAAGCAAGGACGATGCCGAGCGCCAAGTCATTGTTATCACAACTCAATCCGGCAAGCGCGCGGGCGTGACTCTCTGCAAGAATTTCTGCGTCGCGTAAGAATTTCAGGACGATCGAAGCCGAACGCATCGTTTTGACGGGCTTGGAC
>JALZAN010000029.1 GCA_030948365.1 Pseudomonadota bacterium
TTCGGCGGCGGTGCTAAGCCGCGACAGGTTGGCTGCCGACGCTTCCGCAGCGTACGCTTGCGCAGCTTCGAGCACCTTTCTGGGATCGGGCGAGAATTCAGCGCGCAGCTTCGAGAAGAATCGCGCTTGATCCTTCTTGTCGAGCTCGCCGTACAGGTCGAGGGTGGTCTTCGCCAGCGATACACCCGCCGCCTCGCCACGCTCTGACAGCAATTTCCTGCAACTGCCGATGAGGCGCCGCACCTTGAGGCCGTCGCGTTTGAATACCGCAGCCCCTTTCTGTACCGGTTCGAACATGCGTAACTAAATCCGGGATTACGAAAGACTGGTGAATTGTCGAGTATAGAAGCTCGCTACATAAGGGGCCAGCCACGAATGCATGCGAGCGCTCGCCTGACGCTGATCAAACGGCCGCGACCACGCGGGCGATCTGTTCGGAACGATCGGCGAGCAAGCGTGGCCCGTTCGCGATGCACTCCTGCAAGCTCATCGGCCCGTCGGTCAGCGAAAAGCACCCGGCGAAATGGCGCGAGAGCACGGGTAGCGCCGTACGATCGATGCCGCCGGAAATCAGCGTCACGGGCACGCCGATCGAAGCACCGCGACGCGCGACAACGAGAGGCGTCTTGCCGAGAAGGGTTTGAGCGTCGCTGCGCCCTTCGCCGGTGATCACCCAGTCGGCGCCTTGCAAAGCCGGATCGAGCCCGATCAAGTCGGCGACGACTTCGGCGCCGGAACGCATTTCGGCGCCAAGGAGCTGCAACGCAAAGCCAAGACCGCCTGCCGCACCCGCGCCGGGGCGATCCCGGGCAGTTTTTCCAAGCGCCTTTTCAATGAACGCCGCGAATCGTGCGAGCCGCGCGTCGATCTCGCCGACGCGCTCGGGCCGCACGCCTTTTTGCGGGCCGAAGATGGCGGTCGCTCCGCTTGGGCCGGCAAGTACGTTGTCGACATCGGACATGATGGTGATCGTCGCCCGCTGCAGGCGCGGATCGAGAGCAGCGACGTCCACCGCGGCGAGGCGCGCGAGCCCTTCGGGCGTCGCATTTACTTCGCGCCGCTCTTCATCGAGGAGCTTCACGCCCAATGCGGCCAGCATTCCAGCGCCGCCATCGTTGGTGCTGGTGCCGCCAAGGCCGACCATGAAGTTTCGCAGGCCATCATCGAGAAGCTTGCGAATCAGCTCGCCGATGCCGAACGAGCTTCGCCGCTCGACGTCCAGCACGGTGCCGTCGCGATCGGTCAGGCCGACGATTTGCGCGGCTTCGATCACGGCGATCCTGTCTTCGCCGACGATCCCGTAGCTCGCTTCGACAGGCGTCCGCGAGGCGCCGATGACGCGCGACATCAGCCGCTCACCGCCTCGCGACAGCACGGCATCGAGCGTCCCTTCTCCGCCGTCGGCCATCGGACACAGGCGCAACTCGGCATCAGGCCAAACGCGAAGCAAACCCTCGGCGATGGCCGAGGCCGCGCCCGACGCGGCGATCGAACCCTTGAAGGAGTCGGGAGCGATGACGACGATGGAGGGCCGGGCACGCATGCGCGTGGGGTGTGGTAAAAGCGGGCTGGAAGCGAATGGCGGCGATGCAAGCACGATGCTGCGCCGTCATGGTATCAGCCGGACAGAAGAGGAGAAAACAATGCGATGGGTCCTGCGGCGCCGGGTGGCAATGTTGATCGCCACCACGCTGGCTCTCTGCGCCAGCCGCGCATATTGCGCCACGGATTATGAACGGGAAGCGCGCTTGGCGCAGGAGGTCGTCCCGGCGATCGTCGTCGGCGACGCTGTCTATCTCGCGACGCCGCGGCAGCCTCGGGTCCTTGCCATTCAGACCGGGGCAGCCTCGCCGGCGATCGCCGACGCCGCGGTGATCGTCGTCCATGGCGTGGGAGTGCATCCCGACTGGGCGCTGATCAACGGACTCAGGACCGGGCTCGCCGAGGCGGGCATGGCAACGCTTTCGGTGCAGATGCCCGTGCTGGGCGCCGGCGCGGCGCGCGAGCAATATGCGGCTTTGTTTCCCGAGTCTGACGAGCGCCTTGCCGCCGCCTTTGCCTACTTGCGAAAGCAGGGCGCGACGCGAATCGCGATCGTATCGCACAGCATGGGCGCGTCGATGGTCGACTCCTATCTTGCTTCTGCGCCGGCGGCGAATCTGGCGGCGTGGGTCCCGATCGGCATGCTGCAAATGTTCTCCTCGCGCCCCCGGATGCCGGTGCTCGACGTGATCGCCGAGCGCGATTTTCCGCAGGTACGGGAGATCGCGCCGAAGCGTGCGGCGGTCCTGCCACGCGACGGCTGCTCGAAGGAAGTGCTTATCATGGGGACCGATCACTACATGGACAACCGGCAAAAGGAGCTGGTGGCGGCGATCGTGCCATTCCTCACGCTCGCTTTCGCTGGCAAGTGCTCACGCAATTAGGGCCTGTGAACATGCCCTGAAGCGCCGATCGCGCGCCCGTATCGAGCTCACGGCCGATGCGTCGCCTTGCGCAGCCGGTCGTTGACCGCGACCCAATCGGGCTCATCGGGCGGCGTCTCGATCCAGATTTCGTCGGCGCCGCGCGCGTCGAGCGCGCGCAGGTTCGCGTAAAGACCCTGCGCATAGGGCTTGCTTTGTTCCGGTGCGGCGATCCAGAAGCCGGTGAATTGGGCAGGCTTGGCGATGGAGCGCGCGAGTACCGCGATGGCTTTGCGGTAGCTCTGCCGGGTTAAGCTGGAAATGGTGTCGCTGAGCGCCTCCGGCGCAACAAGCCGCGCCGGCGTACTCGGCGCATAGTGCGCTGCCAGCGTGCCGGACGCTCTCGGCGACCCTGCGCTCCCCAGCTGCGGTGCAACACCCAGCACGCGTCGTAGCGCATCGATGGTGATCGCACCGGGGCGGAGCAGCACCGGGTCGCCGATGGACAGATCGACGATCGTCGACTCGATGCCATGCCGGCTCGCTCCGCCGTCGAGCACCAACGCGATCTCATCGCCGAATTCGTCGCCGACGTGGCGGGCGTTGGTCGCGCTGATGCGGCCGAACCGGTTCGCCGACGGCGCCGCGATGCCGTCACTGCCCAGTTCAAGCAACCGCGTCAGCAGCGCGTGCGCGATCGGATGCGCAGGAACGCGCAGGCCGACGCTGTCCTGGCCGCCGGTGATGACATCGAGGACGCTCGGCGCGCGCGGCAGTATCAACGTCAGAGGTCCTGGCCAAAAAGCTTCCGCGAGCGCTTCGGCACGCGCGCTCACCTCGCGCGCCCAGCGCGGCAGCAACTGCGCATCGGCGAGGTGCACGATGACCGGATGTTCGGCCGGCCGCCCTTTGACTTCGAAAATACGCCGTACCGCGTCGCCATTGCGCGCGTCGGCGCCCAGTCCGTACACCGTTTCGGTGGGGAAACCGATCAGCGCTCCTGTACGCAACAACTGCGCCGCGCGCTCGATCTCTTCGGACACAACCGCGCTCATGGCAGGCGCCCGGTCATTTTCAGTCGCAGTGCGCTCTCTACCGCGTCGGGCGTCCCGGATTTGGTAGAATGGAAGTCTTTGCGTCGCGCCGACCCTGGGGGTCGCGCGATTTCGACGCATTTTCCAGGCATCTTTGGACTAATCACGCAAGGAGCGTCAATGGGCGAGTTTCTGTTCACGTCGGAGTCGGTCTCGGAAGGCCATCCGGATAAGGTGGCGGACCAGATTTCTGACGCGGTCCTCGACGCGATTCTAGGGGTGGATCCGCACGGCCGGGTGGCCGCGGAGACGCTGGTGTCTACCGGCCTCGTGGTCATGACCGGCGAAATCACCACCGACCACAAGCACGATTATGCGCGCATCGCGCGCGACACCATCCATCGCATCGGCTATACCGACCCCGAGCTTCGGTTCGAAGCCGAGGGCTGCGCGGTGATGGTTTGCTACGGAAGGCAATCGCCCGATATCGCGCGCGGCGTCGACCGGACCTCGGACGAATACATGAACCAGGGCGCCGGCGATCAGGGCCTGATGTTCGGCTATGCCTGCGACGAGACACCGTCGCTGATGCCATTCCCGATCTACTACGCGCATCGCCTCGTCCAGCGGCAAAGCGAAGTTCGCCGTGACGGCCGGCTGCCGTGGCTGCGTCCCGACGCGAAATCGCAGGTGACGGTGCGGTATGTCGACGGCCGGCCGAAAAAGGTCGACACCGTGGTGCTTTCCACACAGCATCACCCGAGCATGAACTACAAGCAGAAGGAGCTGATGGACGCGGTGGTGGAGGAGATCATCAAGCCGGTGCTGCCGAGCGAGATGCTCACCGACACCAAGTACCTGGTCAACCCGACGGGACGCTTCGAAATCGGCGGACCGCATGGCGACGCGGGACTCACCGGCCGCAAGATCATTGTCGACACCTACGGCGGCGCCGCGCCGCATGGCGGAGGCGCTTTTTCCGGCAAGGATCCGTCCAAGGTCGACCGCTCCGCCGCATACGCCGCCCGCTATGTCGCCAAGAACATCGTCGCCGCGGGAATCGCGCGTCAATGCCAGGTCCAGCTCTCGTATGCGATCGGCGTCGCCAAGCCGATCAACGTCACCGTCTATACCGAAGGCACTGGCAAGATTTCGGACGCAAGGATTGCCGAGCTGGTAACCGCGCACTTCGACCTGCGGCCGAAGGGCATTATCCAGATGCTCGACTTGCTGCGGCCGATTTATCTCAAGACCGCGGCGTATGGGCACTTCGGCCGCGACGAGCCCGAGTTCACCTGGGAAAACATCGATCGCGCCGACACCTTGCGCGCTGCGGCGGGACTGAAGGGCGAGGTCAGGCAGTCGGTGCCGGCTTAAGTCTTCCCGGTCAACTCCGGTTCATAGCAGCGTTCCCGCCGGGTGTGGCCTTTCCGGCAGCGGAATGAATTCCGTTTCGCCGGGAACGCGCGCGAACCCCTGCTCGCGCCACCGTACGCTTGCGGATTCGATCAGCTCCTTCGAGCTGGCGACGAAGTTCCACCAGATCAATCGCTCGCCGTCGAGCTTGCTTCC
Source organism: Pseudomonadota bacterium (assembly GCA_030948365.1). GTDB lineage: Bacteria > Pseudomonadota > Gammaproteobacteria > Burkholderiales > Casimicrobiaceae > PALSA-1003. The sequence goes on from JALZAN010000029.1 coordinate 5,012, forward strand.
GCCAAGGAGCACGAGCACCGCGCGCGAGCGCGCTTCGATGCGCAGCGTCGTCCACGGGCGCAGCACCGCCATGTGGTGCGCGGGCAGCGCTTCGCCGGCAACGAACAGCTCGCCGTCGATGGCGTAGACAGCGCGCTGCTCGTGCTCGGGGTATAGGTCGAAGGCTGAGCCGGCCTCCATGTCGGCGGCGACGTAGAACATCGGAGAAAATGTGGTCGCGGGCGAGCGCTGGCCGAACGCGGTCCCCGCGATCAGGCGCAGCTTGACGCCGGGCAGAGCAACCGCCGGCAGCGACGCCGACGGATAGTGCGCGAACGACGGGTCGCTCTGTTCATGCGCCTTGGGCAACGCGACCCATGTCTGCAGCCCGTGCAGGCGATGACCGGCGGCGCGATCCGCGTCCGAGGTGCGCTCCGAATGCACGATGCCGGTGCCCGCCGTCATCCAGTTGACATCGCCCGGCTCGATCCGCTGAACGCTGCCCAGACTGTCGCGATGCATCATCGCGCCTTCGAAAAGGTAGGTCACGGTGGCGAGCCCGATGTGCGGGTGCGGCCGCACGTCCACGCCCTCGCCCGGACGAAAAGTTGCCGGGCCGAAATGGTCGAAGAAAATGAATGGACCGACCATCTGCGCGTCCACCGAAGGCAGGAGGCGTTGCACCTCGAACCCGCCGAGGTCCTTGGTGTGCGGCTTGAGCAGTGCGGCGATGGCTGAGGGCGTGCCGCGGTTTGAGGCTTCCATGAGCAATATTATCGCGCGGGCAGAACGAGACATCCAGCAAGTGCGCAGAACGTGCGGCTTGGAAAGGCGCGCATGATCCCGTTCGCCCGAACATGGAACCGAAATGCCATGCGTGAATCAGCGCAGCATCCCCGCGCGAGCGCGCTTGACCGCGAATCTGCCCGGGTCAATCGCGTCGATGAGCGTGCTCTCCAGCGGCGATGGCTCGCCCTCGATCTGACTCGCAAGGCATTCGCCGGCGAGCGCTGTCCAGCTCAAGCCCCGCGAGCCGAAGGCGGTTGCGCAAAACAGGCCGGGCAGGCGCGGGATGTCCCCGACATGCGCCCCGGTCAGCGACGCTGCGATAGTTCGCGCACGATCCATGTCGACGATTGCGCCGACCATAGGCATCCGGTCCGGGGCGATGCAGCGCACGCCGACCTCGGAGCGCAGCGTCGACCAGTCGACTTGCGCGGCGATGCCCGGCAGCAGCCGGTCGGCGCGACTGAGATTGTCGCGATGGCGGACCGCATCCGCTTCGATTGCGAGGTCGTCGGAGTCGTAGCTCGCGCCGGCCACGACGTAACCGTCGATCTCCGGCAGCACGTAACCCCGTCCGCAAACTACCACGCGCGGCGCGGCAGTAGGCTCCGGGAAAATTGTCAGCTGGCCGCCGACGCGCTGCAGCGCAGGCGGCGCCATGTCCACCAGGCGCGCGGCGTCGCAGGCATTGGCAAGGACAACGACGGGAGCGCTGCCGATCTCGACACCGGCGGCGTCGATGGCCGACCAGGCGTCCCCGACGCGCCGCAGGCCCGACACCGCGCGATGGAACAGGGCGCGCGCAGGGAGAGATACGGCGTGCGCGGCAGCAGCCATGTGCGCGGCGACGACGTCCCTCGGGCGCGCCCAGTCGCCAAGCGGAAGCCACCATCCGCCATGACTGACCGGACGGCCGGCACGCGCGCTCGCGCTGCCGCGCGAAATGCGTTGCGCATACCCGGGGGCATAGGCGAGCCCCGCGAGCGCGTCGGCCATGCGTTCTTCATGGGCCGCGTCGTCGGCGATCTGCAATACGCCACAAGGCGCGCGCACCGATATTGCGCCCCCATTTGCCTGCCGTCGACGCGCGTGCGCGTACAGGAAGCAGGCGCGCGTGAAGCGCGACAGAATGCAATCGTCGATCGAAAGATGCGGCTGAACCGCGCCCGCGTACAGCCCCGAAGCGCCGCGCCCAGCGTCGCTGTTGCGGTCGAGCACGTCGACCTGCCAGTCGCGCGTTGCAAGTCGCTCCGCGATCGCCGCCCCCGCGAGTCCCGCGCCGATGATAAGCGCCTTGCGTTGCGGCCATTCGATACTCGGCGCAGGCCGGTGCCTCACCGTGCTTCGCGGCTCGTAATCCCCCTCGAGCATTTCTCGCTTGCGCCCGAAGCCGCTTGATTTCTCTACCGCAAATCCCGCGCTGGCGAGTCCGTCGCGCACCGCGCGCGCGGTCGTGTAAGTGGCGACCGTCGCGCCTGGCCGGGCGAGTCGCGCGAGCGCCCTCATCACTGCGGGCGACCACATCTCCGGGTTGTGGTCCGGCGCGAAGCCGTCCAGGTAGAATGCGTCGGCGCCGAGTCGCAAGCCGCGCAACGCGTCGAGGACGTCGGCGAAGACGAGCGTCAGCGTGACCCGTCCTTGGTCCAGATGCAGGCGGTGCATGCCCGCGACGGCGGGGGGCCATGCGGCGCGAATCGCGGCGGACTGAGCGCTGAATTCCGGATAGCGAGCGTGCAGTGCGCCGAGATCGTCGTTGACGAATGGGTGGCGCTCGACCGAGACGAAATGAAGGCGCCCGCAGCGGCGCGAATCCGACCGCCACGCGGCCCAGGTCGCCATGAAATTGAGACCCAGGCCGAAGCCCGTTTCGACGATCGTGAATGAGCGCCTTCCGGCCCAACGCGAGGGGATACGGTTGCCGCCGAGAAAGACGTGCCGCGCCTGCTCCGGTCCCGACTGCGCGCTGTGATAGACGTCGGCGAACTTTTCCGAGAAAGGCGTGCCTGAAGCATCGAACGCGAGCGTCGCCGGATGGATGATGGTGGGCATCGGCCAATATGCGTGCCGCTCGCGACGCGCGTCAAGCCTCGAAGCGATAGTCGCTGCCGTTGTACAGTTCGATAGAGCTTAAGCAGGCCTCGTCTAACTTCCGTGCCCTTTGCCTACTACGACAAGCTTTCGCCTGCCCGGCAGCGCATCTATCGCAAGAGCGACTCGATAGAGACGCTGGGCGTCCCGCCGGGGCTCGCTCTCGGGGGCGTCATCAGCGCGATCGGCGACGGCTTGCGCCTGGAGCACCGCGTGAACGTGCAGAGGGCGTGCCAGAGCCTTGTCGACGCGTTGCTCGACGGCTACCGCGTGCCTGCGGTCAGGGTAAAGGTGCTATTGAGGCGGCCGGCCGACGACTATGGCGAGCTGCACGGCCTCTACGAGCCGGAAGAGGACGATGGTACGCGGGCGTGCATCACCGTGTGGATGCGTACCGTGCAGAAGAAGCAGGTGGTGGCGTTCAAGACTTTCCTCCGTACGTTGATCCACGAGGTCTGCCATCACCTCGATTACGAATTATTCGCGCTGGAGGAAACGTTTCATACCGAGGGCTTTTACAAGCGCGAGTCGACGCTGGTCGCCGCCTTGCTGGCCCAGCTCGCTGCGCAGGCGGAGCAGCGCTTGTAGAGCCCCTTACGACGGCGCGCCGCGCGGGGCGCGGAAATGCGAGCGTCAGTCGGTGACGGGTGTCATTGCGGCGACCAGGTCGCGGCGTTGGTCCCCGCAATGCGCCCGAAAACCGCGCCGTTGGTAAGGCCGGTGCCGCCCGGATAGTTGAAGTAGAAGATTCCGCCGACCAGCTCTCCCGCGGCGTAAAGCCCGGGAATCGTCGCGCCGTCGGTGGAGATCACTCGTGCGCCGGTGTCGACCTTGAGCCCGCCGAAGGTGAAGGTGATGCCGCAGGTCACGGCGTAAGCCTCGAAAGGCGGCTCGTCGATGGTGTTGGCCCAGTTCGATTTGCCGATCGCGAGCCCGACCGTGCCGCGTCCATCCTTCACGTTGGGATTGAACGGCACGTCCTGCATTACCGCGCGGTTGTAGGTGTTGATCTCCGAGATCGCGCTCTTGGCGTCGACGTCATCGAGCTTTTTCGTGAGCTCATCGAGCGTGTTCGCGCTCACCTTGGTGACTTGGGGAATGCGGTATTCATCGCGCAAGAGGTGCAGCACCTTGCGGTCGAAGATCTGCCAGGCGAACTGGCCGGTCTGGTTGAGGATCACGCGGCCGTACTTGGCATAGGTGTAGTTGCGGAAGTCCGCGCCTTCATCGACGAAGCGCTTGCCCTCGGCGTTGAGCATGATGCCCCACGGATAGCTGTGCTTCTGGAACTGGTCGCCGATACCAAGATCGCCGAATTCCGGCGCGTTCCTTTCCCATCCGACCGCGTGGCAGCCCGACCAGTTGCCGGACGCGGCGGCGCCGATGTCGAGCGCCATCCGGATCACGTCGCCGGTGTTGAAGCGCGTTCCGCGCACTTTGGCAAGCTCCCAATTGGGGCCGAGGTACCGCGCGCGCCACTCCGGGTTCGCCTGGAAGCCGCCGCCGGCGAGCACCACCGCGCTGCCGCGAACTTCGGTCGTTCTGCCCTCGCGCTTCACCCGCACGCCACGCACCCCGCCGTCGTCTTCGATCAACTCGAAGGCTCGCGTCGAGTACCAGATGTCGACGCCCGCCATCTTTGCGGCATCAGTGAGCGCGGTAACCAGTCCTTCGCCGCCGCCCCAGGTTTCCACCGTCAGCCCGCCCCAGAACTTGAAGCGGCCCTCGACCTTGAACGCCTGGCGTCCCCAGATGGGCGCGAAGCGCACACCCTTGGTGCGCATCCACGCGAGAGTCTCGAAGCTTTTAGTGACCAGCATCTCGGTGAGGTCGGGATCGCAGCGATACTGCGTAACGCGGCCCATGTCATCGAAAAATTGGTCCGAGGTGTAGGTGCCAAAGTCCGTTCGCGCGATCTCGGCGTCGGTGAGATCGGGAATGAGCACTTTCAGGTCGTCGACGCCGTTATATACGACGCGCATCGCGCCGGCGGTGAAGCGCGAGTTGCCGCCAGCCTCGTCCACGGGCGCGCGCTCGAGGACCAGCACGCGCTCGCAATGCTCGCGCGCGGCGAGCGCGGCGCACAAGGCAGCGTTGCCCCCACCCACGACGATGACGTCCTGCTCCTGCATGGACATGTCCGATTGGTGGCCCGGCGATGAACCGCGGAAGCCGGCTCACTCGGCGCGGATCCGCGCCTTCCCGACGACTTCCTTCCATCGCGCCTGCTCTTTGCGGATGTACGACGTGAACTCGGCCGCGGTCGAGCCCACGGCGACGGCGTTGTCCTGCGCGAAAAGCTCGATCACGGCGGGACTCTTCGCCGCCTGTGCCGCAGCGTCCGCCAGCCGTTTCACGATCGCATCGGGCGTTTTCGCGGGGACCATCAGTCCGTACCACTGCGAGGTCTCGAAGCCCGGGTAGCCCTGCTCCGCGACGGTGGGCACATCGGGCAGCGCGGCAATTCGCTGGGGCGTGCCGACCGCGATGGCGCGCAACTTCCCGGTCTTGATGTGCGGCAGCAAAGGCGGCGTTCCCGCAGCGGAGGCGTCGACGCGACCGCCCAGCAGATCGGTGAGCGCGGGCCCCGTGCCCTTGTACGGGATGTGCAGCACGTCGATCTTGGCTTCGAGCTTCAGGTATTCGAAGGCAAGATGTCCCGCCGACCCGTTGCCCGCCGAGGCATAGGTGAGTTTTCCCGGACTCGCCTTCGCGAGCTTGACGAATTCCTTCAAGTCCTTCGCCGGGACGCTCGCATTGACGACGAACAGGCTCGGCACGATCGCCAGCAGCGACACCGCAATGAAATCGCGGTTCGGATCGTACGGCAGCTTGTCGAACATGTACGGGTTGACCGCGAGCGTGCCGATGTGTCCGATGATCAGCGTGTAGCCATCCGGCTCGGCCTTGGCGACCTCTGCCATCGCGATATTCCCCGCGGCGCCGGGTTTGTTCTCGACATACACCTGCTGCCCGAGGATCTTCGACATTTCGGCCGCGACCGAGCGCCCGACGATCTCGGAGCTGCCGCCGGGAGCAAACGGAACGACGAGCCGGATCGGCCTGAGGGGATACGTTTGCGCATGCGCCGCGAACACAAACCCGATGGTGATGATGACTGCGGCAGCAACTCGTCTCATGTTGTGCTCCCTAAAACTGGTATCGCCGAAGTCCGCCGTCCACCGGGATGACTGCGCCGGTAATGTACGTGCGCGCGGCGAGGCGAGGAAAGAAACGAGGTTGGCCCGCAGACGCGTTGGTGACCAAGCCGGTCTTGCCAAAAATACCGACGTCCATGCGACGAGGGCCTAGACGCCGGGGAGAATACGCCGGCTCATGATCGTGAGCGCTGCGCGTTGGTTGGCGAGCGCGATAGCCGGTACGACGACCCGGGTGACATCGGCCTGCGGATTCGAGATTGATTCAACGTTATGGCCAGCAATGACGCGCTGCTGGCTCAACAAGCGGCACTCGTAAGGTGCAGATGGTAGCGCCGCGATGCTTCTGACTGACTGACCGCTAGTTAACGCCCCCGGGATGCTGCAGGATCTTCTGGAGATGTTTGAGGTGAGCCTCCATCGGCTCGAGCTCGGCAAGCAAACGGGTGAGACTGTGCTTCAGCTCGAGATAAGCCGCCAATTCGTCCGGATCATGCGACGGCGCCGGGTTTTTCAGCGCATGCAGATCCTCGCGCAGAGCCGCTTGGCCGACTTGCAACTGCTGTAGAGTCTCGGCAACCAGATCGTTGGGAGGTTGCACGTGTTCATGCACCACCGCGGCAACGATCGCGTTGACGTTGCGGAAGGCATGGACTAGAGGAGATTGGATGCAGACAACTTCGGGGCCCGGGATGCAGTTCACATCACCCTTAGTGTCTTCGGTGACTCGAAACGCAACGACCTGCAAGTTGTTGAACTGCTGAGCCTTGGCCGCCGCTTCACGCACCTTCTGCACCGCCGGCAGGAGCAACGCGATCAGGACCGCGATGATCGCGATCACCACCAGCAACTCGATCAGCGTAAATCCGCGCGGGCGAACAGCTGCGATGCTCGTCATGGTGTATCTCCTGAGAAGATGGAAGCCAGGCCGAGCGTAACCCGGCCCCTCGGAAGACGCAACCCGCGGCATGAATCGCGAGAGCTATGTTGCGGTCCACCCGCCGCCAAGGGCTTTGATCAATGCAACACTTGCCGTGAGACGCCGGCTTAGGACCGCCAATGCCGCGCGCTCATTGGACAATGCGGTCGCTTGCGCGACCGCGACTGCCAGGTAATTGGCCGTTCCCGCCCGATATTGATTCAAGGTAATGGTCAGCGATTCGCGCCCGGACTTGACCGCGTCGGCCTGCACCACGGCTTCTTCCTGCAGGATCCGCAGCGCCGCCAGGTTGTCTTCGACTTCCTGGAATCCTGTGAGCACGGTCTGGCGATAGTTGGCGACGGTCTCGTCGTAGGCCGCGATTGCCTGGGCGGTTTGCGCGCGGCGCAGTCCGGCGTCGAATACCGCCTGCGCCAGCGCGGCGCCGATCGACCAGTAGCGGCTGGGCAGCGAGAATAGCTGCGACAGCACCGAGCTTTGGTAGCCGCCGGTCGCCGAGAGGGTGAGCGACGGAAAAAACGCCGCCTCGGCAACCCCGACCTGCGCGTTGGCCGCTGCCGCGCGACGCTCGGCGGCGGCAATGTCCGGGCGGCGCTCGAGCAACTCCGATGGAAGTCCCGGCGGTATTGTCGGAAACTCGTTCGCGACGACTTCGGGAACCAGCGAAAACTCGGCGGGCGCCTTGCCGAGCAGCACCGCCATCGCGTGCTCGAGCTGCGCACGCTGCAATCCCGCGTCAATCGCCTGGGCCTGAGTCGACTTGAGTTGCGTTTCTGCCTGCGCGACGTCGGCGCGCGCCGCCACACCCACCGCATACTGATTGCGCGTCAATTGCAGCGATCGCTGATAGGCGTCGACGGTGTCGTTGAGCAGACGGATTTGCGCGTCCTGCACGCGCAACAGGAAGTAGTCTTCGGCCAGAAGCGCCTGCGCCGACAGCTTGGCCGACTCGAGGTCGGCGACGCTCGCCTGTGCCGTCGCTTCGCTCGCCTCGACTGTGCGGCTGATCCGGCCCCACAGATCGACTTCCCAGTTCACGTCCAGCGCGACGTTGTAGTTGTTGCGCACGCCTCCGGACTGGATGGTCCCGCCGATGCTGTTGACGCTCGCGCTGCCGCGGCCGCTTCCGCTTCGGGTCGCGCCGACATTCGCGCCGACAGTGGGAAACAGCGCCGCCCGCGCGGCCTGCGTCAACGCCCGGGCCACGCGAACGCGCGCTTCGGCCGCCTTGATGGTTTGATTGTTGACCTCGACCTGAGAGACGAGCGCGGTGAGCTTCGGATCCTTGAACGCCTCCCACCAAGGCCCGCGCGGCTCCTGGTCTCGCGGCGTCGCCGGCTTGAACGGTGGCGCTTCCTTGTATTCGGGAGGCGATTGCGCAATCGGGCGGACGTAATCCGGCCCCATGGTGCAGCCGAGGAGCGCGGCGGCGACGCCGACAGCGCAGACGGCTCGCAGCTTGCGGTCGCGCGGGTACTTCGCATCGCTGGCGGTCATGCTGCTTAGTCCGCGCTTTCGGCCGCCGCGTTCAGCACCGGACGCTGCCTGTCGCGGAGGCGGCGCGTCCAGATGCTGAATCGGTCGAGGTAGAAATACACGACGGGTGTGGTGAACAGCGTCAACATCTGGCTGACGATGAGACCGCCGACGATCGCGATGCCGAGAGGCGCGCGGAACTCGGCGCCGTCACCGGTGCCGAGCGCGAGCGGCACCGCGGCAAGAAGCGCCGCCATGGTGGTCATCATGATCGGTCGAAAGCGCAAGAGGCAGGCCTCGAAGATCGCCTCACGCGAGCTTCTGTTGTTCTTGCGCTCGGCGTCGAGCGCAAAGTCGATCATCATGATGGCGTTCTTCTTCACGATACCGATGAGAAGAATGACTCCGATCAGGGCGATGACGCTGAACTCCTTCTGGAACATCATCAGGGCAAGCAGCGCGCCGACGCCAGCCGAAGGCAGGGTCGACAGTATGGTGATCGGGTGCACGTAGCTTTCGTACAGCACGCCGAGCACGATATAGACGGTCAGCAGCGCGGCGAGAATGAGCCAGGGCTGGCTGTTGAGCGAATCCTGGAACGCCCTTGCCGTTCCCTGAAACGTGCCGCGGACGGTCGGCGGAACGCCGATTCGAGCCAGGGCATCATCGATCGCCAACGTCGCCTGCCCGAGCGAGGTTCCCTCCGGCAGATTGAACGAGATCGTCGACGCCACGAACTGCGACTGGTGATTCACGCCGAGCGAAGTGTTGGTTGGCGCATAGCGCGCGAACGCGGAAAGCGGAACTTGCGCACCCCTGGAGGTGCTCACGTACACGTGGTCGAGCGAGTCGGCGGACTGCCAGTATTCCGGCGCAGCCTCCATCACCACGTGATACTGGTTCAGCGCCGAATAGATGGTCGACACCTGGCGCTGTCCGAAGGCGTCGTTCAGCGTGGTATCGATCAGCCTCGGCGAGACGCCGAGGCGCGCCGCCGCATCGCGATCGATGACCAGCGACGTCTGCAGCCCTTTTTCCTGTTGATCGGTATTGACGTCGACGAGTTGGGGCAACTGGCTCATCGCCGCGCGTATTTTCGGCTCCCAGGCGCGCAGCTCGGCCAGATCGTCCGCCTGCAAGGTGTACTGGTAGGTCGCGTTCGCCTGGCGCCCGCCGACGCGAATGTCCTGCACCGGATTCAGGAACAGGTTGGCGCCGGGCTCGTTTGCCAGCTTGATCCGCAGGCGCGCGATGATCTTGTCGGCGGCTTCCTTGCGCTCGGCCAGCGGTTTGAGCTGCACGAACATTTGTCCGGTGTTTCGCTGCGAGCCGCCGGTAAAGGCGACCACGTTCTCGACCGCGGGATCGGCACGGACGATGTTGATGAAGCTGGCCAGCTTCGGCTGCATCGCCTGGAACGAAATGCTTTGGTCCGCCTGGATGAATCCGACGAGCCGGCCGGTATCCTGCTGCGGGAAGAACCCCTTGGGAATGATGATGTACAGGTAGACGTTAAGGCACACCACTGCGATGAGGATCGCCACCATGATCAGGCCGTGGTCGAGCGCCCATGTCAGGCTTCGTTCGTAGCCCCGATGCATGGTCCCGAACGCGCGCTCGCTCCAGGCGTGGATACGGCCGTGCCGCTGATCCCTTTCGGGGCGCAGCAGGCGCGAGCACATCATCGGCGTCATGGTCAGCGACAGGACCAGCGAGATCAGGATCGCGACCGAAAGCGTCACCGCGAACTCGCGGAAGTAGCGGCCGACGATGCCGCCCATCAGCAGAATGGGAATGAACACGGCGATCAGCGACACGCTCATCGACAGCACCGTGAATCCGACCTCGCGCGCGCCCTGCAGCGCGGCTTTCATCGGCGACATTCCCTCCTCGATGTGACGCGACACGTTCTCGAGCACGACGATGGCGTCATCGACGACGAAGCCGGTGGCGATGGTCAACGCCATGAGCGAGAGGTTGTTCAGGCTGAAGCCGAACAGGTACATCGCGCCGAAGGTCGCGACCAGCGATACCGGCACCGCGACGCTCGGAATCAGCGTTGCCCGCCAGTTGCGCAGGAAAAGAAAAACGACCAGCACGACCAGGATGACCGCCACCACCAGCGTGCGCTCGACATCGCGCAGTGACGCGCGGATGGTCGTCGTGCGCTCCATCACCACGTCGACGTTGATCGCGCTTGGAATCGAGGCGCGAAGCTGCGGCAGCATCGCGGTGATGCTGTCGACGGTCTCGATGATGTTCGCGTTTGGCTGCCGGCTGATGATGATGAGCACCGATGGCTTGCCGTTGGACGAGCCCGCGTTGCGTAGGTCCTGCACCGAATCGACGACGGTGCCCAGATCGGTGAGCTTGACCGCGGACCCGTTGCGGTAGGCAACGATCAGCGGCAGGTATTCGGCCGCGGTCTTGGCCTGGTCGTTGGCGTAAATCTGCCAGTGGCGATCGCCATCCTCCAGCGATCCCTTCGGCCGATTGGCATTGGTGGCGGCGAGAACCGCGCGCACATCCTCGAAGCCGATGCCGTATTTGTTGAGTATCTGCGGGTTGAGCTCCACCCGCACCGCGGGCAGCGAGCTTCCGCCCACCTGCACCTGGCCGACGCCCTGCAGCTGCGACAGCTTCTGGGCGATGATGGTCGAGCCCGCGTCGTACATCTGTCCCTGGGTCAGCGTGTCCGAGGTCAGCGCCAGGATCATCACCGGCGCATCGGCGGGGTTCACCTTGCGATAGGTCGGGTTGCTGGGAAGCCCGGTGGGCAGCAAGCTCCGCGCCGCGTTCAGCGCTGCCTGCACGTCGCGCGCGGCGCCGTCGATGTCGCGATTGAGCTCGAACTGAAGCGTGACCCGCGACGAGCCGAGCGAGCTGTTCGAGGTCATTTCGGTGACGCCGGCGATGCGGCCGAGCGAGCGCTCGAGCGGCGTGGCGACGGTGGCGGCCATGGTCTCCGGGCTCGCGCCCGGGAGCGACGCGGACACCGAGATGGTGGGAAAGTCGACCTGGGGCAGCGGCGACACCGGAAGCAGGCGAAAGGCCGCAGCGCCCGCGAGCGCGAGCCCGATGGTCAGGAGCGTGGTCGCGACCGGGCGATCGATGAACGGCGCCGACAGATTCAGCGACAAAGCCTCGTTTCGGGCGTCCACTCGATCGCCGTGCTGCGAATCCGACATGTTAGTCGCCGGCCGCCGGCGCCGGCTTTTCCCTGCCCGTGCGGCGGTTCTCGACCCGGCGCGCGAGGCGGTCGAAGGCGAGATAGATCACCGGCGTGGTGAACAGCGTCAGCATCTGGCTGACGATCAAGCCGCCGACCATGGTGATGCCGAGGGGATGCCGGAGCTCCGAGCCCACGCCCCAGCCGATCATCAAAGGCAGCGCCGCGAGCAGTGCCGCCA
>JALZAN010000124.1 GCA_030948365.1 Pseudomonadota bacterium
GAACCTGGCTGTCCGAGGCGGCATTGAAGTCCTTCGTCGGCACCGTGGCGCGCGACGTGCTGATCGTCCTCGACGAGGCCTACAACGAGTACCTGCCGACGACGCGTCGCTCCGACACTTCGCGGTGGATCGCCGCGCATCCGAACCTGGTGATCTCGCGCACCTTTTCCAAGGCCTACGGGCTCGCCGGTTTGCGCGTGGGCTATGGATTGATGGACGTCTCGATCGCCGACATGCTCAACCGTGTGCGCCAGCCGTTCAATGTCAACTCGGTGGCGCAGGCCGCGGCGCTCGCGGCGCTCGCCGACACCGCCTACGTCGATGAAAGCGCGCGACTCAACCATGACGGCCTCGAGCAATTGATGCGCGGGCTCGACGCGCTGGGCATCGGCTACGTGCCGTCGCATGGCAATTTCCTGCTGGTCCATATCGGCGACGCGGCAAGCGTCTACGACAAGCTGCTGCGCAGGGGCATCATCGTGCGGCCGGTGGCGAACTACGGATTGCCGGAGCACCTCCGGGTCACCGTCGGCCTCGAGGAGGAAAACCGGCGCTTTCTTTCAGCGTTGCGGGAGGCCGTGGGCAAGAGCGGACCGGACGAGCGCTGATGCAATGAATGCGCCGACGCTCGAAAAAGTCGTGGTGATCGGCGTCGGGCTGATCGGTGGATCCTTCGCGCTCGCGCTCAAAAGTGCGGGCGCGGTCGCCACCGTGGTCGGCGTCGGCCGCGGCGCGCCCAATCTCGATACCGCTCGACGGATGGGTATCGCCACCCGGACCTGGACGTTGGACCAACGCTGGACCGACGAGCTGGGCGACGCCGATCTGGTGCTCATCAGTACGCCGGTGGGACAAATGCCCGCGCTTTTTTCCCGGATTGCGCCGGCGCTTGGCTCGAACACGGTGCTGACCGATGCCGGCAGCACCAAGCAGGATGTCGTCGCCGCGGCAAGGCGCTATCTGGGCGCAGCGTTCTCTCGCTTTGTGCCCGGGCATCCGATCGCGGGCACCGAGCATTCGGGCGCCGCTGCCGCGTCGGACGCGCTCTTTCGCGGCAAATCGGTCGTGCTCACGCCGCTCACCGAGACCGCGGCCGACGCTCAAGCGCGGGTCGCCGCTGCATGGGCCTATTGCGGGGGCATCGTCGGCGTCCTCGACCCGGTGCGTCACGACCAGATTTTCGCCGCGGTAAGTCACCTGCCGCATGCGCTGGCATTTGCGCTCGTCGCGCAACTGGCTCGGCGAGCCGACGCCGGCGACTATTTTTGCTACGCCGCGAGCGGCTTTCGCGACTTTACGCGCCTGGCCAGCAGCGACCCCGAAATGTGGCGGGACATCTGCCTCGCGAATGCAAGCGCGCTGCGAACCGAGCTGTCGGCGTATCGCTCGGAGCTCGACCGGCTGGATGCGCTGCTGGCAGCGGCGGATGGGTCGGGCCTGGCCGCGCTGTTCGAGCGCGCGCGCGAATCGCGCAACACGTGGCTTGCCGATCATCGCGGCGATCGCGACTGACGACGCGGGAAGGCTGCGCCTTGGATCACCTCGATCTTCCACCGGCGGCGCGAATGACCGGCAGCGTACGTTTGCCGGGCTCGAAAAGCATTTCCAACCGCGTTCTTCTGCTGGCGGCGCTCGCCCGAGGCGAGACGCGAATCGATGGCCTGCTCGCCGCCGACGACGTCGATTGCATGATTGCAGCCTTGCGCACTTTGGGCGTTGTCATCGAGAAGCGGCATGAGCCGCGCGCAACCATCGTGCACGGCGGCGACGACGCCTTTCCGGTCAAGCGCGCGGCGTTGTCGCTGGGCAACGCGGGCACCGCGTTTCGGCCGCTGACGGCCGCATTGGCGTTGTCAAAGGGTCACTATCAGGGTCACTATCACCTCTCAGGCGTCGCACGGATGCACGAGCGCCCGATCGGGGACCTGGTCGACGCATTGCGCGCCATGGGCGCCGACATCACCTACGCCGGTCAGGAGGGCTATCCCCCGCTGATGATTGGACCGCGGGCGGCGCCAACAGGCAACGCTGCGAGGCCGCCGATCGCCGTGCGCGGCGAGGTATCCAGCCAGTTCGTCAGTGCATTGCTGATGGCGCTGCCGCTCGCCGGCGAAGATACCGCCGTCGAAGTCACCGGTGAATTGATCTCCAAGCCCTACGTCGAGATCACGCTTAAGCTGATGCGGCAATTTGGCGTCGAGGTCGAGCGCGAGGATTGGCGTCGCTTCAGGGTCTCCGCTCGTGCGCGATATACGAGCCCCGGGACAGTCCTGGTCGAGGGAGACGCGTCGTCGGCCTCCTATTTCCTGGCGGCGGGCGCCGTGGCAGGGGGCCCGGTGCGCGTGATCGGCGTCGGCAGCAAGAGTATCCAGGGCGACGTTCGCTTCGCCGACGTGTTGGCGGCGATGGGTGCATCGATCGACAGCGGCGAGGACTGGATCGAAGCGCGTCGCGGAGGACCCCTAAAAGGGATTGACGCCGACTTCAACACGATCCCGGATGCGGCGATGACCACGGCGGTGGTGGCGTTGTTTGCCGAGGGTCCGACAACCTTGCGCAACATCGGCAGCTGGCGGGTGAAGGAAACCGACCGCATCGCGGCCATGGCCACCGAGCTCGCCAAGCTTGGCGCGACGGTGGAGCAGGGTCGGGATTGGCTGCGTGTGACGCCTCCGGCGGTGCTGAAGGCGGCAACCATCGATACCTACCACGACCATCGGATGGCGATGTGCTTTTCGCTCGCTGCGCTGGGAGGCGTCGCGGTACGCATCAATGATCCGCAGTGCGTGAGCAAGACGTTTCCGGGATACTTCGCGGCATTTGCCGCGCTGTCGGCATGAGGGTGCCTTGTCCCCGCTGCGGCAGCAGGGGGAGCGGCTCGCGGTGAGCGCGCCGCCCCCTGTCATCGCGATCGACGGTCCCGCCGCATCAGGGAAAGGCACGATCGCGCTGGGAGTCGCTGGCGCGCTGCACTTCCATTACCTGGACAGCGGCTCGCTTTATCGCCTGGTGGCGCTCAAGGCCGCACGCGCCGGTGTCGCCAGCGACGATGAAGGCCGGCTTGCGGCGCTCGCCGGAACGCTGGACGTCACCTTCGCATCGGGACGGATTTCGCTCGAAGGTGCGGATGTCACCGAGGCGCTTCGGGGCGAGCCGATGAGCGCTGCGGCGTCACGCATCGCGGTCCTGCCTTCGGTTCGGACCGCACTGCTGGCGCGCCAGCGTGCCTTCCGCCGCCCGCCCGGCCTGGTGGCCGACGGACGGGATATGGGAACGGTCGTCTTCCCCGATGCGGTGCTCAAGATTTATCTTACGGCCAGCGTCGAAGTCCGGGCGGAGCGCCGTTATAAGCAGTTGATCGAAAAAGGAAACTCGGTTACACTCGAAGGTCTTTTGCTCGATATCCGGGAACGCGACGTGCGCGATAGTGCCCGCGCGGCTGGGCCACTCAGGGTGGCCGCCGATGCGACAGTTTTGGATACGACCGACATGTCGATCGAGGCGAGCATTGCCTTCGTCGTCCAACGCGCGAAGGCAGTGATCGCGCCGTACGCAGGTTAGTCGGCGGCCCCGGCGGCGTTGCGGGGTAGCGTCGGCGAATGGTCAATTCGCGGCCCTTCCAGGCCTTCGGATCGGCCAAGGAGCAGGTAAGTGGCAAATGAGCGACCAGAGCGCGAAGGCGCGCCAGTCGCCAGGTAAGTAGCCCGCCCGTCGGACGTCAGCAGGGCTGTCCGATAAGGCGGATTTGATGAACAGACCCGTTCCCCCGCCCCCGGCGACGGACGAACCGATAGGAAACAAACGCATATGGCAACAGCCACCGCCACAAACAATGACGCAGTCCAGCCGCAGGAAAATTTCGCCGCCTTGTTCGAGGAATCCCTCGCACGGCAGGAGATGCGGCAGGGCGAGCTGATCACCGCCGAAGTCACGCGCGTCGATTACAACATCGTCGTCGTCAACGCCGGCCTGAAATCCGAAAGTTTTATCCCGATCGAGGAGTTTAAGAACGATCAGGGCGTGGTCGAGGTGAAGGCCGGCGATTTCGTCACCGTCGCCATTGAAAGCCTCGAGGATGGATATGGCGAAACGCGCCTTTCGCGCGACAAGGCGAAGCGACTCAAGGCCTGGCACGATCTCGAAGCCGCGATGGAGCAGGGGACCGTGGTGTCCGGTCTGGTCACCGGCAAGGTCAAGGGCGGGCTGACGGTGATGGTCAACGGCATCCGCGCATTTCTTCCGGGATCGCTGGTCGATATCCGTCCAGTCAAGGACACCACGCCGTTCGAAGGCAAGGCGCTCGACTTCAAGGTCATCAAGCTCGATCGCAAGCGCAACAACGTCGTCGTTTCGCGCCGCGCGGTGCTCGAGGCGAGCCTCGGCGCGGAGCGCGAGGAGCTGCTCAAGACGCTGCAGGAAGGCGCGATCGTCAAGGGCATCGTCAAGAACATTACCGATTACGGCGCGTTCGTGGACCTGGGCGGCATCGACGGTCTGCTGCACATCACCGACCTCGCCTGGCGTCGCGTCAAGCATCCGTCGGAGGTGTTGGCGGTCGGCGACGAAGTAACGGCCAAGGTGCTCAAGTTCGACCAGGAAAAGAATCGCGTATCGCTGGGAATGAAACAGCTGGGCGAGGATCCGTGGGTTGGCTTGTCCCGACGCTACCCGACGGGCACGCGCCTGTTCGGCAAGGTTACCAATCTCACCGATTACGGCGCGTTCGTCGAAATCGAGCAGGGCATCGAGGGCCTGGTGCACGTCTCGGAAATGGACTGGACCAACAAGAACATCCATCCGACCAAGGTCGTGCAGCTCGGCGACGAGGTCGAGGTCATGATCCTCGAAATCGACGAGGAGCGGCGCCGGATATCGCTCGGCATGAAGCAGTGCATGCCCAATCCGTGGGAAGACTTTTCGATGAACCACAAGAAGGGCGACAAGGTGAAGGGACTCATCAAGTC
>JALZAN010000030.1 GCA_030948365.1 Pseudomonadota bacterium
GAACGCGCTCGACCAGGATGCGCTCGAGCGCAAGCTCTACATCATCCGCAAGAAGTCCGGGCACGCGGTGCAGGCGCTCAAGCTGCGCCACGGCAAGGGCTTCTACGTCTCGTCGATGTCGACGCGAACCATGGTTTACAAGGGAATGCTGCTGGCGCATCAGGTCGGCGAGTACTACCTCGATCTGCGCGACACCACCATGGTGTCGGCGCTGGCGATGGTGCACCAGCGCTTTTCCACCAATACCTTTCCGACGTGGGATCTCGCGCATCCGTTCCGGCTGGTCTGCCACAACGGCGAGATCAATACCCTGCGCGGCAACGTCAACTGGATCCGGGCGCGGCAGCAAGCGATTTCCAGCACCGTACTTGGCGCCGATCTGGATAAGGTCTGGCCGCTGATCTATGACGGTCAGTCCGACTCCGCGTCCTTCGACAACGCGCTCGAGTTGCTGTTGATGGGCGGCTATCCGCTCGCGCACGCGATGATGCTGATGATCCCGGAGGCGTGGGCGGGCAATCCGTTGATGGACGACGATCGGCGCGCCTTTTACGAATACAACGCGGCGCTCATGGAACCGTGGGACGGGCCCGCCGCCATGGCCTTCACCGATGGCCGGCAAATCGGCGCCACGCTCGATCGCAACGGGTTGAGGCCGGCGCGCTACATCGTGACCGACGACGACTATGTGATCCTCGCCTCGGAAGTCGGCGTGCTCGACATTCCGGAACGCAAGATCGTGAAGAAGTGGCGGCTGCAGCCCGGCAAGATGCTGCTGGTCGACACCGAGCAGGGCCGGATTATCGACGACGACGAGCTCAAGCGCACGCTGGCGACCGCAAAGCCGTATCGCGAGTGGATCGACCGCTCGCGGATCGCACTCGATGCGCTGCCCGATCCCGCGCCGCCGCCGCCTTCCGACGTGCCGCTCCTCGATCGCCAGCAGGTATTCGGCTTCACGCAGGAGGACCTGAAGATCATTCTCGCGCCGATGGCCGCCAACGGCGAGGAAGCGATTGGATCGATGGGCAACGATGCGGCGCTGCCGGTGCTGTCCAATCGGCCCAAAATCCTCTACAGCTACTTCAAGCAATTGTTTGCGCAGGTCACCAATCCGCCGATCGATCCGATCCGCGAAGAGTTGGTGATGTCGCTCGTCACGTTCATCGGACCGCGGCCGAATCTTCTTGGCATCGACGAAACCAATCCGCCGATTCGGCTCGAAGCGCAGAAGCCGATCCTCACCGCCGAGGAAATGGAAAAGATCCGCCATATCGGGCTGTTTACGGGCGCGGCGTTTCGCTCGCTCGAGCTCGATATCTGCTATCCGGCGGCGTGGGGCGCCGCGGGCATGGAGGCCGCGCTGGCGAGCCTGTGCGCGCATGCCGAAGACGCCACCAAGCTCGGCTACAACATCCTGATCGTGTCCGACCGCAAGGCCTCCGCGCAGCTGCTTCCGATCCCGGCGCTCTTGGCGACCGCGGCGGTGCATCAGCACCTGGTTCGGAACGGGCTGCGTACGAGCACCGGGCTGGTGGTCGAAACCGGTTCGGCGCGCGAGGTCCATCATTTCGCGCTGCTGGCGGGATACGGCGCCGAGGCGATCCATCCGTACCTCGCGCTGCAGACGGTGGAGCATCTGCACGAGTGGCTGCCTCAGGTGGCGCCGGGCGATTCGGCCAAGCACTTCGTGAAGGCGATCTGCAAGGGGCTCTACAAGGTGATGTCGAAGATGGGCATCTCCACCTATCAATCGTATTGCGGCGCGCAGATCTTCGAGGCGGTCGGGCTTTCCAGCTCGCTGGTCGACAAGTACTTCACCGGCACCGCCAGCAACATCCAGGGCGTCGGCCTGTTCGAAGTCGCCGACGAGGCGTTTCGCATGCATCAGCTTGCCTTCGGCGACGATCCGGTGCTTCGCGATGAGCTCGACGCGGGCGGCGAGTATCAGTATCGCTCGCGTGGCGAGGAGCACATGTGGACGCCGGAGTCGATCGCCAAGCTGCAGCACGCCGCGCGCTCCAACAGCCACCAGACCTATCGCGAATACGCCAAGCTCATCAACGACCAGACCCGCCGGATGATGACGCTGCGCGGGATGTTCGAGTTCAAGTTCGCTGCAGAGCCGATTCCCATCGACGAAGTCGAGCCCGCGGCCGAGATCGTCAAGCGCTTCGCGACCGGTGCCATGAGCCTCGGCTCGATCTCGACCGAGGCCCACACGACGCTCGCGGTGGCGATGAATCGCATCGGCGGCAAGTCGAACACCGGGGAAGGCGGCGAGGACGCTCGTCGCTATCCGCTGATCGCCAAAGGCGAGACCCTCAAGTCGCGTATCGACAGCGTCGTGGTCGACGTGCCGCTGCGCGAGGGAGACTCGCTGCGCTCGAAGATCAAGCAGGTCGCGTCGGCGCGATTCGGCGTCACTGCCGAGTACCTGGTCAACGCCGATCAGCTGCAGATCAAGATGGCGCAAGGCGCCAAGCCCGGCGAGGGCGGCCAGCTTCCCGGGCACAAGGTGTCCGAGTACATCGCCCAGTTGCGGTTTTCGGTTCCGGGTGTCGGTCTTATCTCACCGCCGCCACACCACGACATCTACTCGATCGAGGATCTGGCGCAGCTGATCCACGATCTGAAGAACGCCAATCCGCTGGCGTCGATCAGCGTGAAGCTGGTATCGGAAGTCGGCGTGGGGACCGTGGCCGCGGGTGTTGCCAAGGCGAAGTCCGATCACGTCACCATCGCCGGCCACGATGGAGGCACAGGAGCGTCGCCCGAGTCGTCGATCAAGCATGCAGGAACGCCGTGGGAGCTGGGCCTCGCGGAAACACAGCAGACCCTGGTGCTGAACCGGCTCCGTGGCCGCATCGCGGTGCAGGTGGACGGCCAGATGAAGACCGGACGCGACGTTGCGGTCGGGGCGCTGCTCGGCGCCGACGAGTTCGGCTTCGCCACCGCGCCGCTGGTCGCCGAAGGCTGCATCATGATGCGCAAGTGCCATCTCAACACCTGTCCGGTGGGCATTGCCACGCAGGATCCCGAGCTGCGCAAGAAGTTCGACGGTTCGCCGGAGTACGTCGTCAACTATTTCTTTTTCGTCGCCGAGGAAGTGCGCGAGATCATGGCCCGGCTTGGCATTCGAAGGTTCAGCGATCTGATCGGCCGCTCGGACCTGCTCGACACGCGCGAGGGAATCGAGCACTGGAAGGCGCGCGGGCTCGATTTCGCGCGGATTTTCTACCAGCCGAAGGTGCCGGCGGAAGTCGCGCGACACCATTGCGAGCAACAGGACCACGGGCTCACCCGCGCGCTCGATCACCAGCTCATCGCCGACGGGAAAGGCGCCATCGAAGAACGCAAGCCGGTGCGGCTGGAATACCGCATCCGTAACGCGAATCGTTCGGTCGGCGCGATGCTTTCCGGCGTTGTCGCCCGCCGCTACGGACATCAGGGACTGCCGGACGACACGCTGCACGTCGCGTTCCGCGGCACCGCGGGTCAAAGCTTCGGCGCTTTTCTGGCCCGAGGCGTCACCTTCGAGCTCGAGGGAGCAACCAACGATTATGTCGGCAAGGGCTTGTCCGGCGGCCGCATCGTGGTCTATCCCGATCCCGCGTCGCCGGCGCGGCCCGAAGACAACATCGTCATCGGCAACACCGTGATGTACGGCGCGATCGAAGGCGAGGCGTACTTCCGCGGCATCGCGGGGGAGCGCTTCTGCGTGCGTAACTCGGGTGCCACGGCGGTGGTCGAGGGGGCGGGCGACCATTGCTGCGAGTACATGACCGGCGGCACGGTGGTGGTCCTCGGTCGCACCGGTCGCAATTTCGCCGCCGGCATGAGCGGAGGTGTGGCGTTCGTCTACGACGAGGACGGCACGTTCGCGCGCCGCTGCAATCTTGCGATGGTGTCGCTGGAGCCGGTGCTGGAAGACGTCGATCAGATCAAGCTCGAGGCCGAGCTTGTCGCGGCCGGGAAGGGGCGTGCGCGCCATTCGGGAGCCGCCGACGCCACGCTGCTGCGCGAGCTGATCGAGCGGCACTTGCGATTTACCGGCAGCACTCGGGCGCTATCGATCCTCGATGGCTGGGAGTCGATCCGCGGCAAGTTCGTCAAGGTATTCCCGAACGAATACAAGCGCGCGCTCTCCGAGCTGCACGAAAGACACGTCGCGGGACTTCAAACCGAGCCTGCGCGGCAGCGCGAGGTCGCGTGAGCATCGTACCCACCGTCTGCGCGGTACGCCGCGCCGCGTTCGGCTCGCTGTCGCCCGAAGGTAGGGCCTGATGGGCAAGGTCACCGGTTTCATGGAGCTCGCACGCGTCGCCGAGGTCGCGCTTCCGGTCGAGGAGCGAGTCCGAAGTTATCGCGAGTTCATTCTCACACTCAAGGACGAAGAAGCCGCGGCGCAGTCCGCGCGCTGCATGGATTGCGGCATACCGTTCTGTCAATCGGGCTGCCCGATCAACAACATCATTCCGGATTGGAACGACCTGGTCTATCGCCATCAATGGCGTCACGCCCTCGACGTGCTGCATTCGACCAACAATTTTCCCGAATTCACCGGGCGCGTCTGCCCCGCGCCGTGCGAGGCCGCGTGCACGCTGAACATCAACGATGATCCGGTGGGGATCAAGTCGATCGAGCACTTCATCATCGACAAGGGCTGGGAAGAAGGCTGGGTCGTTCCGCTCCCGCCCGCCATCAAGACCGGCAAAAGGGTGGCCGTCGTCGGCTCGGGCCCCGCCGGAATGGCGTGCGCGCAGCAACTTGCGCGCGCCGGCCACGACGTGGTGCTGTTCGAAAAAAACGACCGCATCGGCGGCTTGCTCCGTTACGGCATTCCCGATTTCAAAATGGGCAAGCATCACATCGATCGGCGCGTGCAGCAGATGCGCTCCGAGGGCGTGGAACTCCGGGTCAACCAGCACGTCGGCGATTCGGGTCCGAACGGCGTCGACGTGCGGGCGCTGGTGGACGAATACGATGCGGTCGTGATTACCGCGGGATCGGAACATCCGCGCGATCTGGATGTGCCGGGACGCGAGCTCGACGGCGTGCACTTTGCGATGGACTTCCTGCCGCTCCAGAACCGGCGCGTGGCCGGCGATTCCAACGTTCCGCCCCTCACCGCGTCGGGCAAGCACGTGGTCGTCATCGGCGGCGGCGATACCGGTTCCGATTGCGTCGGAACGTCGAACCGACAGGGGGCGTTGTCGGTCTCCCAGTTCGAGCTGCTGCCGCAGCCCCCGGAGCGCGAGAACAAGCCGCTGGTCTGGCCGTACTGGCCGATGAAGCTCAGGACATCGTCGTCGCACGAGGAAGGCTGCGAGCGCGATTGGGCGGTGCAGACGAAGGCATTCAAGGGCGACGGAGGAAAAGTCTCGACGCTGGTGGCGAGCCGCGTCGAATTCAGGGACGGCAAGCTGCACGACGTACCCGACACCGAATTCGTGCTCAAGGCCGATCTCGTCCTGTTCGCGATGGGTTACATGCACCCGGTCCATGGCGGAATGCTCGATTCGCTTGGCCTCGATTACGACGCGCGCGGAAACGTCAAAGCGGACACCGAAAACTATCAGACCTCGGCGCCGAAAGTCTTCGCCGCGGGAGATACCCGGCGCGGGCAGTCGCTGGTCGTTTGGGCGATACGCGAGGGACGCCAGTGCGCGCGTGCGGTCGACGAATTCCTGATGGGCGCGTCGGAGTTGCCGCGCTAGACAGGAGCAGCAAGTGACCACCGTTGTCTCGCTCGATCTGGCGAGCTGGAAGCCGCTGCTTACCCCTGACGCGCAGCGGATGGCGGTCGCCACGCTCGAAGGCGGCGGCATCCTGACGCTGCCGCACTTGAGCTTTCGCCTCGGTCCCGACGAGACACGGTTCCTTTCCCCGCGATGGGCCGATGGCCGGGCGAAGAACATTAGCTTCGACGGCGCAACCGTCAAGGGCGCCGCCGGGACGGCCGAAGATCTCGCCGCGCTGGCGCGGATGATCGCCCGCTTCGCGGCCAATGCAGGCGAGCTGGTCAGGGCGCTCTTCCCGCGTTACGCCGCCTACGTCACGCGCGCGCGTACGAGCTTCCGCCCGCAACCGGCGGTCGGCCGCGCCGTATCGTGGCGAAAAGACGATTCGCGGCTGCACGTCGATGCCTTTCCGTCGCGACCGAACCACGGCGAGCGCATTCTGCGCGTATTCTCCAATGTCAGTCCGACCGAGGATCGCGTCTGGCGCGTCGGCGAAAGCTTCGAGGCGGTGGCGCGGACGTTTCTGCCGCGGATACGCCGTCCGTTGCCCGGTTCGCGCTCCCTGTGGGCACTTCTGCGCGTCACCAAAGGCGAACGCAGCGAGTACGATCACCTCATGCTGGGCCTTCACGACCGCGCCAAAGCCGATCTCGATTACCAGAAGACCTGCGGACAGCAAGTGGTGCGATTCAAGCCCGGGACAACCTGGCTCTGTTTCTCCGATCAGGTGATGCACGCCGCAATATCGGGACAGTACATGCTGGAACAGACCATCCATGTCCCCGTCGCCGCGCTTTACGAGCCCGAAAACTCACCTCTGGCGATTCTGCAACGGCTTTGCGGCCGATCCTTGTTGCCGGCTCCTTGAGTCAGCAAGCCGGCGTCGCTAGCCGCGTCCCGCCGATGATTCCGGTGAAAAACAACACGCTATTGCTTGCCTTGAGGCGCGAGCCTGCCGACCACACGCCCGTGTGGCTGATGCGCCAGGCCGGCCGCTATTTGCCCGAATACAACGCGGTGCGTGCGCGTGCTGGCAGCTTCATGGCCCTATGCACCGATGCGGCGCTGGCGACCGAGGTAACGCTGCAACCCTTGGCGCGCTTTCCGCTCGATGCGGCAATCCTGTTCTCCGACATTCTCACCATTCCCGATGCGATGGGATTGGGCCTCAAGTTCACTGAGGGCGAAGGACCGCGATTCGAGCGACCGCTGGTCGAGGAGGCCGCGATCGCGGGCTTAAGCGCGCCTGATCTGTCTCGCCTGCGCTATGTCTTCGACGCGGTGGCGTCGATCAAGCGCGCGCTCGCCGGAAGCGTGCCGCTGATCGGTTTTGCCGGCAGCCCTTTCACGCTCGCGTGCTACATGATCGAAGGCGCGGGCAGCGCCGACTTCGCTACGGTGCGGCGCATGCTTTACGCGCGTCCCGATCTGCTGCATCGTGTCCTGAAGATTAATGCCGAGTCCGTCGGCGCCTATCTCCTCGAGCAGGCCGCGCACGGCGCCGACGTGCTGATGATTTTCGACACCTGGGGCGGCTTGCTGACGTCGCGCGCCTACGAGGTCTTTTCGCTCGGATATATCAGAGCGGTCTTGCAGCATCTTCGCGATCATGGCTGCGGCGTTCCGACCATTGTTTTCACCAAGGGCGGCGGACAATGGCTGGAGAGCATCGCCGACTGCGGCTGCGATGGCGTCGGCCTGGATTGGACCACCGACATCGGCGCCGCCCGCCGCCAGGTTGGCGCGCGCGTGGCGTTGCAGGGCAATCTCGATCCGATGGTCCTCCTGACTACACCCGAAGCGACCCGCGAGGCGGCGCTCGCCGTGGTTCGAAGCGCAGGTTTGCGGCCCGGCCACATCTTCAACCTCGGGCATGGAATTCTGCCTTCAACGCCTCCGGAAAATGTCGCGGTGCTGGTCGAAACGGTCCATGCCGAATCCCGCAAGCAGCGCGCAGCGAACGTGCCAGGCGATCCGCGCCGGGCGAAAACCCGCGCCAATACTCGCTCTCCGCGCTAGTGACGATGCGGGCAAGAGCCGTTCCAGAAGCTTCACTTATGCACATCTTGGCGCGGCTCACCGACAGTGGCGACGCCGGCGGCCTCGCCGCCAGTAAGCCGATAGCATCTTATTGACTTTTCTAGGGTTTTTTTAGCCATTGTTTCGGGGCCATGGCGAACTGCCGTGAACCCGCATGCGATCGGATCGGGCGACGGTTAACTTACACACAGATTTATCCACATCTGCGCCGAACGAATACTGGAAAAAGAACAACTTGGAACGCAATGCTGAAACTGACGTAATGAGTCAGCCGGCGACACAGTGGTTCTGGTGCGTCGCCGGTGACTATTGCCGGTTCGTCGAGCGATACTGATCGTGGCAATCG
Source organism: Pseudomonadota bacterium (assembly GCA_030948365.1). Taxonomy (GTDB): domain Bacteria; phylum Pseudomonadota; class Gammaproteobacteria; order Burkholderiales; family Casimicrobiaceae; genus PALSA-1003. The sequence goes on from JALZAN010000030.1 coordinate 8,131, forward strand.
CTCGCGTCGCGCTCCCGGTCGGCGCGCATCAGTTGTTCGATTATTGGCTGCCCGCCGGTCTGGCGCCGGAGCGTGGCAGCGTGTTGGCGGTTCGCCTTGGCCGGCGGCGCTTGAACGGCGTCGCGGTGGACATCGTCGAAAAGAGCGATGTGCCGCTCGAGCGACTGATGCCTGTCGACGAGGTCCTGGCCAGCGTTCCGCCCGTGCCCGGCGATCTGCTGGATCTCGCCGACTTCGTGTCGACTTACTACCAGGAGCCGATCGGCCTCTGTATTGCGCAACTGCTTCCGCCGCTGGGGCATGGCAGTCGCGGCCGCGTTGCTCTAGCGCGCGCGTACCGCCTGACGCCCGCGGGGCACGCGGCGCTGACACGCGAAGCGCCGAGCGAAGGGACGACCGGCCATCATGCGATCGGTGCGCTGCGCTCCGCCGGAGGCGCTTCCACCGACGAGTTGCGCGCGTACGGCGCCGGCTTCTGGCGTGCATTCGCGAAATGGCGGCGCGCGGGGTGGGTCGAGCCGATGACCGATCTCGCCGTGGGCGATGCGACGGCATTTGCGCTGAATGCCGAGCAGCGACTCGCGGCCAATGCGGCGGTGGCCGAGCCGCTCGCGTTCCGGCCGTCTCTGCTCCAGGGCGTGACCGGCAGCGGCAAGACGGAGGTCTATCTTGCCGCTGCCGCGCGAGTCATCGCCTTGGGCAGGCAGGCGCTTCTGCTGGTGCCCGAAATCAATCTGACGCCCCAGCTCGAGCAGCGCATCGCGGCGTCGCTGCCGGCGATTCGCGTCTCGTCGCTGCACAGCCGCCTCGCCCCCGCGGAGCGCAGGACGCGCTGGTTGGCGGCTGCGCGTGGCGAGATCGAGCTCATGGTCGGAACGCGGCTCGCCGTATTCACCCCCATGCCGCGCTTGGGCCTCATCGTCGTCGACGAGGAGCACGATGCCTCATTCAAGCAGCAAGAGGGGGTGCGCTACCAGGCACGCGACGTCGCCATTTTTCGAGCCCGGCTTCGAGCCGTACCCATCGTGCTCGGCAGCGCCACGCCCTCGCTGGAAAGCTTTGCGCAGGCGAAGCGCGGGCGGTATCTCTGGCTCAAGCTGCCGCTGCGCGCCACCGCGCACAGCGCGCTGCCCGACGTGCGCCTGGTGCCTACCCGCGACGCGGACAACATCGAAGGCATCACGCCGGCACTGCAACAAGCGATCGGACAACGGCTCGCCAAGAAGGAACAGGCGCTGCTGTTCATCAACCGGCGGGGTTTTGCGCCGTCGCTTCTGTGCGCGGCCTGCGGCTGGAAGGCGATGTGTCCGCGATGCAGCGCGCGGCTGGTGGTTCACCGCGATGATGCGAAGCTGCGTTGCCATCACTGCGGCCATGCGGCCGCGCTGCCTTCCGCGTGTCCCCATTGCGGAAACCTGGATCTGCTTCCGCTGGGGTTCGGGACGCAGCGCCTCGAGCGCGCTATCAGAGGACTTTTTCCCGACGCTCGCATCGTGCGCGTCGATCGGGACAGCACGCGAAAAAAGGGCTCCTTCGTCGAGATGCGCGATTCGATCGCGGCCGGCGAGGTCGATATCCTGGTCGGCACGCAAATGCTCGCCAAGGGTCACGACTTTCCGCGATTGACGCTGGTCGGCGTTCTTGGCGCGGACAACGCGCTGTACAGCGCGGAGTTCCGCGCCACCGAGCGCCTCTTCGCGCTGCTGGAGCAGGTTTCCGGCCGCGCCGGGCGCGGCGATTGCGCGGGCGAGGTCGTGGTGCAAACGGACTTTCCCGAACATCCCCTTTACAGGGCGCTGATCGCGCACGACTACGAGCGATACGCCGAAACGCTGCTCGCCGAACGAAAAAATCTCGACCTGCCGCCGTTTTCGCACTTGGCGCTCCTTGCCGCCGAAGCGAAAACGCGGGAAGTATTGATGTCGTTTCTGGATGCGGCAGCGGAGCGCGGCCGCGCCATCCTCGCCGCGCACGCCTTCCGGTGTGAGCTTTATCCTGCGGTGCCGGCCGGGCTCGCCCGTCGCGCCGGCATGGAGCGCGGACAAGTGCTCGTCCAGACCAAGGATCGGCGCTCATTGCAGGCGTTCCTTCCGGTGTGGCGCGCGGAGCTGGAGCAATCGGGAGAACGGCGCGTCCGCTGGAGCATCGACGTCGACCCGCTCGGGTTCGGCTGAAGGCGCTCGAGCTGGTCGTCGACGCCGCGCTATAATCCAACGCTTTGTCGTGCCGCCGCCGATCGCGGCGAATCCCTTGACCGATCTCAAGTCTCAGCTCGCGCAATGGCTGTCTGCCGGCCTTGCGCGCATCGCGCCGGAACACCTCCCGTCAACGATTGCGCTCGAGCGCCCGAAACAGGCGCGGTACGGCGATTATTCGAGCAACGTTGCCCTGCAGCTGGCCAAGGCGCTCAAGCGAAATCCGCGCGAGCTCGCTCAGGCGCTTATCGCGGCGCTCGAGCCCACGCCAATGGTCGCCAGGGCCGAAGTAGCCGGTGCGGGCTTTGTCAACATTTTTGTCTCGGACGCCGCGCGGCGGGTGGTGGTCGCGCGAATCCTCGCGCATGGCCCAGCGTACGGGTCCGTCGCGACCAAACAGGCGGCAAGCGCGATTGTCGAGTTCGTCTCCGCGAATCCCACCGGGCCTTTGCACGTGGGCCACGGACGTGCCGCGGCAGTGGGCGACGCCATCGCGCGCCTGGTGGAGTCGCAGGGTTTCCGCGTGCACCGGGAATACTATTACAACGATGCCGGGGTGCAGATCGCGAACCTCGCGCTGTCGGTGCAGGCTCGGGTGCGCGAGGCGAATGGCGCCGGCGTTCCATTTCCGGCCGACGGCTACCAGGGCGAATACGTGCGCGAGATCGCCGGCGCTTACGTCGCGGCACATCCGCACGATCGCGCGGGCGACGACCTGGACGCGATCCGCGGCTTTGCGGTTAACGTCATGCGCGCCGAACAGGATGCCGACCTTGCGGCCTTCGGCGTCCGCTTCGATCAGTATTTCCTCGAATCGTCGCTTTACACCGACGGCCTGGTCGACAAAACGGTCCGGGCGCTGATCGACGCCGGCAGAACGTACGAACAGGACAGCGCGCTGTGGCTCAGGACGACCGAGTACGGCGACGACAAGGATCGAGTGATGCGCAAGTCGGACGGGACTTACACCTATTTCGTCCCCGATATCGCCTATCACGCGAGCAAATGGGAGCGTGGCTACGGCCGCGCCATTACCGAGCTCGGCGCCGACCACGCCGGATCGCTGTCCCGCGTGCGCGCGGGGTTGCAGGCGCTCGACCGCGGCATACCCCAAGGCTATCCCGACTACGTGCTGCATCAGATGGTCCTGGTGATGCGCGGCGGCGAGGAAGTCAAGCTGAGCAAGCGCGCCGGAACGTCGCTGACGCTTCGCGAGCTCATCGAGGAAGTCGGTCGCGACGCGGTACGTTTCTTCTTTCTGCTGCGCAAGGCCGATTCGCAGCTGACTTTCGACATCGATCTTGCGCGCGCGCAAAGCGAGGAGAACCCGGTCTATTACGTGCAATATGCGCATGCCCGCGTCTGCAGCGTGCTGGAAAAAGCGGGGATCGCGCGCGAAGGAGCCGCCGACGCCTTGCGCGACGCGGATTTGTCACCGCTCTCGAGCGCATACGAGATCGCGCTGCTGCGGCGTCTCGCGGACTATCCGGACGAGCTCGCTTTGGCCGCGCGCGAGCTGGCGCCGCACCTGATCACCTTTTATCTGAAGGAATTGGCGGCGGAATTTCACAGCTACTATAATGCTGAGCAGTTTCTGGTGGACGACGAGGCGTTGCGCCGGGCGAGGCTGGCGCTGGTCATCGCGACCGGGCAGGTTATTCGCAACGGGCTGAGTATTCTCGGGGTAAGCGCTCCGACGAGAATGTGATCGACCAAGACATGATGAACGATCGGCAATGGAAATCCGGTAGATGGCACCCGGCTCACGCGATGCACGGCGGGACGCTGCTGGGCATTTTCGTGGGCCTCGTGCTGGGGCTCGCCGTGGCGGCGACAATCGCATACCTCCTTGGCCGATCGGGGCTCACCGGCGCGCCCGCCACGACCGGCGCGGCCAAGGAAATCAGCCGCAACGGCAAGCCGGATTCAGTTCCGTCGACGTCGACGCCGGACAAACCGCGATTCGACTTCTACAAGATTCTGCCTGGCGCGGAGGAACCCAAGCTGACCAAGGCGCCTGAAACCCAGACCAAGATCGCCGATCGCTTGTGGCTTCAGGCCGGGGCCTTCGCCAGCGAAACCGACGCCGAGAATCTAAAGGCGCGGCTCGCCCTCTCGGGATGGGAGGCCTCCGTCCAGACGGCGACCCTTCCCGACAAATCGGTGCGCTACCGCGTGCGCCTCGGCCCCTACGATAATGCCGACGAGCTCAATCGGATCAAGGCCGATCTGGGCAAGGGGGGGTTCGACGCGGCGGTGATCAAAAATCCCTGAGGCGCGTGCGTTCTTGTCGGACGGAACTCCGGTCAGCTGACGCGACCCAATGAGCGTTAAGTAGCATCCCACTTTGCAGGAGCAGCAATGAAAAGATTTGCCATGGTCTTCGTCGGCGCACTCGCGGTGCTGGCTGTGTCCAGTGCGAGCGCGGTCGACCTGGTCGAGGGCAAGAACTACACGAGGATGAAGAACGCGCAGCCCGCGGAGAAGGGCAAGAAGATCGAGGTCATCGAGTTTTTCTCGTACGGCTGCCCGCACTGCAGCGATCTCGAGCCGTTTCTGCAGAACTGGACCAAGACGATGCCTGCGGACGTGCAGTTCGTGCGCGTGCCGGTGATGTTCCAGGATCGATGGAAAGCCCTGGCCAAGGTCTATTACACGCTGGATGCGATGGGAGAAAGCCTGCGCCTGTCGCCGGAGGTATTCAAGGCGGTGCACGTCGCCAGCGTGCCGCTGTACCAGGACAAGGCATTCTTCGATTGGGCGGCGAGCAAGGGGCTGGATCGGGCGAAGACGGCCGAGATCTACAGCTCATTCGGCATCGACAGCAAACTCAAGCGCGCGCTGGTGCTAGCGCAGGAGTACAACGTGCAGGCGGTGCCGACGATGATCGTCGATGGCAAATTTCTGACCTCTTCGGATCGGATTGGCGGCCACGGCGCCATGCCCGCGGCACTCGACGCCTTGATCACCAAGGCGCGCGCGGAGCGCACGGGCAGCTGATACGCCCCGCGCTCGCCTGCTATCCCCGACTGCGGCGCCGGTGAAGGTCTTTCTGACCGGCGCCTCCTCCGGTCTGGGCGCTGCATTGGCGCGGCGCTATGCAGTCGACGGCGCCGCGGTGCTCGGGCTCTATGCGCGGCGTACCGATTCCTCACAGCAACTCGCCGCGACGCTGTCTGCCACATGCGCCGTGTACGCCGGCGACGTCCGCGATGCCGCTGCACTGCGCGCGGCGGCCGGCGATTTCATCGCGCGCTACGGGCCGCCTGACGTCGTCATTGCCAACGCGGGAGTATCGATTGGAACGCTGACCGCGCACGCGGACGACAACGAGGCGTTTCGCACCGTGCTGGACACTAATGTCCTCGGCATGGTCCATACTTTCCAGCCTTTTCTGTCGGCCTTGGTGGCGGCGAAACGCGGCAAGCTGGTCGGCGTGGCGAGCGTCGCAGGCTTCAGGGGACTTCCCGGCTCGGGCGCTTATTCTGCGTCCAAGGCGGCGGCGATCAGCTATCTCGAGAGCCTGCGCGTCGAGCTCGTCGGGTCCGGCGTCGACGTGATCACCCTCTGTCCGGGATACATCGCGACGCCGATGACCGAGAAAAACCCTTATCCGATGCCTTTTTTGCTGTCGCCCGATGACGCGGCGCGGCTCGTCGTGCGCGCGATCGATCGCGGCCAGCGCTTCTACGTGTTTCCGTGGCAAATGGCTTGGGTGGGACGCTTGTTGCGAGCCTTGCCGCGCCCGCTCTATGACCTTTTGTTTGCGCGCGCGCCGCGAAAGCCTCGAACCGGTTCCGGATCATAGGCGGCTTTCCGAAGACGGATGCCGAGCCTTGGCGCGGCTTTCTTGCCCCCGGGCGGCTAAAGCGGAAGACGCAGCCCGACCGTCACCGCTCGATAGTTGCCGTCATCCTTGCCGGCGGTCGCACTGATGCTGACAAAGCCGGTCACCTGGCTTCCCAGATCGGCGCTGGCGCCGAGGTTGAACAGGGCGTAGCTGTCGTCGCTGCCGAATACCGGGACCGAAAATTTGCCCGGCATCGACACCAGGCCGGCGCGCACGCTCCGGTCGTCATCTTTATATTCCTTTTCCCATGTGACGCGGCCGAAAGGGCGCACCGACCCGAAGGCTCCGCTCGCCTGCCAGCCGATGCTGGACATGAGCGAATTGCGCTTTTGACGGTCGAATGTCATCGCGCTGCTGCTCGTTCCGGCCTCGGAGTATCCGTCGATCTTCGCTTGCTGGTAGGTTACCCGCGCGAACGGCCCATGGATCCAGGTCGCAGAGGTATTGAACCAGTATCCGCCGAAGAGGCGGCCCATCACATGCGTCCCGCGTGTGTCGCCGCTTTCGGTGCGGCTGCCCGCTCCAAGGGCAAAGGTGCGGCGGACATTGCGGAAGTCCAGGTCGCCCGCGCCGACGCTTGCAGCCACGTACCACGGCCCCGATCCGTAGCCCACGTATCCGGTCAACGATGCCTCGTTGAGCTTGAACCCGCCGCCATTGTCGCCGAACGACCCCTTGTCTTCGGAGTAGCCGAACGCGATCCCCGCGAGCATCTGATCGGAAATCTTCATGTCCACGCCGGCGATGACGGTATTGAGCGTGCTGTCGCTGTTGCCGTTATCGCTGCTACGGTCGAAATTGCCATAGTCGTATACCGCATACGCGTCGAACTTGTTCTGCGGCCGCGGCGTATTGAGCCCCGACCACATGCGCCCATCGATGGCCCGGAAGTTCGCCTGCTCGACCTGCAGCGGAGCCTCGCCGAGCAGGCCGATTTTTTGCGGAGCCTCGATGATCGAGGCGGCGTAGTCGGCGATGATCTGATGTCCCGCCGGCGTCGGGTGAATCGCATCGGCGAAGACAAACGTCTGCCCGGCATTGGGAGCTACCAGGGTTGCCGTGGTGCAGGTGAGCGAGCTTGACGTGGTACACGCGGGCGTCGTCGCGTTGGTTAGGCCGAACGAGGCGGGATTGGCGATAACTTCGTTGAAGAAGCCGAATACGTTGATCGGAATGACGTCGACCTTCAACGAGGCGAGACCCGCCTGCAGCGTCGAATTGAACAGTGCGGAGAGCGCCGAGAACGGGGCAGTGGGGGTCGATTTGCCGAGCGGAGTCTGCCCGATGTCCGGCAGGTTGAACACCATGATCCGGGTCGCTCCGGCGTTGCGCAGCCGCGCAATCTGCGCCAGCGTGTCGGTCGCGGCCGCCGTGACGTTCGCCTGCACCGTCGCCGCAGGCAGACCCGCGCCCGCCGCTGAAACGTTGACCAGGATGTCGTTGGCGCCGATCCAGACCGCATACACCGCATTGGGATTGAGTGTTGGCGTCGCGCGCAGCAGTTCGTCAACCTGCACCGACAGCGAGCGTTGCGGCGCGCCGGTGGGGATCAGCGGCGAGGGTTGCGTCACGCGCGCGCCGCCTTGCGCGAAGTCGACCCCGCCTTGCGTCGACGGCGTGACAGTGATCCCGTAGCGGGCGCCCAAATCCTGCGCCCAAACGAGGCCCGGATTGACGGTGAATCGCGCGCCATAAATGCCCGCGTCGGTAAGGCTGTCGCCGAAGAAATAGAACTGATTGAATTGCGCCGACGCGGAGCCGTGCGCCAGGGCAAGTCCTGCTGCGAACGCCGCCGTCAGCGCCGCCCGGTGGGTCGATGCCATGGGATTCTCCTCAAGGGTTTTTACAAAATGTTTGCCGCATTGTAATGCCAAACAAGCCGGTGGACTCCCAATAGAGGTCAACCGTGGGCGACCCGCGAGCGAAGCTTTGTCAGCGGCACCAAGCGGACCTCGGAAGTTCAGTTGGCGAGCAGCGCGAGCCGGTTTCCGCCGACGATCTTCACCCGGTCTCCTTCGTGGATTCCCGGTCGCGCGCCCTGCGTGATCGTTCTCCGGCGGCCGTCGTCAAGCCGCACCGCGACGACGTAGTACGATTTCTTCTTGGCATTTCGCTCGACCTCGTTGCCGGCATACGCGCCCGCCCCTGCGCCGACGATGGTCGCGGCGGTATTGCCGCGGCCCGAGCCCACCTGATGGCCGAGGACGCCGCCGAGGACTCCACCGGCGATCGCTCCGACACCGCTTCCTGCTCCCTTTTGCTCGACGTAGCGCACCGATTCAACGACGCCGCAGGTTGGACAGGCGCCAGGCGCAGGTTTGGTGACTCCCCCCACGGTCGATGAGCTTTGCGCCCATGCGCCTGAAAAACAGAGGGCAAGCGCAAGCACCGCGGAAAAAACAATTGAAATGCGTTTCATCGAAGCTCCTCGAAGACCGTACACCGCCGACT